>JAPOYM010000028.1 GCA_026706565.1 bacterium
ACATCGGGGGCTCGGTCCGGAACCCGGCCCACTACTGCGGCATCTACGGGCACAAGCCCAGCTTCGGCATCATCCCGACCCGCGGGCACATCCCCCCGCCGCCGGGGGCGCTGAGCCCCGTGGATCTCGCCGTCTTCGGGCCGCTCGGGCGCGCCGCGGAGGACTTGGAACTGGCGCTCGACGTGCTCGCGGGACCCGACGAGGGCGACGCCACCGCCTGGAACCTGGAACTCCCGCCGCCCCGCGGCTCATCGCTCGGCGGCTACCGGGTGGCCGTGTGGCTGGACGATCCGGCATGCCCTATCGACATAACCGTCGGCGCAGTCCTGAGCGACGCCGTCGACGCCCTGGCGGACGCCGGCGCGGCGGTCGACAGCCGTCTGCGTCCCGACTTCCCGCTCGCCGACGCCCACCGCACCTACCAGCGCCTGCTCTACGCCGCCACGACCGCGGGGCTCGCCAACCGGGTCTACGGCACCCTCTTGGCGAAGGCGGGGGAACTGGCACCCGACGACGACCGGCGCAACGCCCGCTACCTGCGCGACGGCACCGCCCGGCACCGGGACTGGCTCGCCGCCGACGAGGAGCGCGCCGGCTACCGGGAACGCTGGCGCGACTTCTTCCGGGACTGCGACATCCTGCTGTGCCCCACGGTTCCGACGACCGCCATCCCGCACGACCACTCCAACATCAACCGCAGGACGATCACCGTCGACGGTGAGGCCCGTGACTACTGGGACCAGATCATCTGGCCGGGCATGGTGAGCATGGCCGGGCTGCCCGCGACCGTCGCCCCGGTGGGGTTGGCAGCCGACGGCCTGCCGGTCGGCATCCAGATCGTCGGCCCGTACCTGCACGATCGCAGCACCATCGACTTCGCCCAGCGCCTCACCGAAGCGACCGGCGGCTACGAGCCGCCACCGCGGTTCCGGTGATCGAGGACGGCCCCGCACGCCGAGGCGGGAGCACGGGACGCGCCGGCGGCGGTGCCGCACGAGGCGCCCCGTCGTGTTTTCCGGTCCCCGCCGCGGCGACGAGCGGGCGAGGCGATCCCTCTCGGAGCCGAGCGCGCCGCAGGCTCTCAGCCGGAGCGACACCCGATGCCCACGGAGTCCCGAGCCGCTTCCGGCCCGATCCGGCGGTCCGCCCGTGACAGAGGGCGCGGCGTCACATCCCAGCGGTCTGTCCCGGCACTTCGCCGACGTGGCCGGCCGGGAGTTCCACTACCTGCGCAGCGGGTCGGGGTCGGTCGCGGTGCTCCTGGGGGCCTTCCCGTGGTCGGCGGGATCGCTGGCCCCCCTCGCGGAGGCGCTGGCCGGCGATTTCACGGCCGTCGCGATGGATCTCCCCGGTTGCGGCAACTCGCACTCCCTGGGCGGCTCCCCCACCCTCGCTGACTACGCCGACGCCGTGGCGGAGAACCTCGGCGCCCTGGGCATCGACCGCTGCCATCTCTACGGCACCGGTACCGGGGCGCAGGTGGCTCTCGAGGTCGCGGTCCGCCACGCTGGACGGATCGCCAGCGTGGTCCTCGACCAACTCCCGCTGCTGGAGGATTCGCAGCGAGATGAAATGGCCGAGAGGTTCTGCCCCCGGTTCGACCCGTCGTGGGACGGCGCCCACATCGCCGCCATCTGGTGGTGGTGCCGCGAGCAGTCCCTGTTCCGGACCTGGTACCGGCCGGCGGCCGCGACACGCTTGGACGCCGACGAGCCGCCGCCCAGCGTGCTGCAACGCCGTGCCGGCGACGTGCTCCGCGCCGGCGACGGCTACGGGGACGGGCTCCGCGCCGCCTTCGCCCACTCGCCGGCCGGCTCGCTGGGCCGGCTCGAGGTTCCATGGACTCTGGTCACCTCGCCCGCCGACCCGCTCACGCCGCCGGGCGCGCGGATTACGGCGACCGGCCCGCACGGAACGGTGGTCTCCCTGCCGCCGGGCCCCGACCGGTCGCTGCAGTTGCACGCACTCTTCGATGCCACCGGCGGTGCCGATCGCTCGCTGCACACCCCTGCGCGAACACCCGCCGCGGGAGCCATCGAACGCGGCTACCTGACGACCCGCCGCGGCCAAGTGCTGATGCGTCGGATCGCCGGCAGCGGCCGACCGCTCGTGATGCTCCACGCCTCGCCGACATCATCAGCACTGCTGGAGCCGCTTATGGCGGAGTTGGCCCGAGGCCGCCCCGTGATCGCTCTCGACACGGCCGGCAACGGCGACTCCGACCCGCCCCCCGGCGACGGCCCGTTCCACATCGGGGACTTCGCGGCCATCGTCAACGAGGCGCTGGACATCCTGGAGGTCTGCGAACTCGACCTCTACGGCACGCACACCGGCGCCCTGATCGCCGTCGAAGCCGCCATCGCCCGCCGCGGGGTCCGCCGGCTGATCCTCGAGGGGGTCACCCTGTTCGACGACGGCGACCGGCCCGACCTCTTGCCCCGCGCCGAACTCCTCGCCAACTACCTCCCCACCTTCGAGCCGGTCTGGGACGGCACGCACCTGACTGCCGCGTGGCACTTCCGCCGCGCGTTCACCACCTACTGGCCGTGGTTCCGCCGCAGCCGCGAGGGCATCCGCTGGGTCCCGATGGTCGAGCTCGCGGCCTTCCACCGCGGCTTCGTCGAGGTCGCCAAGCGGCTCGACACCTACCACCTCCCCTACCGGGCAGCCCTGGCCTATCCGACTGCCGACCGGCTGCGCCTCATCGGTGTCCCGACATTGATCGCCGCGCATCCCGACGACCCGCTCCAGGCCCACAGCCCCGAGGCGGCAGACCTCGTCCCCAACGGCCGCTGGGACGCACTCCCCGACGACATTGCGGGCACAGCCGCTCGCTACGAGGAGTTCCTGGCCGGCCCGTCGTCGCCGTCGGTCACCGTAAGCCCGGTCGCAGGCCAATAGGTTCGGGCCTCCTCCGGAACGACACTACGGAGGTCGGAGGCGCCGGGGGCCGGCCGGCGGAGCGATTTCGCCAGACGCTCCCGACGACGGCCACCGCCGCCCCCGACCGGACAGACCACGAACCGAGGTGGGCCGGACACCACACTCGCCGGACCGACGCGGCGAGAGCGCGTAAGGTGTCCGGCGATTTCCATTCGCCTGGAGGGGAGACTGCACGATGAGGCAACGGAGATTCACCTACCGCCTGGTCGCGCTCGCGGCCGTGATCGCGCTGCTCGGCGCGGCCTGCGCCGAGGACGGCACGGACGAGGCCGCGGCGGCGTCCACCGCCGCCTCCGGCGCCCTGTCCGAGGCGCAGACGGCTCGCTCCGAGGCATCGGCGGCGAACAGCGCGGCATCGGCCGCAGACGCCGCGGCAGCCGCCGCAGATGCCAGAGCCGACGCCGCGGCGGCGCGAGCCGAAGAGGCCATAGCGGCCGCCGAACTGGCCGTCGCCACCGCCGAGGGCAACGAAGCGGCGGTCGCGGCCGCGGAGGCGGCCCTGGCCGACGCGCAGGAAGCCGCAGCGGCCGCCCAGGCCGAGGCGGCCAGCGCGCAGGCCGAGGCAGCCGCCGCCCAGGCGGAAGCAGCCGCTGCGCAGGCCGAGGCGCAGGAGGCCGCCGAAGCCGCCGCGCAAGCCGCCGCCGAGGCCGAGTCGGCCGCGGCAGCGCCTCCCCCGCCCCCGCCGGAGCCACCGCCTCCGCCGCCTCCCCCCGAGCCGGTGACGTTCACGATGATCTTCCCGGCGGTGCCGTCGAACGTGGACCCGGCGGTGTACCAGGGCCGGCCGACCGGTGAGACGACGCAGAGCGTGGTCAGCACGCTCGTGCGCTACGTGCCGCTGGCCGAGGGGGCGACGGCCCTGCAGGGACCGGCCGACCTGCAGCCCGAACTCGCCGAGTCGTGGACGCAGGAGGACAGCGGCAGCTACGTGTTCACGCTGCGTGAGGCACACAGCCCGGCGGGCAACCACGCGACCTCCGCGGACGTGCTGTGGACGTTCCAGCGCGGGCTCGAGACCGACTTCATCACGCCGTTCCTGCTGAGCGTCGGCGGCATCGACCGCGAGA
>JAPOYM010000105.1 GCA_026706565.1 bacterium
AGAAGGAGGCCGAGGCCGAGCGGTTGGCCACCGCCGCCGAGCGCGTCACCCAGGCGCGCGCCGAGGAGGAGTCCTTCGCCGCCGAGGCCGCCGCCGAAGTGGCCCGCGCCGGGAGGGAGAAGGCCTCCCAGCAGGCCGACATCGTGGTCCCCGCTGAGGTGGAGCGCGAGCGGGTGCGCACCCTGGCCGAGGCCGAGGCCGACCGCATCCGCCTGGTCCAAGGCGGCGAGGCCGACGGCCAGCGCCTCCGCATGGAGGCGGAGGCCATGGGTCTGCTGGCCCTGCTGACCCGCCGCGCCGAGGGTCTCGGCGAGCTCGTGGACCGCACCGGCGGGGAGGCGCAGCTAGCGGCCCTGATGCTGGTGGCCGAGCAGCTCCCGTCGCTGGTGGCCGAGCAGGTCAAGGCCATCTCCAACCTGAAGATCGACCAAGTGACCGTGTGGGATTCGGGCGGCGGCAACGGGGGCAACGGCAGCAGCACCGCCAACTTCCTGTCGAGCCTGATCGGCGCCCTGCCCCCGCTGCAGGACCTCGCCGGCCAGGTAGGCGTGAAGCTTCCGGCCTACCTCGGCGAGATGGACGGCGCGGCCACGCCCGAGAACCTCCGCCAGCTCGCGGACGCCATCGAGGCCGACACCGAGGACGGCGCCGCCGGCCAGTAGGGCGGCGACCAGTAGGGCTCTGCCGACTGCCCCGGCCGGGCCGCCCGGGCTCGTCAGGAGACGAGGATGAGCGGTAGGGCGACCGCGTAGGCGGCCAGCAGGGCTCTGCCGACTGCTCCGGCCGGGGCGCCCGGGTTCGTCAGGAGACGAGGATGAGCGGTAGGGCGACCGCGTAAGCGGCCAGCAGGACACCGCCCTCCCAGCGTTCTAGGCGCCGCTCGCGGCGGTTCGTGGACAGAAACAGCATGGCCAGCAGGATCATGCCGACCATGGCTGCTGCGGCGACCCAGGGCACGCCGTCGCTGCCGAGCCCGCCCGGGCGGACCAGCGCGATGACACCGCCGATGGCCAGGCTGTTGAAGATGTTGCTTCCGAGCAGGTTGCCGAGGGTGAGGAGGGGCTGGCGCCGACGTATCCCGGCCAGCGCGGTGGCGAGTTCGGGAAGCGACGTGCCGATTGCCACGAGGCTGAGGCCGACCAGACCGGTGGCGAGCCCGATGCGCTCGGCGATGCCCGTGAAGCCTCCCACGGCCAGCTGCGCGCCCGCCACGATGGCCGCCAGACCCAGGACCAGCCGCCAGAACTCGCCGCGGCTGTCCGGCGCCAGGCGCCGCACCGCGTCATCGATCCGCCGGTCCATCCTGCTCGGCGCGGGAACGGCGGGGCCGGGGGCGTCGCCGTGCTGGCCGGCACTCGCGTGCGGGTCGCGCAACAGCCACCACGTTGCCGCCGCCATCGCCGCGAGGAGCACGCCGCCCTCCCAACGCTCCACCGCCCCGCCACCGGTGACGAGGAAGACCGCCAGCAGCAGGACCGCGCCGATGGCCGGCGGGACCCGCCGCCAGGCGGCCCGATCGGCTGCGATGGGAACGGCGAGGGCGGCGACGCCGAGCACGAGGCCCATGTTGGCGGCGTTCGACCCGACGATGCCGCCGAGGCCGAGCGACGAGTCGCCCCCGGCCGCGGCGGTGATGCCCACGACCAGCTCCGGCAGGCTCGTGCCGAACCCCAGGATCACCGCGCCGACCACGACCGGCGGGATGCCCCGGCGCGCCGCCAGCCGGGAACCCCCGGCTACCAGCCAGTCCGAGCCGACCAGCAGCAGCAGCAGCCCTGCGAGGGCCAGAACTACGTCGATTGCCATCGGTACCCACTCTCCCTCGGGGCGGCGTAGGGGGTTACGGTGCCAGCAGCACCATGTCGTCGCGGTGGATCAGCTCCTCGGGGGTCCCGGCCTCGTGCTCGGCGCTGCGGCGGCCGATGACGGCGTCGAGGCGGGCCGAGGGCATCCGCACCAGCCCCTTGGCGAAGACCTCGCCGTCGGGCCCCGCCACCTCCACGGCGTCGCCCGCCACGAACTCCCCGCTGGCCGAGTACACCCCCACCGCCAGCAGCGACTTGCCCCGCTCGACCAGGGCGCGGCGCGCCCCCTCGTCCACGCTGAGCCTGCCGACGGACCGCACCGCGAAGGCGATCCAGAGCTTGCGGGCCCCCAGCCGCTGAGCCCGGGGCCTCGCTAGAGTGCCCACGTTCTTGCCGGCCACGGCGTCCCGCAGCACCCCGCCTCGGCGCGCCGAGGCGATCACCGTTGGGACTCCCGCCCAACTGGCGATCCTGGCCGCCGACAGCTTCGAGGCCATGCCGCCGCGGGCGTCGGCCCCTCCGGCGCCCCCGGCCGCCGCCTCCAGCTCGCGGTCGATCTCCTGGATCTCCGAAATGAGGGAGGTCTCCTCGGAGAAGCGCGGATCGGCCGTGTGCAGGCCCTCGATGTCGGTCAGCAGCACCAGCAGGTCGGCCTGCACGAGTTGCGCCACCAGGGCGGCGATCCGGTCGTTGTCGCCGAAGGTGATCTCGTCGTCGGCCACGGCGTCGTTCTCGTTGATGACCGGCACCACGCCGAGCGACAGCAGGCAGCGCAGCGTGTCGCGCACCCGCAGGTAGCGGCTCCGCTCGAAGAAGTCCAGGGGGGTCAGCAGGATCTGGCCCGCCACGAGGCCCACGGCGGCGAAGGCGTCGTTGTAGATCGCCATGAGGTGGCCCTGGCCCACCGCGGAGGCCGCCTGCAGCAGGACCGGATCGCTCGGACGGGTCTCGAACCCCAGCATCCGGCGGCCCGCCGTGATCGCCGCGGAGGTCACCAGCAGGACCTGCTCGCCGTCGGTGCGCAGTTCAGCCAGCCGCCCGCAGAGGCTGCGGATCTCCCCGGTGTCGAGGTGTCCCGAGCCATCGACGAGCGAGGACGTGCCGATCTTGACGACGACGATCATCGCCCGCTGCGGCGGTGTGCGGCGCCGGTGGTCCGGGCGACCGCCCCGTCGGGCTCGTACTCCAAGGTCACGGCCCCGATGCGCACCTCGTCGCCGCCCCGCGCGCCGGCGCGCGCCAAGGCCCGGTCGACGCCCAGCGCCCGCAGCCGATCGGCCACGTACTCCTGGGCCTGCGGGTCGGTGAGGTCCGACAGGGCGACCGCGCGCGCAGCGGGGCGCCCGTGTACCCGCCAGACGGCCCCCTCGCGGCACACGGTGACCGCGTCGGCGCCGCGGCCGGCAGCAGGGCGGTGAACGACCGGCGCCGCCTCGGCCCCGGTCGCCGAGTCGTCCCGGCGCGCCTCGCGCACCAGCGCCGCCAGAGCGCCCGAGAGCCCCGCAATGCCGGCCCCGGTGACCGACGAGACGACCATGTCCGCCTCGGGTAGGCCGCCGGCGGCGACATCGGCCTTGGACCCGACCACGAGGCGGCGCCGCTGCAGCAGGTCGGGCCGGTAGGCGCCCAGCTCGTCGATGAGGGTCCGCAGCTGCGACTCCGGCGCCGCCTCGGCCGCGGGTCCGAGGTCGATCAGCAGCACCAGCGCCCGGGCACGCTCGATGTGCCGCAGGAAGCGGTGGCCGAGACCGCGGCCTTCGCTGGCCCCCTCGATGAGGCCGGGAACGTCGGCCACGGTGAACTCCTCCCCGTCGGCGGTGACCACGACGCCGAGGTTGGGGACGAGGGTGGTGAACGGATAGTCGGCGATCTTCGGGCGGGCGGCGGAGAGCCGCGAGATCAGCGTGCTCTTGCCGACGTTGGGGAGACCCACGAGCGCTACGTCGGCCATGAGCTTCAACTCGAGCCGCAGCCAGCGTTCCTCGGTGGACTCCCCCTGCTCGGCGAAGCGGGGCGCGCGGCGCCGGTTGGACAGGAATCGAGCGTTCCCCCGGCCGCCCGCGCCCCCCGGCGCCGCCGGCCAGCGCTCGCCGTGGGCGGTGAGGTCGGCCAAGCGCTCGCCGCCGGCCGACAGCACGACGGTGCCCTCGGGCACCTTCACGATGAGGTCGCCGCCGGAGGCGCCGTGACGCCCCTTGCCGGACCCGTGGGCCCCGGCGGCGGCGCGCCGGTGCGGGTGATCGCGGAACGCCAGCAGCGACGCCATGTTGCGGTCGGCCACGAGCCAGACGTCGCCGCCGCGGCCGCCGTCACCGCCGTCGGGGCCCCCGCGGTCCACATGGGCCTCGCGCCGGAACGACACGCACCCGGCGCCGCCGTCGCCGCCGCGCACACACAGCGAGGCTTCGTCGACGAACTCCGACACGGGCCAAGGATACGGCGACGCCCTGACAGGGCACCGGCGCCTGAGCCCGGCGCCCGCCGGAGAGCGTCAGTCTGCGAGGACGTCCACCAGCCGCCGCCGGCCGCGGGCGCCGAAGGACACCCGGCCGTCGGCGGTGGCGAACAGCGTGTCGTCCCCGCCGCGGCCGACGTTGTGGCCGGGATGGAACTTGGTGCCGCGCTGGCGCACGATGATGGAACCGGCGGTGACCCAGGTGCCGTCGAACACCTTGACGCCGAGCCGCTTGGCGTGAGAATCCCTGCCGTTGCGGGTGGAGCCCCCGCCCTTGGTCTTGGACATGGCTATCCCGTCCCGATCTCGGTTATCTCGACCAGCGAGTGCCGCTGGCGGTGCCCCCAGCGCCGCCGCTGGTTGCTCTTGGACTTGTAGGTGAAACCCTTGATCTTGGGGCCTTTGGTCTCGGTGACGACGCGGCCCTTGACCGACACTTCGGCCAACTCCGCGGGCGTCGCCAGCACCCGGGGGCCCTCCACGTACAGCACGGGGCGCAGCTCCACCAGCGAGCCGGTCTCGCCGAGAAGCTCGGTGGCGATCACCTCGCCCACCTTGACGCGGTACTGCTTGCCGCCGGTCGCCACGACTGCATACATAGCCGCTACACGCTATCGCCTCGGCCCTCGCCGCCCAACAGCTCCTCGTCGAGGCGCAGTCCCCAGCCGCTGCACGCCTCGCAGGCAGCGGACAGAGACTCCAGCAGCCCTTCGCCGATGCGCTTGCGGCTCATCTCCACCAGCCCCAGGTTGGAGATGTCGCTGACCCGTGTGTGGGTCCTGCCCTGGGCCAAGGCGTCCCGGAGGGCGCTCATGACCTTCTGGCGGTTGGCCTTGCTCTCCATGTCGACGAAGTCCACGACGATGATCCCGCCGATGTCGCGCAGGCGCAGCTGGCGGGGAATCTCCGCCGCCGCCTCCAGATTGTTCTCGAGGATGGTCTGCTCGAGGCTCACCGAACCCACGTTGCGGCCCGTGTTGACGTCGATGACGGTCATCGCCTCGGTGTGCTCTATGACGAGGGAGCCGCCCGACGGCAGCCACACGGTGCGGTCCACGGCCTTGCGGAGCTGACTGTAGACGTGGTACCGCTCGAACAGGTCGAGGGCCTCCTCGCTACGGTCGTAGAACGAGACGCGCTCGGCCAGCGCCGGGGCGACGCCCTCGACGTACTTCGAGACCGAGGCGTACAGGTCGGCGTCGTCGATGTGTACGCCCCGGTAGTCGGTGGTGAACTCCTCCCGGATGACCCGCAGCGCCACGTCGGGCTCGCGGTACAGCAGCGACGGCGCCTTGGAGCGCTTGGCCAGCGCGTCGATCTGGTCCCACTGGGTCACGAGCCGCTGCATGTCCTGGCGGATCTCAGCGGCGGTGACCCCTTCGGCGGCGGTCCGCACGATGACGCCGTGCTCGGCGGGCTTGACGTTGTCCAGGATGCGCCGGAGGCGGCGCCGCTCCTTGTCGGCGAGGCGCTTGGAGATGCCGTAGGCGTCGCTCTCGGGGACGAGGACCACGTAGCGCCCCGCCAGGGAGACCTGCTGGGTGAGCCGGGCGCCCTTGTGGGCGATGGGGTTCTTGGTGACCTGGCAGAGGACCCGCCGGCCCGCCTTGAGTGCCTGGGTGATCTGGGGCCGGCTGGAGCGTTCGAGGTCCTCGGCGTCGAACTGCACGTCGCCCCGGTACATGATGGCGTTCTTGGGGGTCCCGATGTCGACGAACGCCGCCTCCATTCCCGGCAGCACGTTCTGGACCCGGCCGAGGTAGATGTTGCCGTAGATCTCCGTGACGTCGTCGGCGGGGCGGGACACGTAGTACTCCACGAGCGCCCGCCCCTCCAGGACCGCCACGTGGGTGGCGTCGGAAGTGACGTGAATGGCCATGAGGTAGCGGCCCACGGGGCGGCCCTTGCGGGCCCGCCCCCGTCGCTTGGCCAGCGTCTCGGCGTCCAGCTCGACGGGCTCGTCGGCGGTCATCGCCTCGACGGGCTTGTGCCTCTGGCCGCCGCGAGAGCCTGAACCGCGCCCGCCGCGGCGCCGGCGGCGCCCGCTGGACCGCGGCCCGCCGCGGTTGGCGCCGGCGGCGCCGGGGCTCTGGGGCCGCGGGCGCTGCTGGCCCGCAGGCGAGGAGGGCGCCGGGCGGCTGTCGCCTATGCGAGGCTTGCTCACCGGCCCCGAGGCCCCGGCCTCGCCGGGGGCGGGGGTTCGACCGTTCTCCGGCTTCTGGTCAGTACGGCGTTCGGAGGACTCGGCGTCGGTCTTGGGGGACGAGGACATGAAGCAGTTCCCTTCTCATTCCGCGCAGACCTCAGGCTGCGCAGCGGGAACGGCCCGGCATCCGGCCGCAGCAGGCGCTCCGCCCGTCGGCGCCAGAACGCCGGCCGGCGGAGCGAGCGGCTCGTACCGTTCGCCGTCCCGCATGATCCATTGGTGCAGCCGCCGGATGCGTCCGGCGGCCAGCGGGGGGACGGTCAGGCGCAGGAACTCTGCGGGCCTCACCGCCCGGGGTTTCGTGCCCAACTCGGCAACGAGGACGCTGCCGGAGCGGCTGTCGGCCAGCCGCAGGCCGCCGACGGCGGTTCGCACGTCGGAGACAGTTCGCCTGCCCTTGCGCTCGCGCTCCAAGGGGAGGCTCTCCGCCGACTGCACCCGGCCGACCCAGTCGGAGGCGAGACCGCGGTCGGCGGGGCCCAGCGCGAACTCCCAGGTGCAACTCGTGACCGCCTCCTGCAGCGAGGCCGCCCCGGGCTTCAGAGGGCGGGCGCCGCTGACCGCCATGCCCTCGGGGAGCACCGCCGAGAGCCGCTCGGGCAGGTCTGCGGCCAAGCCGGCCGCCTCCTCCTGCGACAGGCGCAGGTCTACGTCGAGGTACTCGGCCACCGATTCCTGACCGACCGCCAGCGCCAGGCCGAACGCTATCTTCGCCCGGGGGGTGTACCCCTGCGTGTAGGACACGGGCAGGTCCGCCCTGCGCACGGCGCGCTCCCAGATCCGGGCCGAGTCGCGGTGGCCGCAGAATCGGATCCGCCCCTGCTTGGTCCAGCAGAGCCGCACCCTCACGACACACCCGCCAACTCGCGGCCCGCCCCCAGCCGCACGGGCACCGGGGGCGCATGGCCGGTGCCTTGGCTGCCGCCGGCCGGCGGCGAGGCGGAGGCCACGACGTGCTCGATGCCGTAGCCCGTGCAGGCCCCGCAGTCGTAGCACGGCGTCCAGCGACAGTCCTCCAGCCCCGAGGCGGCCAAGGCGTCCTGCCAGTCCTGCCAGAGGAAGTCCTTGTGCAGCCCGGCCGAGAGGTGGTCCCAGGGAAGCGTCTCGGCTTCGCTGCGGTGCCGGTAGGCGTAGTCCTCGACGGACAGCCCGCGGCGCGCCATGGCGTCGAGCCACAGGTCGCAGTCGAAGTGCTCGGACCACTCCTGGAAGGTTCCGCCCCGCCGCCAGACATCCTCGATGACCGCGCCGAGGCGGCGGTCGCCGCGGCTGGCGAGGCCCTCCACGAGCGTCGCCTCGGGGTCGTGCCAGCGCAGCTTGACGCTGCGGTCGCCCCGCAGGTCCTCGGCCAGCAACGCCAGCTTGCGGCGCAGCTCGGCCACGGTGTTCTGGCCGAACCACTGGAACGGCGTCTGCGGCTTGGGCACGAAGCCTCCGACCGACACCGTCACCGACGCGCCCCGCACGTGGCGGCGGCCCAGCTCGACGCAGCGCCGCGCCAAGCCGGCGATGCCCAAGACGTCTTCGTCGGTCTCGGTCGGCAGGCCCACCAGGAAGTACAGCTTCACCCTGCGCCACCCCTGGGAGTACGCGGCCTCGACCGCCGCCTCGAGGTCCTCGCTGCTGATGAGCTTGTTGACCACTTGGCGCAGGCGCCACGAGCCGGCCTCGGGGGCGAACGTCAGCCCGGTGCGCCGCGCCCGCTGCAGCTCGGCGGCGAGGCCCACGGTGAAGGCGTCCACCCGGAGGCTGGGGAGCGACACCGTCACCGCCGGGCAGCCCGCGCCGCCGGCGCCGTCGGCGGGCCCCACCACGTCGGCCACGAGCTGCTCGATGCCGCTGAAGTCGGCGGTCGACAGCGAAGTGAGGGCTACTTCGTCGTAGCCGGTCCGCCGCAGCCCCTCCTCGATCATGGTCCTCACCTGCGCCCCGGGGCGCTCGCGCACCGGGCGGGTGATCATCCCGGCCTGGCAGAAGCGACAGCCCCGCGTGCAGCCGCGGAACACCTCCACGTTGAGGCGGTCGTGTACCACCTCGGTCAGAGGCACCAGCTGCCGCTTCGGGTACGGCCAGTCGCCGAGCGAGGAGATCGTCCGCTTGTGGACGGTCTCGGGCGCCTCGGGCCACCGGGGCGCGACCGTCATCGAGGCGCCCGCGAAGCTGACCTCGTAGGCGGCCGGCACGTAGACGCCGTCGAGGGCGCCGAGAGCCCCGAGCACCTCCCGGCGGCCTCCGGCGCGGTGCGCCGCCAGAGCCTCGGTGATCTCGCCTACCGCCTCCTCGCCGTCGCCCAACACGAAGAAGTCCACGAAGTCCGCCAGCGGCTCGGGGTTGAAGGCGCAGTGCCCGCCCGCTGCGACCAGCAGGTCTCCCTCCGCGCGGTCAGCGGCGCGCACGGGCGCCCCGGCCAGGTCGATGAGGTTCAGCACGTTGGTGTAGACCAGTTCGGAGGACAGGTTGAACGCCAGCACGTCAAAGTCGCCGGCCGCCCGATGCGTGTCTACCGAGAACAGCGGCAGGCCCTCCCGGCGCAGCAACGCCTCGAGGTCGCCCCAGGGGGCGTAGGCCCGCTCAGCTACCGCGTCGGGGCGCTCGTTGAGGATCTCATAGAGGATCTGCAAGCCCTGGTTGGGCAGCCCCACCTCGTAGCTGTCGGGGTAGCACAGGAGCCACGCCACCTTGCCGGGGCCGTGGGGCGCCGGGCAGGCGCCCTCCTCGCCGCCGATGTACCGAGCCGGACGCTGGACCTCATCGAGGAGAGGCTCCAACGCCGGCCAGAGCGAATCCACACCTTCAGACTACCGGGGCGGCCCCCAGCCCAGGTGAACGGTCAGGAGGCGCGCACCAAGTGACGCCGCATCGACACGTTCAACACCAGCCCCAGCGACATCAGAGTGGTCAGCAGCGAGGAGCCGCCGTAGGACAGCAGCGGCAGGGGGATCCCGATGACCGGCATGATCCCAGCGGCCATTCCCACCGTCTGGAACACCTGGAACAAGATCATGCAGAGCACCCCGGTGGACAGCAGCGAGCCGAAGAGGTCGCCGGCGACGCGCGCCGAGCGCCAGATCCGCCAGAGCAGCACCGCGAAGAGCCCGAGGACCGCGACGCTGCCCAGGAAGCCCAGTTCCTCTCCCAGCACGGTGAAGACGAAGTCGGTCTCCTGTGATGGCACGAGCCCGCTGCGGGTCTGGGTCCCCCGGCCGTAGCCCTGGCCGGTGAGGCCGCCGTTGCCGACGGCGATCTGGGCCTGCTCGAGGTTGAAGGTGTCGCCGGGGTTCCCGCCGGGGTCCACGATCGAGGCGATGCGCTGCCGCTGGTACTCCCGCACGAGATCCGAGCTGAGGACCAGCCCCAGACCGGCGAGCCCGAGGACCGTCGCTGCCACGATGTGGCGCACCTGGGCGCCCGCCACGAGCAGGACTCCCATCGCAATGACCGCGAACACCACGGCGGTCCCGGCGTCGGGCTCCCGGAGGATCAGCAGCGCCGGGGCGGCCACTAGGGCCAAGGCTGCCACGAGTTGGCGCAGGCTCATCCGCCCCCCGCAGCGCGCCGCGTAGTGGGCCAGCACCACGATGATCGAAAGCTTGGCGAACTCCGAGGGCTGCACCTGGTAGCCGCCCAGCACGAACCATGCGCGCGCCCCCTGGCGCACCGCGCCGAGCGGGGTCAGGACTAGGACGAGGACCAGCAGGGTGACCCCGTAGAGGGGCCAGACCAGCAGGCGCAGCCGCCGGTAGTCGACGATGGCGGCCACCATGGCTGCCAGCCCGCCGACGATGGCGAACAGCGACTGGCGCTGCAGGTAGAAGCGGCTGTAGCTCTCGGGGTCGATGCCGCGGGTAGCGCTGTAGATCAGCGCGATGCCGCAGACCGTGAGCGCCGCCGTCGCTGCGAGCAGGATCATGTCCATGTGGACCCACGAGGCGAGGGGCGCGACCCGCGGCAGCAGGCGCCGCTTGAGCCGGGCGGCCTCGGTGCTCACAGCGCCCCCCCCTGAGGGAGCTGCGAGGCCGCCAAGTCTTGGCGCGGGATCTCCACCGGCGCCTCCGGCACCCGGTCCCGGGCCACCGCCTCGAGCACCCGGCGCACCACCGGCGCCGCCGCTTCGCCCCCGAAGCCGGCCTCCTCGAGCAGCGCGGCCACGACGTAGCGCGGCTCGGGAAGGGGCCCGAACCCCACGAACAGCGCCGAGTCGGCCCGCCCCACCACCTCGGCGGTGCCGGTCTTGCCCGCCACCGGCCACTGGTCGTGAGGGAAGTTCTGGAAGGCGCTGTAAGCGGTGCCGGCCCGCTCGCCGGCGCGGAGCGTCGTAGCCCCCCGCATACCGTCCAGGATCGGTGCCAGCACGTCGGGGGGCGCGTAGATGCGGGACGACTCGCGCGGGCCGATCTCGTTGACCGCCGCGCCGCTGATCGGGTCGATCATGGCGACCGCGATGTTGGGGAGGTAGAGCGTGCCGCCGTTGGCGAACGCGGTGAAGGAGTGCGCCAACTGCAGGGGCGTCACACCGAGGTCGCCCTGGCCGATGGAGATGTTGATCGTGTCGCCGGTCCGCCAACCGGGGTCGGGGAACGCCTCGGGGTTGGCGTTGTGGCGGGCCCGCTTGATCTCGGCGTCGGGCACGAGGCCGGCGTGCTCGAACGGCAGGGCGACGCCGGTGGTCCGGCCGAACCCGAAGTCCCGCGCGGTGATCTGGATCTGGTCCTCGACGTAGCCGCTGCGACGCGCGAACTGCTCGGCCAGTTTGTAGAAGTACACGTCGCTCGAGACCGTGATGGCCATGCGGAGGTCTACGTCGCCGTTGGGCGTGCGGCCGGGGTTCTCGAACTCGCAGGCCCCCAAGCAGTCCGCTAGGACGTGGAAGCCGGGGTCCTGTGTCGTCTGGTCCACTCTGAGGAACCCGTCGGGTCCGAGCAGGCCCGCGGACAGGGCGGCGTAGGAGGTGATGGGCTTCATGGTGGACCCGGGCGCGTAGACGCCCTGGATCGCCCGGTTGTTGAGGGGCGCGTGGCGGCCGGGGTGCAAGAACGCGGCGAACTCGTCCTCGCTGATGCCGCCGATGAACACTCGCGGGTCATAGGACGGATAGCTGGCCATGGCCAGGATGTTGCCGGTGCGCGGATCCAGCGCCACCGCGGCGCCTGCGGGCGCCGGGAAGGCCGCGAACTGCTCGTCAGCCGACTCGCCGCCGCGTTCGCGGGCCTCGCTGAGGCCTGCTTGCAGTTCGGCTTCCACGAGCGCCTGCAGGTCGGCGTCGATGGTGAGCACCACGTCGGTGCCCGGCTGGGGGGGCCGGTAGCCGCGCTCGCTCACGACGTTGCCCACGTTGTCCACCTCGATCTCCCGCCATCCGGGGACGCCGCGGAGGATGTCCTCGAACGCCAGCTCCACGCCCGACTTGCCGATCTCGTCCACGGTGCCGTAGCGCTTCGGATGGTTCGGGCGCGCCTCGAGCTCCTCGGCGGTGATGGTGTCGATGTAGCCCAGGACGTGGGCCGCCAGATCGCCGTAGGGGTAGACGCGCTGGGTCCGCTGGACGACCTCGACGCCGGGGAACTCCTCGTTGCGCTCCGCTAGGAACACCTTGATCTCGTCGGAGACGCCGACTGCCAGGGGAATCCGGTCGAAGGGGCCGTAGCCGGGGTCGGCCATGGCCTCGGTCAGCCGCAGCGACTTGGTAAGCACGCCCGAGCGGGAGAGCTGCCGCGCCAACTCGAGCGCCAGGCGCTCCCGCTGCGTGCCGCCGATCTGGTCCCGCAGCACGAAGGCGTCCATGGTGACCACGTTGACGGTGCGGTTCCCGACCAGCTCGCGTCCCCGCACGTCGAAGATGCGGCCGCGCGGCGCGGGCTCGGGGACCGAGCGAATGATGTTCTCGACGGCCTGCGCCGCGAACTGCTCCGACGCCACCACCTGCAGGTACCAGAGGCGCACCACCAGGGTGACGAGCAGGGCTACCGCTATCACGCCCATGATGCTGAGCCGCAGCATGCGCGACTCGTGGCGGCTGAACCGGCCGCGGCGGCCGGGGTCGCCGCCGGGGTCGCCGAAGCGGCCCGCGGGGGGCCCGGTGAGGCTCATCGGGCTACCTCTGCCTCGGCGGCCCGGGGCGCACGCGGCGGCGCCGGGGCCTCGCTCCAGGCCCACCGCACCAGCCGCAGGGTCGGCGCCGCCAAGACGACCGCCCAAGACTCGACCACGGCGAGGGTCACCCAGAAGCGGTCGTTGTAGAGGTGGTCCTGGCCCACCACCTCACCGGCGAGCACGTAGAGGCACAGGCCCAGGGCGCTGAACGGCGGCACCAGCCACCACAGTCTGACCGTGAGGCCCTGCAGGAGCCCGGCGCCGGCGGCCACGAGGGCGTAGGCGAAAGCGGCGAGACCCAGCGGGGTACCCGCCACGACGTCGTAGAGCAGGCCCGCCGCGAACCCCAGCCGCAGACCCCGCCACCAGCCGCCCACGAGCCCGCCCGCCACCGCCAGGGCCAGCAGCGGCTCGGCTGCCCGACCGAAGACCCGCAGCCCGTCGAAGACGCCCACCTGCAGGACGAACACCGAGAACAGCACCAGCGCCGAGCGGAGGCCCGCCCGGGCCCTCTCGACGCTCACCGCGGGCCCCCGCCGTCACAGAGCATTGTCGTACAGCAGGATCGTGACGAAGGTCAGCGATTCCAGGGACGCCGCCGGCTGCACGAAGAGCACCTGGTTGAGCCCCGGATCCACCTCCACTGCGGCGACTAGGCCGACGGGGACGTCGGGGGGGTAGACGCTGCGGTCCACCCCGCTGGTGGCCACGAGCATCCCCACCGTCACCGGCGTCGTGATGTCGATCCCCTCGCTCACCACCAGCGGGGAGCCGCGGCCCGTCCCGCGGGCGATGGCCACACCGTCGGCGCCCACGAGGCGGATGCCCAACTCGAACTCGGGATCGCTGATCAGCCGGATGCGCGAGCGGCCCGGGGCCACGTCCACGACGCGCCCCACCAGCCCGGCGCTGGTGACGGCGGGCATGCCCACCCGCACTCCGGCCGAGGAGCCCTTGTCGATGTCCACGGTGAATCCGGGGAAGTTGCCGAGTTGGCGGACGACCCGGGCCGCTGTGGAGGGGATGTCGGTCACGTACTGGATCTGCGCTTCGGCCAGAAACTCCCGCAGGACGACGGTGGCGTTGGCGTCGGCGAGGAGGCGGCCGCGCTCGACCTCCAACTCGGCGCGCAGCCGCTCGTTCTCGCGCTTCAGGTCGTCGTAGCGGGTCACGGACTCCCAGGCGTCGCCCAGCGGCCCTCCCGCCCGCCGGGCGCCGGACACTACGGGGTCCAGTGCGGCTTCGACGGCGCTCTTGGCCTGCTCGAACGGGCCGACGTTGCGCACGTCGAGGGTGACGAGCGTGACCGTGACCAAGACGAGGATGACCAGCGTCAGCCGGGAGCGGCCCGTGTGACTGGCCACGACTGCGGGGACCGCTCCCCTATGCGGTCGCCCGGCTACTCAGCGACCGGCGAATGCAGCACGCCTCTCAGTGCTTCGAACTCCTCGAGGGAATGCCCCGACCCGTACGCCACGACGTACTGAGGGTTCTTGACGCGGTTGACCTTGATGGCGGTCTCCGCCGCTAGACGCTCTGCTAGGCCCATGAGGCGCGAGCCGCCGCCAGCGAGGTGGATGCCGCCCTCCATGATGTCGGCGGTGAGTTCGGGCGGCGCAGCGTCGAGCGTCGTCTGGACCCCGGCGATGATCTCGTTGAGCGGCTCCTCTATCGCCTCGCGGAGTTCGACAGTGTTGACAGCGATGCTCTTGGGCAGTCCCGATATCAAGTCCCGCCCGGGGATCCGGATGAGCATCTCCTCGGCCAAGGGCCACGCTGAGGTGTACTTCACCTTGATCTGCTCGGTGGTCTGCTCCCCCACGCCGAGGCTGTACTCCTTGCGGATGAAGTCGCTGACAGTCTGATCGAAGTCGTCGCCCGCGACACGCACCGAGCGGCTCACGACGATCCCCCCGAGAGAGATGACGGCGATCTCGGTAGTCCCGCCGCCGACGTCCACGATCATGTTCCCCGAGGGCTCCTGCACGGCGATGCCGGCGCCGATCGCCGCCGCCATGGGCTCCTCGATGATGAAGACCGGCCGGCGCGCCCCCGCGAACTCGGCCACCTCTTGGACCGCGCGCTGTTCGACGGGGGTAATGCCCGACGGCACGCAGATGACCATGCGGGGCTTGGCGAACCGGTTGCTGTGTACCTGCTGGATGAAGTAGCGGAGCATCTTCTCGCACACGCCGAAGTCGGCGATGACGCCCTCCTTCAGCGGCCGCACCGTGCGGATGTTGGCAGGCGTCCGGCCGATCATGTCCTTGGCGGCGCGGCCCACGGCCAAGAGGCGGTCGGTGCGCGCGTCGAGCGCCGCCACGCTGGGCTCCTCGAGGACGACGCCCTCGCCGCGGACATACACGACGGTGGTGGCTGTCCCCAGATCCACGGCGATGCCGCGGCCGACTGCGCTGCTGATGCTGCTGGAGATTCTTGGCATGATTTCCGGTCAGGACCTGCTTGGAGCTTGATGGAGCGGCCCGGCGGCCCCCGGCAGGATATTGGACCTGCCGGAAGCTTCCAAATTGCGCCTGTGACCTTGGGTTTTGGCGGGGTTTCGGCTACCTTGGGTTTTGGCGGCCCCAGGTCTTGCGGGGCGGGCGATTTTGCGGGCTTCGGTTTGCGGGCTTCGGGTTTGCGGGCTTCGGTTTGGCGGGGTGGGCCGTGAGGGACTTGAACCCCCGACCCCTTGCGCGTCATGCAAGTGCTCTCGCCAGCTGAGCTAACGGCCCTTGGGGGGAGGATACCGCACCGGCGGCGGCGCGCGGGCCGGGCCGCTGGGAGAGCATCGGGCGGGATTCGAACCCGCGGCAAAACGGCTTTGCAGGCCGCTCCCTTCGTCCGCTCGGGCACCGATGCAGATTGTGGCTCCGAGGCCGGGCTTGCTCACTCGGGCTTGCTCACTCGGGCTTGCTCACTCGGGCTTGCTCACTCTGGCTTGCTCACTCTGGGGAGTTGCCCTCTGGGGAGTTGCCCGGGCTCCGTGAGCCTGCGAGCGGGCGACCGGGCTCGAACCGGCGACCTTCACCTTGGCAAGGTGGCGCTCTACCAACTGAGCTACGCCCGCATCGGGGCGCAGTGTAGCCGCCCGGCGCGTCGATCACCCCACCACTGCCGGCGAACGGCCCTTCTCGACGTCCTCGAGGAACTCCGCCAGCACAGCCGAGAGGGCCTCGGTCTCGACTAGGAAGCCGTCGTGGCCGTGGGGGCTCTCAACCAGCACGTACCGGCAATCCCCGTCGGCCGCCACGACGAGGTCGCGCAGCTCGGTCTGCTGGCGCGGCGGATAGAGCCCGTCGCTGCTGATCGATACGGTCAGCACGGGGGCTGTGATCCGCGCCACCGCCCGCTGCAGGCCGCCGCGGCCCCGGCCCAAGTCGTGGGTGTCCATGGCCTTGTTCAGCAGCAGGTACGAGTTGGCGTCGAAGCGCCGCACCAGCTTCTCGCCGTGGTAGTCGAGGTAGCCCTCCACCCCGAAGCGGTCCCAGAGCCCGAACAGCTCGTTGGGGCGGACGAGCGACCTGCCGAAGCGCTCGGTGAACAGGTCGTCGCTGCGGTAGGTGATCTGCGCCACGGCCCTAGCGAGCGCGAGGCCCTCGTGGGGCCCCTCACCCGGCGGCGCCTCGTAGTACTCGCCGCCGCGCCAGCGGGGGTCCATGGCGATGGCGGCGCGCCCGACGGCGCTCCAGCCGATCTGCCACGGACTGGCCGCGCACCCCACGGCGAGCGGGGCGATGGACCGCACCCGCGCCGGGTACATCGCGCCCCATTCGAGGGCCTGCATCCCCCCCATGGAGCCGCCGACCACGCAGAGCCACTGCTTCACGCCCAGGGAGTCGGCGAGGCGCGCCTGCACCCGCACCATGTCCCGGACAGTCACAGGCGGGAACGTCGCCGCCCAGCGGCGCCCTGTCGCCGGGTTCAGCGAGGCCGGACCCGTCGTCCCCTGGCACCCTCCCAGAACGTTGGCGCACACCACGAAGTAGCGGCGCACGTCGAGGGCCTCGCCGGGGCCGACGACGCCCTGCCACCAGCCCCGCTTGGACTGCCCGGGGTCGTAGGCGTGGGCGTCGCCGGTCAGCGCATGGCAGACCAGCACGGCGTTGGAGGCGTCGTCGTCGAGAGTCCCCCATGTCTCGTAGGCCACCGTGACGCTGTCGAGCGAGTCGCCGCTCTCCAGCACGAAGGGCCGGCCCGCCGGCGGGGTGAAGAACCGCCGGCCCTCCGCCGGGTCGCCCTCCTGCCAGGCTCCCGTGGGGGGCAGCCCCCCCGCCAGCCGCGTCGGGCGCGGCGCGCCGCGATCGCTAGCCATCAGCCCACGGCTCCGGCTCGGCTTCGCGCAGCTCCACGACTTCCACCCTGTCAGTGAACCCGGGAATCGCCAGAAGTCCGACCGCCTCGGCGCGGGTGTTCACCATGAGGTCCGACAGGAGGTCCGCCGGGGCCAGCAGCCGGCCCGCGGAGGCCAGGTCGCAGAGATGCGCCGCGAGGTTCACCGCGTTGCCGATGTAGTCGTCGCCTTCGAAGAGGATGACCGGCCCGGCGGCCATGCCCGCCCGCAGCGGGAGGACGCCCTGGGTCGCCACGACGTCCTTGAGATGCACGACGGCCTCCACGAGCGGTTCGTTCTCGACGCCGACGAGCATGGCCCCGTCGCCGAGCCACTTGGCGATCCTCACCCCGTGGCTGGCGACCACGGCGCGGAGGCCGGCCCGGAACTCCGCGAGCAGCGCCACCGCCTCGCGGTCGCCGTGGTCGTCGGTGTAGCGGGTGAAGTCGCAGAGGTCGACGAAGGCGAAGCCGCGCTCCACGCGTGCGGGGCTGATGCCCGCCACGGGCATCGATTCGGGCGTCACCCCGGGCGGCGCCCGGCGGTCGAGCGGTCCGGTTCGCCTGTCCGCTCGTCGTCGGGGCTCTCGTCGTCCGCCTCGGGGTCCTCCGCCTCGGCGGCTTCGGCTGACTGCTCTGCCTCGGCGGCCTCGGCGGCCTCGGCGGCTTCGGCGACCTCGGTGGCTTCGGCGGCCTCGGCGCGCCTGCGGCGGGGGGTGATCACCAGCAGGAACAGCCCCGACAGCACCAAGACGCAGCCCATGACCCAGATGTTCACCCGGACACCGAGGATGAGGCTCGCATGGTCGATCCGCAGCGCCTCGATCCACAGGCGACCGGCGGAGTACAGGAACAGGTACAGCACCAGCAGGTGGCCCCGCGGCAGCCTGCCTCGCAGCTCGGTGCGCCACACGACCGCAAACACCAGCAGGCTCCACAGCATCTCATAGGCGAAGGTGGGATGGAAGGTCTCCGACTCGATGTACTCCCGCGGGCGGTGCTCGGGGTCGATCTCCAGACCCCAGGGCAGGTCGGTCGGCCGGCCGAAGAGCTCCTGGTTGAACCAGTTTCCGAGGCGGCCGATGAACTGCCCGGCAGGGAATCCCACGGCGACGGTGTCGAGCATGGAACGCAGCGGCAGCCGGCGCATCCGGATGACGACGAGGCCGCCGAGCACTCCCCCCACGATCCCGCCCGGGATGCCGAGACCGCCCTCCCAGACCTTGACGACGTCCACCCAGCGGCCCTGGTAGCTCTTCCAGTCGGTCAGCACGTGGTAGAGGCGGGCGCCGACGAGGGCGAGCGGCACGCCGACCGTGCAGACCTGCACCGCCCACTCCGGGTTGAGCCCGCGACGTTGCAGCAGGCGAGCGGCCGAGTAGGCGCCGGCGATCACGCCGAGCGCCACCATGAGGCCGTAGAGGCGGAGGTTCAGGGGCCCCACCGACAGCGTGCCCACATCGGGGCTGGGAATGGAAGCAATCACCTGGGGCTCTCCGATGCAGGACTCCCGATGCAGGACTCCAGACGCAGGACTCCCGATGCAGGACTCCCGGGCGGCACGGTCCCGCTATGAATGCTCACCGCCGGCCTCAGTCTAGCGGCGCGCCGCGGCGGCGTCGGGCGCCGTTAGGGTCGGCGCGTGTCGCAGGGCGCCACGGCCGCTCGGCTCGCCGACCTCAAGGGGCGTCGGACCGTCGCCGTCTGCCTGCCCGCCCTGAACGAGGAATCGACCGTCGGGACTATCTGCGCCGAGGTCGCCTCGAAGCTGATGGCGCCGGGCCCCGGGCTCGTGGACGAGCTGTTGGTGATGGACGACAGGTCCACGGACCGGACCCGCGAAGCGGCCGAGGCCGCCGGCGCCCGGGTCGTGGGCGCCGAGGAGGTGCTGGCTCGCTGCGGAGGGGGATCCGGCAAGGGCAACGCCCTCTGGAAGAGCCTGGCGGCGACCGAGGCGGACCTGATCGTGTGGTGCGACGCCGACCTTGTGAGCTTCGATGCCGGCTACGTCACCGCCCTGCTGGCGCCGCTGCTGGCCGACGAGCGGATCGTCCTCGTGAAGGGCTACTACGAGCGCCTCCTGCACGGGGGACCCGGGGGGGGCCGCACCACCGAGCTGATGGCGCGTCCGCTGCTGGCGCAGTTCTTCCCCGACTTGGCGCAGCTCCGCCAGCCGCTCGGAGGCGAGTACGCCGTGCGGCGCGACGCCGCCGTGCAGGTTCCGTTCGTCCAGGGCTGGGGCGTCGAGGTGGCGCTGCTGATCGACCTGTCCCGGCGCTTCGGGGCGGACCGCATCGCCGAGGCCGACCTCGGGGTCCGCCGGCACCGCAACCGGACGCCCGAGGAGCTGTCCCCCCAGGCGCTGGCGATCCTGCAGACGGTGCTGCAGCGAGCCGGGGTGGCCGCCCCGTCGGCCGCCTCGGGGTGGAGCGCCGAGCTCCGCACTCCCGGGTGGCCGCCGCGGGCGGTGACGCTCAGCGAGCGGCCCCCGATCTGCGAGGTCCGGGGGCCCTCGGCGTAGCGGGCGACAGCGCCCCCGCGTCGCCTCGATTCGGCGGCGGGCTCAGCTGCAGCCGCTCGTGGCGCCGCATGTGGCGCAGGCGTAGCACGACCCGGCGCGCACCATTCGCGTCCCGCAGGTCATGCACAGCGGCGAGGCGGAGTCGGTCACGCCGCTCAGGGGTCTGCTGAGGGCGGCCTCGTTGGCCTCGGCGCCGGAGCGGCCGAGCACCGACGGCGGATCCGGCGCCACGTCTATGCCCTGCGCGGCGCCGACGGCTGCCTCGGCCACGCCCGGCAGCGTGGGCTCGAGCCGCTCGGAGGTTGCGAAGATGCTCATCCCCGCCCGCTCCTCCGGCGACAGGTACGTCAGCGCCAGACGCCGGAACAGGTAGTCCATGAGGCTCGTGGCGATCCGTATGTCGGGGTCGTCGGTCACGCCGGCGGGCTCGAAGCGCATCCCGCAGTAGGCGTCCACGTAGGCCCGCAGCGGGACGCCGTACTGGAGCCCGTGGGAGACCGCCACCGCGAAGGCGTCCATGATTCCCGCCAAAGTGGAGCCCTGCTTGGAGACCCGCACGAAGATCTCGCCGGGCCGGCCGTCGTCGTAGTGGCCGACGGTCACGAACCCTTTGCAGTCGGCCACCCGGAACTCCATGGTGCGAGAGGCGCGGTGGCGCGGCAGCCGGCGGCGCACCGGCTCAGCAGCGTCCTCGACGTCCTCGGCGTCGGCCTCCTCGGCGTCCCCCGCGTCGGCGCCGCCCGCCGCGGCGAGCGGCTGCTGCTGCTTCGAGTTGTCGCGGTAGACGGCGAGGGCCTTCACGCCGCTGCGCCAGGCCGACACGAACAGGTCGCGCACCTCGGCGGCGGTGGCGTCGGCGGGGAGGTTGACGGTCTTGGAGATCCCCCCGCTCACGAAGGGCTGCACCGCCGCCATCATCTGCACGTGCCCCTCGGGGCTCACCGTGTTGTCGCCGATGGAGCAGGCGAAGACGGGGTAGTGCTCGCGGGCCAGCCCCGGGGCGCCGACCACCGAGCCGGTGCTCTCGACGTGCGCCGCGATCCCGGCGGTCTCGGCGGCCCCGTAGCCCAGCCGCGCCAGGGCCGGCGTCAGCGAGCGGTTCACGAGCAGCAGCGAACCCCCGCCCACTAATGACTTGGCCTTGCGCAGCGCCAAGTCGGGCTCGATGCCCGTGGTGTCGCAGTCCATCATGAAGCTGATGGTCCCGGTCGGGGCGAGCACCGTGGCTTGGGCGTTGCGCACGCCGACCGACTCGGCCAGCTCGCAGGCCTCGTCCCAGACCTCGGCCGCGGCGGCCTGAAGCTCCGCCGGCACCAGGGCGGCCTCGATGCCGGCGACGGCGCGGCGGTGCATGTTCAGCACCGCCAGCACGTCGGCGCGGTTGTCGGCGTACTCCTCGAAGGGCCCCATACGCGCCGCCGTCTGCGCGGAAGTCCGGTAAGCCTCGCCGCACATCACCGCAGTGACCGCGGCGGCGGTCGCCCGCCCGGCCGCCGAGTCGTACGGCAGCCCCATGTTCATCAGCAGGGCGCCGAGGTTGGCGTAGCCGAGTCCGAGTTGGCGGAACGCGACGGCGTTGGCGCCGATGTCCGGCGTCGGATAGTGGGACCGCCCCACCAGGATCTCCTGCGCGCAGAACACCACGCGGACCGCCGCCCGGAATCCCCCCACGTCGAAGCGCCCGTCGTCGCCGAGGAACGCCAGCAGGTTCAGACTGGCCAGGTTGCAGGCTGAGTCGTCGACGTGGAGGTACTCCGAGCAGGGGTTGGAGGCCGTGATGCGCCCGGCCCCCGGCGTGGTGTGCCAGAGGTTGATGGTGGTGTCGAACTGCAGCCCCGGATCGGCGCACTCCCACGCCGCCTCGGCGATGTCGGCGAGCAGCCCGGCGGCGTCCACCGTCTCGAGGACCTCGCCGGTGGTGCGCGCCGTGAGGTCCCACCGCCGCCCCGCCAGCGCCGCCTCCATGAACTCGTCGGTGACCCGCACGGAGTTGTTGGCGTTCTGGAACAGCAGCGAGGTGCTGTCGAGCCCGTCGAAGCTCAGGTCGAACCCGGACTCGCTGAGGGCGCGCGCTTTGCGCTCCTCGCGGGCCTTGCACCAGACGAACTCGTCGATGTCGGGGTGGTCGGCGTCGAGGATGACCATCTTGGCGGCGCGCCGCGTGGTGCCTCCCGAGCGGATGGCCCCGGCGGAGGCGTCGGCGCCTCTCATGAAGCTCACCGGCCCGCTCGGCCGGCCGCCGCCGGAGAGGAACTCCGAGGAGGCGCGGATGCCGCTGAGGTTGACGCCCGCGCCCGAGCCGCGCTTGAAGATCAGCCCTTCTGTCCTGTACCAGTCGAGGATCGACTCCATGGAGTCCTCGACCGACAGGATGAAGCAGGCCGAGGACTGCGGCAGGGCGCCCGGAACGCCGATGTTGAACCACACGGGCGAGTTGAACGACGCCTTCTGGGCGACGAGCAGATGGCTGAGCTCGTCGCCGAAGGCCTCCGCCTCCCCAGCGTCGGCGAAGTAGCCGTCCTGGGCGCCCCAGCGGCAGATCGTGCCGGCCACGCGGTCGATCACCTCGCGGAGGGAGCTCTCGCGGTCCGCCTCGCCGAGCCGGCCTCGGAAGTACTTCTGGGAGACGATGTTGACGGCGTTCTGCGACCACGAGGCCGGGAACTCCACGCCGTCCTGGCTGAACACGACGCTGCCGTCGGCGCCGGTGATGAGCGCGCGCCGCTGCTGCCAGTCGACCTGCTCGTAGGGATGCAGGCCCTCGATAGTGAAGAAGCGCCGCAGCCCGATGCGGGCCTGCTGGGACAGGACGGTCACGTGGTCACCTCGCCTTTCGGCGCCGGCAGGGGGCGCGCCGCAGGAGGCCCGTCAGCTTCACTGTAAGGCTGGGGCGCCAGAACACAGCCACCCCAGAGAGGAACCAGCGGGCCGGCACTGCCCAGGTTCTCCAGCGGAGGCCGCCCCGCCAGCCTGCTTGTCGGGCCCAGGGGGCGCATCCGGCGGAGGCTACCGACTCGCCGCGGGCCGGACGGTCGTGCGCGACCGACGAGGGGGGAATTCCCGGAGATATCCCAGCGAGAGTGCCGATATCCCCACCGGCGAGCGGAAGTTTCCCCCGTGCATCCCCCAAGAACCGTCCCGGCCGTTCTGCGGATACCTTGCCGAGGGGTGCAACAACGCGCCGACGACAACCCGGGAGGGCGCCGATGGTCGCGATGCAACAGGTCTGGCCCGACTTCGCCGCGGTGGACCACCTCGAAGTGTACGGGCCGCCGCCGCGCCCGCTGCCCGGAGGCCGGGCCTGGGTGACGATGTGCATGGTCACGAGCGTGGACGGCGCGGTGAGCGTGCAGGGACGCTCCGGTGCGCTGGGAGGGCCCGCCGACTGGGCGGTGCTGAGCGCGCTGCGCGGTCGAGCCGACGCCATCGTCGTGGGCGCCGGCACCGCCCGAGCCGAGGATTACGGCCCTTTGACCCTCGCGGCGCCAGCGCGGGAGCGCCGCCTGGCGCGGGGCCAGGCCCCGGAGCCGCTGCTGGCGGTGGTGAGCGCGAGCGGCGCACTGGACCCGACGGCCCGCCTGTTCAGCGGCCCGCGGCCCCGGCTGTACCTCCCGGAGTCGGCGCCCCCGCAGCGGCGGGCCGCTCTGGAGGCGGTCGCAGACGTGCGCACGGCCGGCGTTGCGACCGTCGAGGCCGAAGCGGTGACAGCCGACCTGGCCGCCGAGGGCCGAACGCTCGTCCTGCTGGAGGGCGGACCCCGGCTCAACGCCTGCTTCGCTGCCGCCGACCTGATCGACGAGTTCTGCATCACGCGGTCGCCGCTGCTGGCGGGCGGGGGACCGGGCCTCATCGACGCTGGGCCGCTGGCGACGCGCGACCTGCTGCTGGACCGGCTGCTCGTGGCCGACGGGATGGTCTTCGCCCGCTATTTGCGGCGCTCTCACGAGTCCGCCTGAGGCGCTTCGGGCGCCGGGACGGGCGCCGTTCCGACTGCGGGCGCGACGAGCTGCGCCCCGACGAGGCCGCCCAGCTGGAAGGCGCCCCACAGCGACGCCGACAGCAGGCCGGCCAGCACGGCCCCCACCACGGCGCGCCGCCACAGGTAGACCCGCGCGGGGCGGGCCGAGGCGCCGCTGCGGACCCCGACGGCCACAGCGGGGCGAGGGGGCGGCGCTGCGGGCACTGCTGAGGGATGCATGCCCTCCAGCATTGCGGCGCCCTGTGACACCCCCGGCCCCCGGGCGAGCGCGAGGCGTCCCGACGACGATGATCCTTGACACCAATCCGCCGATGTGGCAACATTCGTACCGGCGGTGGATGGACATGCAGCAAACAAAAACGAATGGGTTCCGGCAGTGGGCCCTGTCGGGCCTCCGGCGACTGGTCGGCGGCGCATGACACCATTCATGACACCATTGTAACTCGAAACACCTGTACATATCCAGTCGGCAGATCCAGCACCTACGCACCCGCAAGGAGACCATCATGAACAGCCAGACCGACACCCGAAGCAGCGAGCACGACGCGCCGCGGCCCGCGACGCCCAGACTCTCCGAACGCCGCCAGGCGATCATCCACTTCGTGGCCGACTACACCCGCGAGCGCGGCTACCCGCCGTCGGTGCGGGAGATCTGCAAGGCCGTGGGGCTCATCTCCCCGGCCTCGGTGCAGCGCCACCTAGTCATCCTCGAGCAGCAGGGTTTCGTGCGGCGCGACCCCGCCAAGCCCCGAGCCCTCGAGGTGCATTACGACCCGGTCTCGGGCCACGCCGTGGACCGCCACCCGGTGAGCTACGTGCCCCTCGTGGGCGACGTGGCGGCGGGCGCGGGCGTCCTGGCGCACGAGAACATCGAGGAGACCGTGCCGCTGCCCACGGAGTTCGTGGGCCACCAGGACGCCTTCTTGCTGCGCGTGCGCGGCGACTCGATGACCGGCGACGGCATCTTCGACGGCGACCTCCTCGTGGTGCGGATGCAGCACCTCGCCGGCGAGGGCGACATCGTCGTGGCGGGCCTCCCCGACGACGAGGCCGCCGTGAAGCGGTTCCACCGCGACGGGGACGAGGTGGTGCTCGTCTCCTCGAATCCCGACTACCCGCCGCGCCGCTACCCGGCGAAGGACCTACGCATCTACGGCCGAGCCATCTCGGTGCTGCGCTCCCTCTGACCGCCGATGACTGCGGCCAGCGCGCCGTAGACCGCCTCCAGGGCCCCGCGGCTCACGTACTCCCCCGCCGTGTGCGCCAACTCGCTGCGGCCGGGACCGAAGTTCAGCGCCGGCACGCCGCGGGCCGCGAAGAACGCCGCGTCGGTCCACCCGAGCTTGGCGCGCACCGCCCCCGCTCCCCCGCCGGCGCGCACGATCGCCGCCAGCAGCGGGTGGTCGAGTTGCGGCGCGGCCGCGGGCGCCGTCTCGGTCACCTCCAGGCTG
Source organism: bacterium (assembly GCA_026706565.1). Taxonomy (GTDB): domain Bacteria; phylum Actinomycetota; class Acidimicrobiia; order Acidimicrobiales; family CATQHL01; genus VXNF01. The sequence continues at coordinate 24,840 of JAPOYM010000105.1, forward strand.
TCGCCGTCCTCGAGGTGCGCCGCCAGCAGCGCCCCGACGGCCTCGGCGGCCTCGGCGGGCGTGCGGTCCGGGGCGAAGCGATGGTTCACCGCCAGGACGGCCTCGTCGGGCACCACATTGCCTGCGACCCCGCCGGAGACGCCCGTGGCGACCAACGCCTCGGCGTAGGCGCAGCCGTCGATGACGGGGCGGCGGGGCTCGTAGCTCGCCAGCGCCCCCAGCACGTCGGCCAGACGATGCACGGCGTTGCGGCCCATCCAGGGCCGCGCCGTGTGCGCCCGCTCGCCGCGCAGAGTCACCCGGAGGTGCATCGTGCCCTGGCAGCCCGCCTCGGGCGCCGCGCCGGTGGGCTCGCCGAGCACCGCCGCGTCGGCCTCCAGCAGGTCGGGGCGCGCCGCGGCCACCTCCAGCAGCCCGCTGTGCTCCCGAGCGATCTCCTCGGCCGCGTACCACACGTAGGTCACATCGACCGACGGGCGGGCGACGCAGGCCGCGAGGGCCATCATCACCGCCAGCCCGCCCTTCATGTCGGCCGCGCCGAGGCCGGCGACGCGGTCGCCGTCGAGGCGGGGCTCCGCGTTGCCGTTGGGCGGCACCGTGTCGAGGTGGCCGGCGATCAGCAGCCGCTGCGGGCGCCCCAGCGCGGTGCGCGCCACCACGTTGTGGCCAATGCGGCTGGTCTCGAGCCAGCCGCACGCGGCGCACCACTCCTGCACTCGGTCGGCGATCGGGCCCTCGGCGCCGCTGACCGACGGGATGGCGACCAACTCGGCGGTCAGAGCCAGCAGGTCGACCTCCGGCGCCGCAGCGCTCACCGCGCGGACCGCCCGTTCAGGTGGCCGCCCCGTGGTCGCGCAGCACGTCGTTCAGCAGCGACTTGTCGTGCCGCTCGCCGCGCTTGAGGCGCTTCACCACCAGCACGCAGGGCAGGCCGAACTCCCCGCCGGTGAAGGTGCGCGGGCGGGTGCCCGCTACGGCAACGCACCACGGCGGCACGACCCCGCGCCCCAGCTCCTCGCCGGTGGCGGCGTCGATGACCGGAATGGACCCGGTGAGGATGCAGCCGGCGCCCACCACGGCGCCCTCACCGACGCGGGCGCCGTCGGCCACGATGCAGCGGCTCCCGATCAGGCACTCGTCGCCCACGATGACCGGGGTGGCCTGCGGCGGCTCCAGCACGCCGCCGATGCCCACGCCGCCGGAGAGGTGTACGTTCCGGCCGATCTGGGCGCACGACCCCACCGTCGCCCAGGTGTCCACCATGGAGTTGGCCCCCACGTAGGCCCCGATGTTCACGTAGCTGGGCATCATCACGACCCCGGGCGCCAGGTGGCTGCCCCACCGGGCCGAGGCGCCCGGCACCACGCGGACGCCCTGCTGTCGGTAGCGGGTCTTCAGGGGGATCTTGTCGGCGTACTCGAACGGCCCCAGCTCGGTGGTCGAGATCTCCGAGAGCTTGAATAGCAGCAGGATGGCCTGCTTGAGCCACTCGTGGACGACCACGTCGCCGTCCGGGGCCGCTTCGGCCACCCGCACCTCGCCGGAGTCCAGCAGACCGATCGCCTCGTGGACCGCCCGCCGGGCCTCCTCGTCGCCGGCCGACAGCCCGGCGCGGCCCCTCCAGAACTCGCCGATCTGGGCCTTGAGGTCAGCGCGGTAGATCATGGGCGCAGGCTATCGGGGCGGCCGGGGCGCCTCGGCGGGAAGCCAGGGAGCGTTTCGGCCTCACCGCGCCTGCAGGTCGAACTCGGCCTACAGGTCGAACTCGTCAGTGAGCGGCGAGTCGACGATCATGAGGTCGCGCAGGAACACCGGCGGGCGCTCTGGGTCGAACGCCTTGATGCGCACGGCGCTGGTGGGGCGGCGGTTCTCCGGCGTGCCGTAGACGTAGTTCTCTGCGGCCAGGCCGTCGAGGTCTACTTCGCCGAGCTGCGCCAAGGCGTTGCGGACGCCCTCACGGCTGAAGTCGCCCAGCTCGGCCGCCTTCTCCAGAAGGGCGTGTACGGAGATCTGCAGGATGTAGCCCGACAGCAGGAAGTTCGTGACGCTGCCGGCGCCGTAGCGCTCGAACCGCTCGTGGAACTTGGCGATGCCGGGAACCGACACCTCGGTCAGCTCGGGCGAGTCGAGCGCCACGTAGAACTTGGCGTAAAGGTCGGGGTTGCCGGCCGCGAAGAGGTTGAGGTACGACGGGAGCAGGCCCAGCCAGACCGGATCGAGTCCCTGGCCGGCGGCTTCGGCCAGGATGGCGTTCTGCTCGGTGGGGACCGTGGCAGCGAAGACCACCGTGCAGCCCGCGTCGGCGAACGCCGCCACCTGCGCCGTGAAGGACCGGTCGCCCCTGTTGATGGTCTGGGTCTCGGCCAGGGTGAACCCCAGGCGGTCGGCGGCGAACTCCATGCCCCGCAGGGAGTCCCGGCCGTACTTGTCGTTGACGTAGACGGCGCAGTAAGTGTCGGAGGGCTTCGCCAGCCCCGAGAGGTTCACGTACCACTCCGCCAAGTTGATGGCCTCGTACTCGTAGGCGGCCGCACTGGGCATCAGCAGCGGCTCGTTCGCCCAGGCGCCCGCCAGCGAGCCCGGCACGGCCACGATGCCGTCCTCGGTCAAGAACTCCAGCAGGGCCTGCACCGGCGGCGTGGAGAGCACCTCGGCGAACATCACGACCTCGTCCTTGAGGCGCTGGTACTCCTGCACCGTCTGGCCCTCGGAGTCCTTGGTGTCGCCGACGGCCAGCTCCACCCGGTACCTGCCGGCCACGCCGCCCAGCTCGTCGTTCACCCAGTCCCAGTAGAGCTGCGAGCCGGCCAGCAGCGGGCCGCCGATGATGGCCAGAGGCCCGGACTGGTCGACCAGGTAGCCGAGCGTGAGGGTCTCGCCGTCGAAGCCGGTAGCCGGCTGCGGCTCGGGGGCCTCTTCGGGCGGCGCCTCCGGAGCAGGTGCAGGCTCGGGAGGCGGCGCGGGGTCCGCGTCGTCAGCCGACGGGACAGGGGGCGCAGGGGGCGGCGCGTCGTCAGCCGACGGGGCGGGCGGCGCAGGATCATCGACGGCGGGCGGCGGGGCCTCAGCCGACGGGGCGGGCGGCGCAGGATCATCAGCGGCGGGCGGCGGTTCGGGCGGCGCGTCGTCACCCGGCGGGGCGGGCGGCGCGTCGTCAGCCAGCGGGGCAGGGGGTGCAGGATCATCGACGGCGGGCGGCGGCGCGCTGGTAGCGTCGTCGCTTGCGCACGCGGCCCCCAGCAGGGCGACCGCGGCGATCAGGGCGGCCCAGCGGGACCGCGAGGCGCCGCGCCCCCCCGAGCCGAGCCTGCGTGCCGCGCGGGCCTGCTTCATGGACGCCTCCTCATGGCTCACGGGCCACTGCGTCGCTCCTGTCGCAGCGGGAAGGACCCGGTCCCGGATTTCCGCCCATCCTATCCAGCGCCCGGACGGCGGCTCGCCCGCCCGGCCCAGCGGACCCGCAGCGACCGCACTGCCCCGGCGATGCCCTGCGGCTGGAACAGCAGGGCCAGCACCAGCAGCAGCCCGAACAGCAACTCGCTGAACGCCGCGGTGCTGAACAGCGGCTCGGCGGCGGCGACCTCGGACACCAGCGGCCGGCCGAGGCCGGGGAGGGTCACGTCGAGGTAGCTCACGAACTCCTTCACCAACTCCGGCAGCGGCCCCAGCAGCAGTGCGCCGAGGATCGCCCCGTACACCGTCCCCATGCCCCCGACGATGATGATGGCCACGAAGCGGATGGACAGGAAGAGTTCCGCCAGCGGCTCGTTGGGGGTGATGAAGCGCAGTCCCACGGCGTAGACGGCGCCGGCCGCCGAGGCCATGGCGGCTGAGACGGCGAAGGCGGCGATCTTGTAGCGGGCGTTGCTGACCCCGATCACCTCGGCGGCCGAGTCGCGGTCCCGGATGGCCTGCATGGCTCGGCCGGGGCGGGTGCGAACGAGGTTCCGCACCCCGAGCGCGCTGATGCCGACGAGGATCCACGACAGGTAGAAGAGGCCCTGCTCGCGGCTCAGCCGCTGGCCGAAGGCGCTCATGTCGGCGAAGTCCAGGCCGCCGAGGGCCAGCGGCGCCTTGTTGGTGGAGATGCCGTCGAAGCCTCCCGTGAAGCCCTCCCAGTTCCGGGCGACATGGGTCACGACGAAGATGAGCGCCAAGGTCACCACCACCAGGTAGTTGCCCCGCAGGCGCAGAGCGAACGGGCCCACCAGCGCCCCTATGACGGCGCCGGCGGCTGCCGCTGCAGCCAGCCACGCCGGCAACGGCCAGCCCCAGCCAGCGCCGAAGAACGCCGCCAGGTAGCCGCCCACGGTCAGGAACGCGGCGTGGCCCAGCGACACCTGCCCGCAGAACCCCGTCAGCAGGCTGAGCCCCAGCGCGGCCACCGCGAAGGTGCCGGCGTTGGCCAGCACCGTGATCCAGAACGGATCGTCCAGCACCAGCGGGCAGACCGCCACGCCCGCCGCGCCGGCGGCGGCCATGATCTTGGCGCCGGCGGACGGCAGCAGCGGGTTGGCCGAAGCCCCTCCAGGGCGCGCCGGGCGCGTCGGGTCAGGCGAGGGCAGCAGGCGGCGCAGGAGCCCCCTCATACCCGCTCCACCCGCCTCGTGCCCAGCAGCCCCTCGGGGCGCCACAGCAGCACCGCCACCATCACCGCGTAGGGGACCACAGTCTCGGCGTTCGATCCCAGCCAGGAAACGTCCAGGTAGCCCTGCGACATGACCTCGGCCACGCCGATCAGCGCGCCGCCGAGGACAGCGCCGCCGATGGAGTCCAGCCCGCCGAGGATCATGGCCGGGAACGCCGCCAAGGCGGTGAAGCCGACGGCCGGCGACAGGGCGCCGCCGCCCCGGCTGACCAGCATCACGCCCGCCACCGGTGCGGTCGCCGCGGCCACAGCCCAAGACACCGCGAACGACCGCCCCGGAGAGATGCCCTGGGCTGCGGCCGCCTCCTGGTCCGCAGCGGTGGCGCGCATCGCCAGACCGGTGCGGGAATAGCGGAAGAAACCGAAGAACGCCGCCAGCAGCACCGCCGCGGAGACCATGCTCCACAGGTCGGCGTGGCGCAGCGTCACCTCGCCGAGCCGGCTGCGCCCGTTGCCCCACGGCACGCTGAGCACCAGCCCGGGCATGGTCCAGACCGCACGGACTACCTGCTCGATGACCAGCAGGAGACCCAGCGTGATCAGCACGACCGCGAAGGCGGGCCTGCCCACCATGGGCCGAATCGCCAGCCGTTCCAGGAACATCCCCACGGCGGCCATCGCCAGCATCGCCAGCACCAACCCCAGCCAGAACGGCAGACCCCAGTCACCGCCGAACTGGTAGACCATGTAGGCGCCGAGGGTGACGAAACCCCCTTGGGCGAAGTTGAAGGCGCCGCTCGACTTGTAGACCACCACGAAGCCCAGCGCCACTAGGGCGTAGATGCCGCCGAGAGCGACCCCCGACAGCAGCAGCTGGAGGAACTTGTCCATCAGCTCGCCGCGCCGCTCCCGGCGGCGCCGAGGTAGGCCTCGACCACCGCGGGATGGTTCGACACCGACTCGGGGCCACCGGAGGCGATGACGGCGCCGAAGTTCATGGCCACCGCGCGGTCGGCCACCTCCAGGACGAGATGCATGCGGTGCTCCACCAGCAGCATGGTGAGGCCCATCTCGGCCCTGATGCCGCTCAGCAGCCCCCCGGCCTCGTCGGCTTCGGCGCTGCTCATGCCCGCTACGGGCTCGTCCAGCAGCAGCAGGCGAGGCTCGGCGGCCAAGGCGCGCCCGATCTCGACGCGCTTCTGCACGCCGTAGGGCAGCAGGCCCACCGGGCGCCCCACGTAGCCGCCGAGGCCCAGGAAATCCACCAGTTCGGCGCAGCGCCGGCGGTGCAGGATCTCCTCCCGGCGCGCCCGGCCGAGCCAGACGGCGCCTGCCAGCAGGCCCGTTCGCATGAGCGTGTGGCGGCCGAGCATGAGGTTGTCGACAACGTCGAGGTTCTCGAAGAGCGCCAGGTTCTGGAAGGTGCGGGCCACGCCCGCCGCGGCGATCCGGGAGGGGCGCATGCCGATGAGGTCGGTCTCCTCGAAGAGCACCGCACCCTGCTGCGGGCGGTACACGCCGCTGATGCAGTTGAACATCGACGTCTTGCCGGCGCCGTTGGGGCCGATCAGCGCCACGAGCTCACCGGGGTACACGCTGAACGACACGTCGTCGAGCGCCCGAAGGCCCCCGAACGACAGGCTCACCCCCTCCGAGCGCAGCAGCGGCGTCACGATGCCGGCCGGGGCGCTCCCGGCGTCGGTCTCAGCCATTGCCCAGGTAGAGCTCCTGCACGTCGGCGTCGTGGCGCAGCGCCGCGGCGGGGCCGCCCAGCGCCACCCTGCCGGCCGCCAGCACATAGGCGAACTCGGCGACCGACAGCGCCATGGCGACGTTCTGCTCGACCAGCAGGACGGTGGTCCCGGCCTTGCCCACCGCGCTGATCCGCTCGGCGACCTCTTCGACGACGCGCGGCGCCAGCCCTAGGGAGGGCTCGTCGAGCAGCAGCAGCTTGGGCGAGCTCATGAGCGCCCGCCCGATGGCCAGCATCTGCTGCTCGCCGCCCGAGAGGTAGCCGGCCTGGCTGCCGCGCCGCTCGGCGATCTGCGGGAACGTCTCGAAGATCTCCTGGGTCAGTTCGGCGACCCGCCGGCGGTCCCGGACCGTGATGGCGCCGGCGCGCAGGTTCTCCTCCACCGTCAGCTCGGCGAAGATCCGCCGGCCCTCCATGACCTGCGCCATCCCCCGTCGCACCCGGGCGGGGGCCTCCGCGCCCCCCACCGAGGACCCCTCGAGGAGCACCGCGCCGCCCGTCACCCGCCCGTGATGGAACCGCAGCAGACCCGTGACCGCCCGCAGCAGCGTGGTCTTGCCGGCGCCGTTGGACCCCAGCAGGGCCACGATCGCACCCGCCGGCACCTCTAGGTCCACACCGTGCAGGACCGCCGGCGCGGGGCCGTAGCACACGCTGAGGGCGCGAACCTCCAGCACAGCCGCCGCGGACGCATCCCCCGCCATCGCCGCGCACCGTACCAGCGCGCCCCGGGGCCCGGCCGGAGTGCGGCGACGCGCTCGGAGCGGGCGACGACCGTACCAGTGCGCGCCCCGGGGCTCGGCACTGCCGACGAGCGGGGCGCGCCTATCGTTCGCCCTGCGGAGGCGCGCGCTGCGCTAGCCTCGTCCGAACAGTTGTTCTGAGTCGAATCCTGGGAGCCGCGAGCCGCCGTGACCGCCGTCGACGCCGATACGCTCCGCCGCAGCGCCCCCGCCGGCGTGCTGGACGGCTTCCATCCGGCTGTGCGGGCCTGGTTCTGCGGGCGCTTCGCCGGCGGACCGACCGCCGCGCAGGCCGGCGCCTGGCCGGCGATCGGCTCCGGGGCCGACACGCTGGTGAGCGCGCCGACCGGGTCAGGCAAGACCCTGTCGGCGTTCCTAGTGGCCATCGACGCCCTCTGGGGCGCCCACGAGCGGGGCGAGCAGGTGGCCGGGCGGACGCAGGTGGTGTACGTCTCGCCGCTGAAAGCCCTGGCCACCGACATCGCCGAGAACCTCACCGGCCCGCTCGCCGAGATCGAGCGAATCGGTCGGGACATGGGCCTCGAACCTCCGCCGCTGCGGGTGGCCGTGCGCTCGGGCGACACCACGGCGTCGGCGCGGGCGTCGATGCTGCGCAACCCGCCGAACTTCGTCGTCACGACCCCCGAGTCGCTGTACCTGCTGCTGACGGCGGCGCGCAGCCGGGAGATGCTGCGGACCGCCCGCTGGGTGATCGTGGACGAGGTCCACGCGGTGGCCCGCGACAAGCGCGGCTCGCACCTGGCCCTCAGCCTCGAGCGGCTAGAGCACATCTGCGAGCAGCGGCCGCTGCGCATCGGCCTGTCGGCCACCCAGCGCCCGATCAAGGTCATCGAGCGGCTGCTGGTCGGCGCCGGCGGCGCGGGCTCTGCGCCGGTCGTCGTGGACGTGGGGCACCGCCGGGAGTTGGACTTGGCGCTGGAGCTGCCGCCCAGCGAACTAGAGGCTGTCGCCCCCGCCGAACAGACCGCGGAGATCTTGGACCGCATCGCGGAGCTGATCGAGGCCCATCGGACGACGCTGGTGTTCGTCAACACACGCCGCGAGGCCGAGCGCATCGCCCACCTGCTGGCCGAGCGGCTCGGCGAGGCCGAGGTGGCCTCCCATCACGGCTCGCTGTCGAAGGAGCGCCGCCTGCGGGTAGAGACGCGCCTGCGGGCCGGCGACCTGCGCGCCCTCGTGGCCACCGCCTCCCTCGAACTGGGCATCGACATCGGCCCGGTGGACCTGGCCTGCCAGATCGGCAGCCCCCGCAGCATGGCGACGTTCCTGCAGCGGGTGGGCCGCTCGGGCCACTCGGTGGGCGCGGTGCCCAAGGGCCGGCTGTTCCCCACCAGCCGCGACCAGCTCGTGGAGTGCGCCGCGCTGCTGGCGGGCGTGCGGGCCGGGCGGCTCGACGCCGTGACGCCGCCCGTGGCGCCCCTCGACGTGCTGGCCCAGCAGATCACCGCCGAGTGCGCCGCCGAGCGCTGGAAGATCGACGACCTGTTCGGCCTGGTGCGGCGGGCCGCGCCCTATGCGGACCTGTCCCGGGAGGACTTCGAGGAGACGCTGCGGTTCACCAATACCGGGGTGGTCACCGGGCGGGGACGGCGCGGCGACTACGTGTACCTCGACTCGGTGGCCGGCGAGGCGGCCGGGCGGCGCGGCGCGCGCCTAGCCGCGCTGACCTCCGGCGGGGCGATCCCCGACGTAGCCGACTACCGGGTGCTGCTGGATCCGGACGACACCTTCCTGGGCACCGTGAACGAGGACTGGGCCATCGAGTCCATGGCGGGCGACGTGTTCCTGCTGGGCTCGCACTCATGGCGCATCCGGCGCGTCGAGTCGGGGGTGGTGCGCGTCGTGGACGCCGAGGGGTCGCCCCCCACGGTGCCGTTCTGGCTGGGCGAGGCGCCGGCGCGGACCGCCGAGTTGAGCGCCGAGGTGAGCGACCTGCGGGCCTCAGTGGAGGAGTTCCTCGAAGCCGACGACCCCGACGGCGCCCGGGCCGCCATTGCCCGGCGCTGCGGCGTAGGCGCCGTCGCCGCCGAGGCCGTCGTGTCGTACCTGGCCGCGGCGCGGGCCTCCCTGGGCTCGCTCCCCACTCAGCGCCGCCTCGTCATCGAGCGCTTCTTCGACGAGACCGGGGGCATGCAGCTCGTGATCCACAGCCCCTACGGCGGGCGGCTGAACCGCGGGCTGGGATTGGCGCTGCGCAAGCGCTTCTGCCGCACCTTCGACTTCGAGCTGCAGGCCGCGGCGAACG
>JAPOYM010000179.1 GCA_026706565.1 bacterium
CGCCGGCGGCGGCGTTCGCCGCAAGCGCGTCGAGCGCGGACGAGGACGGCGGCGCAGTGAGCGTGACGGTCGAGTTCGACCCGGCGCCGGCGGAAGCCCTGACGCTGAACTACACGGTCTCCGGCACCGCGGACGCGGGCGATGACTACGAGGCGCTGTCCGGGACGCTCGCGGTCTCCGCGGGATCCTCGTCCGCCGACATCGAAGTGGCCGTGACCGACGACGCCGTGTCCGACCCCGCCGAGACGGTGGTTCTCAAGCTCGCCGGCGGCGACGGCTACGCCCTCGGGCCCAGGACCACCCACACGCTGACGATTACCGACGACGAGGAACCGCCGCCGGGACTGCCGGTGGCGAGCATCGCGGCCGGTTCCGGCATCACCGAGGGCGGCGACGCCGCGTTCACGGTCACCGTCGAGCCCGCGCCGAGCCCCGCGATTTTCGTGAACGTGAACGTCGCCGACAGCGGCGATTTCGCCAAGAGCGGGACCGGGACGCGCCGCGTGCGGGTCGGCCCCCACGGGAGCGCCGGGTTCGCGGTGCCCACCGACGACGACGGGACCGAGGAGCCCGACGGCACCTTCACCGCCACGATCCAGGCCGGCGAGGGCTACGCGCCCTCGGCCACCGAGGCATCGGCGACGGTCGCGGTGGCCGACGACGACCCGACGGTGGTGAGCATCACCGCGGGGCCGGACATCGCCGAAGGCGGCGACGCGACGTTCACGCTGACCGCTTCGCCCGCGCCCGATGCGGCGATCACGGTGAACGTGACCGTGGTGGACAACGGCGACTTCGCCGGGGACGGCGAGGACGGGGCGCGCGCGGTCACTGTCGGCCGGTCCGGCACCGCGACGCTGACGGTGAAAACCAAGGACGATGAGGGCGTCGACGAGCCCAACGGCACGCTGACCGCCACCGTGAACGCCGGCACGGGCTACGAGCCGTCCGGCACGCACGCCTCCGCGAGCGTCGCGGTGGCCGACAACGACGAGCCCCTCGTGCCGGTGGTCAGCGTCGCGCCGGGCCAGCCGGTCGACGAGGGCGGCGACGTCGTGTTCACGTTCACCGCCTCCCCCGCGCCCGACGCCGCGATCGCGGTGAACGTCGAGGTGACCGAGCGCGGCGGGTTCGCCGAAGACGGCGACACCGGCGCGAAGACGGTCGACATCGACACCTCCGGCACCGCCACCCTGACGGTGGGCACCGTCGGCGACACCGGCGACGAGCCCAACGGCAGCGTCACCGCCACCGTCAAGGACGGCACCGGCTATGCGCCCTCGGGAACGGAGGCGTCCGCCACCGTCGCGGTGCGCGACGACGACGACCCGCCCGTGGTCCGCATCGAACCGGGCGCGGACGTCGCCGAGGGCGGGGACGCGACGTTCACGCTCACCGCTTATCCCCCGCCCGGGGCCGCGATCACCGTGCACCTGAACGTGACCGAAAGCGGCGATTTCGTGGCAAGCGGCCAGCCGTACCAGCGCACCGCCGTCATCGGCGCCTCCGGCACGGCCACGCTGGCCGTCGGGACCGACGACGACGACGTGGACGAGGACAGCGGCACGATCACCGCGGAGGTCCGGCCCTCGGCGGGCGGCCGCTACACGCCGTCGGGCACCCGGGGCTCGGCGTCGGTCGCCGTGTCCGACAACGACGCGTCGCCCGCGGCCTCGTTCGCGGCGGCCGCTTCCCAGGTGGACGAGGACGCGGGCACGGTCCACGTGCGCGTCGGTCTCAGCCATCCGTCGGCGTCGGCGCTGGAGCTGGCCTACACGGTGGGCGGCGGCGCCACCGCGGGAGACGACTACACCATCGCAAACTCCGGCAGCGTCACGTTGGCCGCGCTGGCCACCTCCGCCACGATACCGGTGGCCATCATCGACGACGCCGACGAGGAGCCCGCCGAGACGGTCGTCCTGACGCTGACGGGCGGGACCGGCTACACGCTCGGCGGGCGCGCCGCGCACACGCTCACGATCGCCGCCAGCGACACGACGCCGGCCGTCACGATCACCGGCGGCGACCCCGTCGACGAAGGCGTCGACGCCGCGTTCACGGTCTCCGCCGATCCGGCGCCGGCGGATGATCTCAAGGTGAATCTCGGCATTGCCGACGCCCCGGCGGGCAGCGACTTCGTGGCGCCCGGCGACGAGGGCGGCAAGACGGTCACGATCCCCGCCGGGGCGACCTCCGCAACCTACAACGTGGCGACGGTGCCCGACGAGACCGACGAGCCGGAAGGCCCGGTGACGGCGACGCTCAAGGCGGGCGAAGGCTACGTGCTCGGCACGCCGGCCAGCGCGCAGGTGACCGTGCGCGACGACGACGATCCGAAGTCCGAGGTGAGCGTGACGGCCGGGGCGGCCGTCGACGAGGGCGGCGATGCGGCGTTCACGGTGACCGCCACGCCGGCGCCCACGAAGCCGCTTGAGGTGACGCTGTATATCGTCCAGGAGGGGCGCTTCGCCGAGTCCGGCGCGACGGGCCAGAAAAGGGTGACGGTGCCCACCTCGGGAACGTTCACCCACAACGTCCGGACGGTGAACGACAGCGACGACGAGCCCAACGGCGCGATCACGGTGACCGTGCGCCCGCAGCCCCACTACACGGTGGCGGCCGCGGACTCGGCGACCGTCACCGTGCGCGACGACGACGAGTCGGACTACGCGGGCGTGGAGGTCTCGATCGCGGATGCCCGGGCGAAGGAAGGCGAGGAGCTGGAGTTCGCGATCACCCTGAACCGGGCCGCGCCCGGCCCGATCACGTTGAGCTCCAGCTGCCATCCCGGCTCGGCCCGGCTCAATTACGACGTCGAATGCGGTTCCCCCGTGCTCCGATTCGAGCAGGGCGAGACGCGCATCGTGCACCGGGTCTGGGCGGTGATGGACGACATCGACGAGGGCAACGAGACGTTCGAGTTCGAGATCCGCAACCCGGACCCGGCGATCGTGGCCATCGTCCGCGGGACCGCCACCGGCACCGTTGAGAACGACGGCCCGCTGCCCTCGGCGTGGCTGTCGCGGTTCGGCAGGACGGTGGCCGAGCAGGCCATCGACGGCATATCGGCGCGCATCGAGTCCGCGCGCGGCGGCGCCCGGACTCCCGGGTTCCGGGGCGCGTTTGCCGGAAACCCGGTCGGCGGCCCCGGCAACGCCGCGCTTGACGCCGCCGCCTGCGAACCGGCATCCGACGACGCGGCCACGCCCGACACGCAAGTCGCCGGGGATAACGCGTCGGCGGATCCGGCCGAACCCGCCGCCTGCGCGGCGGTCGCTGGCGCGACAGCGGACAGGGGCGCCGGCGCGCTGACGGATCCGCACGGCCGCGGCGCCTGGGGCGGCAGCCCGGGCGGCGACCCCTGGGGGGCGGCGAACGCACAGGCGCCGTCCGGCATGCAACCGGCGGCCATCGGCGGCAGCCCGCACCCCGGCGGGTTCGGGGCGGGACTCGGCCAGGGCCACGGCATCGGCCAAGGTTACGGAACGGGCGGCATCGCCGCGGGGATGGGCCAAGGCGCGCCGGGCATCGGCGCCCCCGGCCAGGGGCCGGGCTATGGCCCGCCAGGCGGCGCCCACGGCACGCAGTCCGCGACGCTGCTGAGCCTCCTCATGGGCAGCAGCTTCACCTACACGCGCGAGGAGGACGAGGCCGGCGGCACACTCGGGTTCTGGGGCCGGGGCGCGCACACGTCGTTCAACGGCCGCGACGGTTCCCTCGACCTCGACGGCGAGGTCGGCACCGCGCTGCTCGGCGCGGACTACGCCCGGGGGCGCTGGCTCGCGGGCGTGGCGCTCACCCAGAGCTTCGCCGACGGCGGCTACGCCAACCCCGAGACCGGCGCCGGCGCGGTCGACTCGACGCTGACCGCCGCCATCCCCTACGCCGCCTGGAACATCTCCGAGCGGATCGACCTCTGGGGCGCCGCCGGCCGCGGCGCCGGACGCATGACGCTCACCCCCGGCGGG
>JAPOYM010000025.1 GCA_026706565.1 bacterium
AGTCCAGCAGGTGCGCCTCGAGGATCGAGTGCTCGGCGTGCTCGAAGAAGGTGGGCCGGCGCCCGATGTTGATGGCGCAGCCGTAGCGGGCGCTGTCGCTGTCGATGAACCATCCCGCGTAGACGCCGTCGGCGGGCCACGCCCTGTCGGCGGCCACGGGGATGTTGGCGGTGGGGAACCCGACGGTGACGCCCCGGCGGTCGCCTTCGATCACCGCGCCTCCGATGGCGTAGGGGCGCCCCAGCATCTGCGCCGCCTCGGCGACCCGGCTCCCCGCCAGAGCGCGGCGGACAGCGGTGGAGGAGACAGCCTCGGGGGCATTGGGGAAGCGGTAGAGGCCGACTGTCTCCACGTCGAAGCCGTTGCGCGCCCCGGCGACGCGCAGCGTGCCGGTGGAGCCCTCCCGGCCGCTCCCGAAGTGGAAGTCGGCGCCCGCCACGACCGCCTTGACGTTCAGCCCCTCGACGAGCACCTCCTGAATGAAGTCGTCCGCGGAGGTTGCGGCGAGCCGCTCCCCGAAGGGCAGCACGACTGTCCGCTCCAAGCCCAGCGACTCGAACAGTTCGAGCTTCTGAGGCAGGTCGGTGAGCAGCAGCGGGGCGTTCTGGGGTCTCAGGGTGAACGCCGGATGGGAGTCGAAGGTCACGACCGTGGCGCACAGGCCCTCGGCGCGGGCCCGCTCGACGACGCGGCCGAGGATCTGCTGGTGCCCGACGTGGACCCCGTCGAAGACGCCCACGGCCACCGCCGAGGGGGGCGAGTGGGTCGGAGGCGAGTCCGCGACGAGCATGCAGATGGCAGGCTAGCGGCGCGGCAGGTCGCCTCGATGCTGCGGCGCGCCCCCCTCAGACGCCGACGGCGCCGGCGACGAGCTGCACGATCCGCCACGCCACATACGCCACGGCGGCCACGACCACCGCCCAGAAGTGCCACGGGGCCCGCTGCTCGGGCTCGCAGCCGCGGCCCGCGGCGGCGGCCTCCACCTCCTCGCCGCAAGCCGGGCAGGTTCCGTCGGCCCTCAGGGCCGTCGGGGCGAAGTACCGCTGGCAGGGCCCGCACCAAGGCACGGCCGACGCTCGGGAACCTCTACTTGCGGCGGACGGCCAAGATGGCCACGTCGTCGCTGAGCGGGGTGTCGCTGAAGTCCCGCGCCGCGTCGAGGAGGTGCTTGCACAGCTCGCCGGGTGCCAGCAGCGGCTCGCGGCGCAGCAGCATCGCCACGCCCTCCTCCCCGAACAGGTCGCCGCCGCGGCGCGCCTCGATGAGGCCGTCGGTGTAGAGCACCGCCATGTCGCCGCGCATCAGCGGGATCTCCCGGCTGAAGTAGCCGCTGTGCTGCTCCAGCATCAGCAGCGGGCCGGTGGCGCTGAGGGGCAGCACCTCGCGCTGGTGCCAGAGCCAGGCGGTGGGGTGCCCGGCGGAGGCGTAGCGCAGCGTCCCCGCCGAGGTGTCGAACACCAGCACCACCAACGAGATGAACTCCTCGGTGCGCTCGGCATTGAACATCTGCAGGTTGAGTTCTTCGACGGCTTGGGCCGGGTCGCGGAAGCGCTGCAGGAAGACGCGCATGAGGTACTTCGCCTGGAACGCCGTGATGGAGGACTCGATGCCCTTGCCGGCGACGTCGCCGATCACCGCCGCCAAGCGTCCCGCGGACACCTCGAACACGTCGAAGAAGTCCCCTGCCATGAGCCCCGACCCGGCCAGGTGTACCTGTCCGATGGAGAACCCCTCGAAGCTCGCAAGGTCCTCGGGCGCCAAGCGGCCCGCCCAGGCCCGCGGCGCCAACTCCTCCTGAGCCAGCGCCTCCTGGGCCCGGCGTTCGATCTCGAAGCGCTCCTGGGCCATGCGGAACTCGCTGCCGGACTTGCGGCCCCACATCAGCGACAGCGTGGCCGGGACGCCCACCACCAGCATGACGACGGTCCAGAACTCGGTGTCGGTGGTGACTAGGAACAGCGCGATGATGGCCACGAGCAGGTACAGCCCGGCGGCGTGGAGATCGCGCAGGAAGCTGGACCGCGCCAGCATCACCGCGGCGTGGACCTCCTCTCGGCGGGAGTCGCCGTCGCTGCCGTCCCCGCCGTCGCTGTGGGCCTCGGCGCTCCGGTGGGTCTCCATCACCTCGCGGACCTGCTGGTAGAAGCGCCAGCGGTAGCGTGCGATGCGTCCCCAGCTGAGGCCGGCCACGAAGCAGAGGCCGGCGGTGAGGCCGAGGATGATCTCCTGCACGGCACCCGAATCTACTCGCGGGCGGTGCGCGGGCCGTCTCCGCGCGCCCGGGAGCGGAGGCTCAGCGGAAACGCACGTGGAACTTGAGGGGAGTCGCCCCGAGATCGAAGATCTCCGAGAGGCGGCGCTGCAGGTAGCGCAGGTACGTCGGCGGGAGCCGCCTGTTGACGAACAGGGTGAAAGTGGGCGGGTCGGTCGCCCCTTGCGTGGCGTAGAGCACCCGTGCGCCGCCCGGGGCGGGGTGCGCGGCCTGAGCCTCGCGGATCGCCCTGTTGACCGCGCGGGTGGGGATGCGCCGACGGTACTGCTCGACGGTCTCCTCCAGCGACGTCATGATGCGGCCCACGCCGCGTCCGGTGAGCGCCGATATCGCCAGCAACGGCGCGCCGCCGAGGAATCCCAGCCTGTCGTCCGCGTCGCTGCGGAGAGCGACGCGCTGTTCGGTGTCGAGCAGGTCCCACTTGTTCGCCAGCAGCAGGATCGGGCAGCCGGCCCCGTCGACGCGCTCGGCGAGGCGCTGATCCTGATGCGTGACCCCAGCGGTGGCGTCGAGGAGGAGCAGCACGACGTCGGCACGGTCGACCGACCGCAGGGCGCGGACCGTGGCGTAGTACTCGGTCCCCGCCTCGACGCGGCTCTGGCGGCGCAGCCCAGCCGTGTCGACGAGCCGGAGCCGCCCAGCGGGGGTCTGAACGAGCGTGTCGACGGAGTCGCGGGTGGTGCCCGGCAGGTCGTGGGTGACCGAGCGCTCCTCGCCGACGAGGCGGTTGAACAGCGTCGACTTGCCGACGTTGGGTCGCCCCACGATGGCCACCGACACGGTGGCGGCATCGTCGTCCTGCGGGTTGTCACCCCCGGCGCCGGTCGCCTCTCCGGCGTCGCCGCCCTCGGGCAGACCGGCTACGACGGAGTCGAGCAGGTCGGCGCAGCCGCGCCCGTGCAGCGCGCTGACGGGGTGCGGGTCACCCAGGCCGAGCGTCACGAACTCCCAGATGAGAGGCTCGCGACCCTCGTCGTCCACCTTGTTGACCGCCACGAGTACCGGTCCGCTGCGCTGCCACAGCAGTTCCGCGGTGGCGAGGTCGGGCTCGGTCACACCGCTGGTCACGTCGGTCACCAGGACGGCGACGTCCGCCTCGAGCATCGCCCGGCGGCTCTGGTCGGACACCTTGCGATCCAGAGCCGCGGGATCGCCCCCGCCGTCGGGTTGCCAGCCGCCGGTGTCGACCACTGTGAACGGCCGCCCGAGCCAGGAGGCGGTCCATTCCTTGCGGTCACGGGTCACGCCGGGGCGCTCCTCCACGATGGCTTCGCGCCTGCCGATGATGCGGTTCACGAGCGTGGACTTGCCGACGTTGGGCCGGCCCACCACCGCGACGGTGGGCAGGTCCAGGCGGGGACCCCCGCCGGCGCCGCCGGTCACCGCCGCGGGGGCGGGCTCAGCGGCCATCCAGCGCCCTCCGCAGGGCGATGCCGTCGGTCTCGGTGACCTCCACCGCACGCGGCAGGTCGGCCGTCGTCAGCCCGTCCAGGAAGCGCCCGTTCGAGAGGCAGACATCGGGCAGCAGGTACCGCCCGTCGGGCGGCTCCGCCGCCAGGACCCGCGCCACGTCCGCGCCGACCATCAGCCCGGTCACGCCGATGTTGCCCCCGAAGAAGCGGTTCTCCACGGTGAGCAGCCGCACGTCG
>JAPOYM010000013.1 GCA_026706565.1 bacterium
CGCCGGTCACGGCCAGCGAGCAGTCGGCGCCCAGCTGCTCGCAGGCGCCGGCGGCCATCGCCCGCACCGCCGCCTCGGACACGACGGGGCCGTCGGGCACCCCCAGCAGGCGGCGCTTGGTCTCGGCGGCGTAGGTCACCAGCGAGCCCCGGAAGACGTCGCTCGCTCCCGCCACGGCGCTCAGGCGGGCCGCGATCATTCCCCCCGTCAGCGACTCCGCGGTTGCCAGCGTGAGGCCCGCCCTGCGGCAGAGGTCGAGCACCGCCGTCTCCATGGTCTGCTCGTCGGTGCCGAACACCAGGCGGTCGTCGATGGCCGCCCGCACGGCGGCCTCCTCGGCGTCGAGCATCGCGGCGGCTCCGGCGACCGTGTCCGCCTTGGCGGTGAGTCGCACCTTGAGGCCCTCGATTCCCGAGGCCAGGAAGGCCAGCGTCACCCCCCCGGACGCGTCGAGCCGGTGAATGACGCCGCCCAGCCGTTCAGCCAGGCCGCCCTCGGACTCGCCCCAGGTGCGCAGCGTGCGGCTCTGGATGACCCCCGAGACGCCCGCCCGGCGCCGCATGTCCTCGGCGATCCACTCGGCCATCATCTCCTTCATCTCCCAGGGGACGCCGGGAACGGCGTAGACGACCGCCTCGCCGATCGGACAGACGAGGCCGGGGGCGGTGCCGGGGAAGACCGGGATGACCGCGGCGCCTTCGGGAACGTCGGCCTGCTGCAGGTTGTTGGCGGGCATCTCGCGGCCGCGCCGCCAGAACTTGGCCGAGATGCGCTCCACGAGGTCGGGGTCGCGGCGCAGCTCCACGCCCATGACCGCCGCCAGCGCCTCGCGGGTGATGTCGTCGGGGGTGGGCCCCAGGCCGCCGCAGACGACGACGAAGTCGTTGCGCGCCGCGGCCGTGCGGACCACGGCGCAGATCCGGTCGAGGTTGTCGCCGACCTTCGTCTGGTAGTACGAGTCGATCCCCAGGCCCGCCAGGTGCTCGCCGATCCACGACGAGTTGGTGTCCACCACCTGGCCCAACAGCAGTTCGGTGCCCACCGCCACGACCTCGCACCTCATCGGGGACCTCCGCCGGCGCCCTCGCTCGGGTCGACCGGTCTGCGGCCGTCGAGAAGATAGAGCAGGCCGGTGACGGCGGTGGCCGCCACGGCCAGCCACCAGACGGCGAGGATGAACCCCTCGCGGGCCGGGGAGTTCTCTGCGGCAAGGGGCGGGACGAGGGTGAGGATCACCGCGAGTCCCTGGAGGATGGCCTTCCACTTGGCCGAGCGGCGCGCCGGAACGGAGACGCCGCGGCGGGCGCAGTACACCCGGTATCCGCTCATCAGCGCCTCGCGGGCGGCGATCAGCGCGACCGGGACCCAGCTCACCCGGCCGACGGTGGCGAGAGTTGCCATCGAACCCAGCACCACTACTTTGTCGGCCAGCGGATCAAGGAACGCGCCCGCGCTCGTGACCGTGCCGGTGTTGCGGGCCAAGTGCCCGTCCCAGGCGTCGGAGGCGGCGAACACCAGAGCGATCGCCACGGCCACCCAGGAGGCCCCGCCCTCGTCGCCGGCCCGCAGGATCAGCCAGAAGAGCACGGGCGAGGCACCGATGCGCGCCAGCGTTATGAGGTTCGCGGGCGTGGACAGGCTGAGACCGATTCCGGGCGCCGGAGCCGTCACGGGGCGGCCTCCGCTGCGGTCCCGACCGGCGCGAGGGGCGCCGCCGTCAGGTCGACACCGGCGGCCCCGGTGATCTCGACGGCCGCGAAGAGCCCCGGCGCCAGGTCGTCGGGCACCTCCACGAGCCCGTCGATCTCCGGTGCCTCCCGGTGGCTGCGCGCCCGCCCCCGCCGGTCCACCAGGACGGTCGTCGTGCTGCCGACGAGGTCGCGCCGGCGCCGCTCGGTGATCTCGTCGCAGACCTCGCGCAGCTCGGCCATGCGCTCGGCCACCAAGGGCTCGGGCACCCGCCCGTCCAGACCCGCCGAGTAGGTGCCCTGCTCCTCGGAGTAGGCGAAGACGCCCACCCAGTCGAGTTGCGCCTCGGCCACGAAGGCCAGCAGCTCGTCGTGGTCCTCCTCGGTCTCGCCGGGGTAGCCCACGATGAAGTTGGAGCGGAAGGCGGCGTGCGGCGCCTGCCGGCGGATCTCGGCGATGCGCGCCGCGAAGCGCTCGCCGTCGCCCCAGCGGCGCATGCGGCGCAGCAGCGGGCGGGAGGCGTGCTGCAGCGACAGGTCGAAGTACGCCACGCCGGTGGCCAGGATCGCCGCGGTCAGCTCGTCGGTGAGGTCCGACGGGTAGAGGTAGAGCAGGCGCACCCACGGCACCAACTCCACCGCCGCCTCCACCAGCGGCACCAGCCGCCGACGGCCGCGACCCCCGTCACGCCCGTAGGAGGCCAGGTCCTGCGCCACCAGCACCACCTCGCGGGCGCCCAGCGCCTCGATCTCGGCCAGGATCGACTCCGGGCTGCGCGAGCGCTGCGGTCCCCGGAAGCTGGGAATGGCGCAATACCCGCAGCGGCGGTCGCAGCCTTCGGCGATCTTCACGTAGGCCCAGGGCGCCGCGGCGGGAGGCCGGGGCATGTTGAGCAGGTCCATGCGGGGCGCCGGTCCGCTGCCGGACGCCTGCAGCGAGCGACGCCGGCGGCGGGCGGGCCCCAGAGTGATCGGCTCCCCGAAGCCCGCCACCGCGTCGATCTCGGGACGCTCGCGGCGCAACCCGGCCCCGGCCCGCTCGGCCAGGCAGCCGGTCACGACCAGCCGGGCGCCGGGGCGGCGGCGGGCGGCCAGGCTGTCGACGGTCTCCAGCGACTCGCGGCGGGCCTCATCGATGAAGGCGCAGGTGTTCACCACCACGAGATCCGCCTCGGCTGCCTCGGCCGCCGGCCGGTAACCCTCCGCGGCGAGCCGACCGGCGATCACGTCGGAGTCGACCTGGTTCTTGGGACAGCCCAAGGTCTCCAACCAGTACCGCCTCGCCACGATGTCTGAGCGTACCGCCGACGCCGGGGCCGCCGTGCCGGTAGCCTGAGCGGAATCGGGGCCCCCGGCGAGCGGCTCCGTGGCGGACCGACGACCCGGGAGGCCCCGATGGGCGACTGGTGGAACGCCCTGGCGGGCGACCTGCAGGTCTTCTATCTGATCGGCATCGTCTCGGGCGCCTTCCTGATGCTGCAGTTCCTGCTCATGGCGATAGGCGTCGGCATGGACTTCGACCTCGACCTCGAGGGCGGCGACTCCGACGTCGGCTTCCTGTCGCTGCGCAGCCTCACGGCCTTCTTCTTCGCCTTCGGCTGGACGGGCGTGCTGATGAAGGAGGGGGAGAACTCCACCACCCTCTCGGTGGTGGTCTCGCTCATCGTCGGCTTGGCCGTGTTCTTCCTCGTGGCGCTGCTCTGGCGGCGCTTCGCCCGCATGACCGAGAGCGGCTCCATCGACTACCACAGCGCCATCGGCGTGAACGGCACGGTCTACATCCCCGTGGCCGCCGACCGCTCCAAGCCGGGAAAGGTGGAGGTGATGGTGCAGGGCCGCATGCGCGTGATCGACGCCTACACGACGGCGCCCACCGAGCTGCCCGCCAAGACGCGGGTCAAAGTGACCGACGTCGTAGACCCCACGACTGTCCTCGTAGAGCCGCTGGTGTAACGCCGCCCGGAACTCCGAAGCCACCCACGACATCCCCCGAAAGGAACCCACATGGCAGTCATCGCCCTGGTAGTCGGCCTCGTCGTCATCCTCCTCATCGCCATCCTGTGGGTGGCCTCCCGCTACAAGCGCTGCCCCTCGGACCGCATCCTCGTGATCTACGGCCGCGTCGGAGGCGTGGGCGAGTCGGCCCGCTGCCTGCACGGCGGCGGCGCCCTGGTGTGGCCCATCATCC
>JAPOYM010000085.1 GCA_026706565.1 bacterium
GCTCTGCCGGCAGGTACAGAGCAAGGGGAATCTGGTCCAGGATGCATACTTGGCCGCTTTGGCCATAGAGTCGGGCAGCGAGTGGATCACGACCGACAGGGACTTCAGCCGGTTTCCGGGCCTGCGCTGGCGCCATCCTCTCGCCTAGCAGCCCGTTGAAAAAGGCGAGAGTAAGGGAGGGGACCCTTGTCCCCTCGTACAGGTCTTTTCTAGATTCGGCATAGGCCACTCACCCAAGGAGCCGGATCGATGTCGATGAGCCGACGACCCGAGAGCCAGCAACAGGAGATGTGGGTGCCGACCCACACCCTGCCGGCGGCGCCGGGGTGTCCGTTTTACACGCAACTGAATCAGCTGCTGGCGGCGCATGGATTTGACCGGTTTGTGGAAGCCCTCTGCGCGCCGTATTACGCGGAGACGCTGGGCCGGCCGAGCATCGCGCCGGGGGTCTATTTCCGCATGCTCCTGATCGGCTACTTCGAGGGCCTGGGCTCGGAGCGGGGTATCGCCTGGCGGGTGGCCGACTCGCTGTCGCTGCGCCGCTTTCTGGGCTACGCCTTGAGCGAGGCCACGCCCGATCACTCGAGCCTGTCGCGCATTCGGCAGCGTCTGCCGCCGGAGGTCTACCAGGAAGTGTTCAACTGGGTGCTGACCGTGCTGGCCAAGGAAGGGCTCTTGAAAGGCCAGACCTTGGCGGTGGACGCCACGACCCTGGAGGCCAACGCCGCCCTGCGCAGCGTCGTGCGACGGGACACCGGGCAAGGCTACCGCGAGTACCTGGAGGGGTTGGCTCAGGCCGAAGGGATCGAGACGCCGACGCGCCAGGACGTGGCCCGGCTCGACAAGAAGCGGCCGCGCAAAGGCTCCAACCAGGCCTGGAAGCACCCCCACGACCCGGAGGCCCGCATCACCAAGATGAAGGACGGACGGACCCACCTGGCGCACAAGGTCGAGCACGCGGTCGATCTGGACACCCAGGCCCTGGTGGCGATCCAGGTGACCGGCGCCGACGTGGGAGACACGGCGTCGCTGTCCTGGACGCTGATCCACAGCGACATGAATCTGCAGGCCGTGTCGCAGGATCCGAAAGCCAAGAAACACCTGCATCGCCAACCGATGTCGGAAGTGGTGACGGACAAAGGGTATCACAGCAACGACACGACCAAGATGTTGAAGCGCGCCCGGATCCGCGGCTACGTGTCCGAGCCCGACCGCGGACGCCGCCGGTGGAAAGACCGGGACGCCCAGATCGCCGTGTACGCCAATCGACGCCGGATTCGAGGGGCCCGAGGCCGCACCCTGCAACGGCGTCGAGCCGAATGCGCGGAACGCAGTTTCGCTCACACCTACGAAAGCGGCGGTCTGCGACGGACGCCCCTGCGGGGCCACGCCAACCTCTCCAAGCGGCTGAGCCTTCATGGCAGCGCCTTCAATCTGGGCTTGGCCATGCGGAAGCTCACCGGTTGCGGGACCCCGAGGGGTCTGCGGGCCCTGGGGGCGGTTCTTGGGCTCTTCCACGCGGGGTGGCAAGTCGCTCGGGTCCTCTCGGATCGCGCCGGCGGCCGCTTCCTCACTTGGGTCCGGGATCGACGATTCCTCATCCCTGGCTGTCTCTCCTACCCAGATCGACCGGACGTGGTCCAAAACGTGCCATTATCAACGGCCTGATAGGGGCGCCCAATGCGATGGACCGCGTCCTTGCTCAGGCCGGTGGCCTCGCCCATGGAGCGCACCGACCACTGGGTTTGGTCTGGGGGGTTGTCCGGCGAGGTGCCGCCGGTCGCCGTTGCGGCCTCCGCCGCAGCGCCACCGCCGCCGCTCGGCCCGCACCCGAAGGGCAAGGACTTCGTCGATTTCGACGAGGATTTGCAGGTCGCCGACATCGTCAACGCGGTGGCCGAGGGCTATGCCGAGCTGGAGCTGGTCAAGCGCTTCTCGACCGTCGGCATGGGGCCGAGCCAGGGCCGCCATTCGGCCCTCAACACCGCGCGCATCGTCGCCCGCGAGACCGGCCGCACCGCCGCCGAGGTCGGCGTCACCACCGCGCGGCCGCCGGTCTATGGCGAGCGCCTCGGCGTGTTGGCCGGACGGAGTTTCGAGCCCGAGCGCCGCACCGCCATGCATCACCGCCACCTCGAGGCCGGCGCGCAGATGATGACCGCCGGACTGTGGTGGCGGCCCGCCTTCTACGGTCCGCGCGAGCGCCGCGAGAGCGCGGTCGCCGGGGAAGCCCTGGCCGTGCGCCGCAATCTCGGCGTCATCGACGTGTCGACCCTCGGCGGCCTCGAGGTGCGCGGACCCGACGCGGCCGAGTTCATGAACCGGGTCTACACCTTCGCCTATCTCAGGCAGCCGGTCGGGCGCGCCCGCTACGTGCTGATGACCAACGATGCCGGCACCATCGTCGACGACGGCGTCGCCTGCCGCCTCGCCGAGGACCGGTTCTACGTCACCACGACGACGACCGGCGCTGAGCGCGTCTACCGGACGATGCTGTGGTGGAACGCGCAGTGGCGGCTGGAGGTCGATGTGGCCAACGTCTCGGTCGCGGGGGCGGCGGTCAACATCGCCGGGCCGCGCGCGCGCGAGCTGCTCGCCCGGCTGGTCGAGGGGATCGACCTCGCCGCCGAGGCGTTCCCCTACATGGGCGTGCGCAGCGGAAACGTGGCCGGCATCCCGGCGCGGCTGTTCCGCGTCGGCTTCGTCGGCGAGCTCGGCTTCGAGGTCCACGTCGCAGCGAGCCACGGCGAGGCGCTGTGGGATGCGGTCTTCGATGCCGGGCGCGACCTCGATATCGCACCGTTCGGGGTCGAGGCCCAGCGCCTGCTGCGCCTCGAGAAGGGGCACATCATCATCGGCCAGGACAGCGACGCCATGACCACGCCCGAGGAAGCCCATATGAGCTGGGCCCTGTCGCGCCGCAAGCCCTTCTTCGTCGGCAAGCGCTCGCTCGAGGTACGCGACCGCCACCTGTCGAAGCGCAAGCTGGTCGGGTTCGCGATCGACGATCCCTTCGCCCCGCTGCCGCGGGAATCCAACCTCGTCGTCATCGACGACCGCATCGCCGGCTTCGTCACCTCCGTGGAGCGCTCGCCGGTGCTGGGGCGCGTGATCGGCCTTGCGTACACCGCGCGGGAGGCTTCGGAGCCGGGCGCCGCGCTGCCGATCCGGCTCGACGACGGCCGCAGCCTCGCCGCCGAGGTGGCGGCGCTGCCTTTCTACGACCCCGACAATCTGCGCCAGGAGATGTAGCGGTGGACGCCCGTCCGCGCGCCACCGACGAGCCGCGCCGCTCGCCCGTGCACCGCCTGTGCGCGGCGGCGGGGGCGAGCTTCGCGCCGTGCTGCGAGGCCATGCTGGCGGTCGACTACGGTGCGCCCGAGGCGGAACGCGACGCGGCGCGCCGGCTCGGCCTGTGCGACCTCTCGGTGCTCCCGCGGGCCGGCTTCAAGGGCGCCGGCACGCGCGACTGGCTGGCGTCCCGGGACGTGGCCTTGCCGGCCGCGCCCAACCTCGCCGCGCGCCAGCCCGACGGGGCGCTGGCCGCGGCGCTCGGACCCGAGGAGATCCTGGTGCTGACGGACATCGCCGGCCGCTCGACCCTGGCCGAGCGCCTGCACGAGGCGTGGCATTCCGGCGCCGGCGGCGGGCGCGGCTATCCCGTGCCCCGGCGCGATACCCACGCATGGTTCCGCGTCTCCGGCGAGCGCGCCGCGGCGATGTTCGCCAAGCTGGCGGCCGTCGACCTGCGGCCGCGCAAGTTCGCCGCGGGCCGCGTGGCCCAGACCTCGATCGCCCGCTCCGCGGGGATCGTCATCCGCAACGACGGCGGCGCGGTGCCCGCCTACGAGCTGCTGGTCGAGT
>JAPOYM010000024.1:0-840 GCA_026706565.1 bacterium
CCGCGACGGGGGCGCGGCTGCCCGGCCACGCCACGCCCGACTTCGCGGTGGCGGCGGTGGGTACGGGCGTCAGAGTCGAAGGTCTCACCTCTCAGGGGCCGAAACTGTTCTTTACCGGCTCGGCGACCGAGAAGGTGCAGGAGGCGACCATCACCATCACCCCGGTGTCCGGCCTCGATGACGGCGACACGGGGCACGAGGTCATCACGATGTCCCTGGCGTCGGATTCGGTGCTCAGCGGCCGGGGGCTTGCCACCACGGTCAACGGCGGCGTGGGACGGGGCAGCGATTTCTCCCAGCAACTGGTGCTGGCGGACGATGAGAGCACCGGGAACCCGGTGCTCACCGTGTCGGTGGTGGGCGGCCACGGCCACATCGCAGAGGGCGGCACCCGCCGCATCCGCATCCAGTCGGACCGGGCGGCGGCGCCCGGCGGCCTCGCGATCGCCAACCTCGCCTCGGGCTCCTCCTACAGCTCAGGCTACGCGGGCGCCATCCCGTCAAGCGCCACGATACCGTTCAACAGCACGAGCGTGGACTTCGACATCAGCGTCACCGACAACAGCGCGGACGCGGACTACGGCACGCTGACGTGGACGCTGCCCCAGAACGACGCCCTGTACACCCGGGGCGACCCCCACTCGGTGAGCCTGGTCATCGCCGACAACGACATCGGCTCGAACATCTCCAAGCCCGAGGTGTATGAGTTCATGTACCTCAAGCATGAGCTGCCCGCTGACTACTACCTCTCCGAGTCCCACTACCTGGCGGACGGCACCTGGACGATCACGCGCTACGAGGACCCCCCGACGAGGAAGGCGGACGGCTCGATCAACACCG
>JAPOYM010000024.1:898-3757 GCA_026706565.1 bacterium
GACCGTCAAGGCGGTGGACCACCAGAACAACGCCAACGCGGAGACGGGCCGGGTCGCCTTCTCGCTGAGCGACTTCGACTGGGTCACCAACCGGTACAAGAACAACTACACCGACGATGAGCTCACCGTCACGATCAACCCGGAGGACTTCTGGTACGTCCAGACGGACGAGGGGCCGGTGCGCCGGGGCAATTTCGCGCTGTACGTGAAGCCGCGGGTGAACAACGAGTGCGTGGACATCACCCACACCCTGTCGGGAGGCGGCTACGGCAGCGTCACGATGGAGACGATGCGGATCCACCTGCCGCCGTCAACGGGCAACATCACCTCGCCGTGCCAGTACCTGGACGCGGAGCTCTGGACCGTGGGGCGGGTGCCGGGCTACGTGTGGATGGACCACGAGCACGACCTGACGGGAAGCCGCCCGGTCGCCGCCGGCAGGAGCTCGCCAATCGAGCCCCCGCGCGGCATGGACGGCCAGCCGCAGATTCGCGGCGGCCCCGGCGACGAGAACGGGAACCCCTACGGCGACGGCGGCTCGAACGCGCCCCCATCCGACGCCGTCGGCTCGAACGCGCCCCCATCGGACTCCGATGGTTCCAGTGCGCCCCCGCAGGCGCAGGGCTCATCAGGCGGCGGTCTGCCGCAGCTGGTCGAGGGCGGAGAGAGCGCCACCGTCACGCTGCGCCTGGCGACGGTCCTGGAGGGCGACGAGCAGGTGCGGGTGCTCCTTCGGACGTCGGGAGCGACGCCCGGAGAGGACTACACCCTCACGCTGGACGGCGCGTCCAGCCCGGGCGTGAGCGTGAGCTCCAATCAGCCGCTGAGCTCGGCTCGGTCGCTGCTCACCTTCTCGGCGGGGGCGGACCGCGCCGTGCTCACGCTTACCGCGCTGGCCGACGGCGTCGCGGAGAACGAGCAGTTGACCGTGGAGCTCGCGGGATCGGCCTACTTCGACGGTGTGAACGACGCCGTGGAGGTGCCGGTGAAGCAGAGCCTGACCTTCGCCATAGTGGACGGCCCCGACCCAGAGGTGGCGGAGGTGGAGAAGCTGATCCTGGAGATGATAGAGCGTCACAGGAACGTGACGGGCAACGCGACGGCGCTTGCCAACTGGGAGAAGGCGCTCAGGACGATCCGCGGCGAGGAGGGCGGGTTCACCATTGAGGAGCTGGAGGAGCACGCGGCCAGCGTCCCGGCGGGGAAGCCCAGGGAGCGCTGGGCGCTGGTGCTGAAGGTGGCGAAGAAGCTCGATGCGGAGCGGCAGCAAGCGGCGCAGCAGGTCACCCCGGAGATCAGCGTCACCGCAGGTGATGGGATAACCGAGGGCGGCAACGCCTCCTTCACCGTCACGGCAAGCCCGGCCCCTTCGTCTCCGCTTTCGGTCTCGGTGACCGTCAGCCAGAGCGGCGACTACGCCGCGTCGGGGACGACGGGCGCTCAGACGGTGACGATACCCACGAGCGGGAGCATGAGTCATACCGTGGCCACGGTCAATGACGATATCGACGAGGCCGACGGCTCGGTGACCCTGACCCTTAACGCGGGCGACGGCTACACCATCGCCTCCGGCAAGGGCACGGCGGCGGTCGACGTGACAGACGACGACGCGGCGGCGCAGGCGCAGCAGGAAGAGCAGAGTTGCGTCACCGACGACGCCGACCTGCTGGCCGAGGTGGAGGCCAAGACCAAGGACCCGTGGAACGGGGCCAGGCCCGACCTGCTGGAGATGTTCACCCGGTCCTATAACACGATGAAGGGCGATGACGACTACACGGTGGCGGACGTCAAGGCCCGCCCGGACAAGCAGGAGCCCAACTGGCAGGGTGACGGCCCCAACGAACTGTGGCAGAAGATCTACAAGGAGCTGGACCGGCTGGAGGCGTGCCGCGAGGCATCATCTGAAACGGAGGAGCCCACGCCGACCCCCGAGGTCAGCGTCACCGCCGGCGGCGGGATAACCGAGGGAGGCAACGCCTCCTTCATCGTCACCGCCAGCCCAACGCCGACGTCTGCACTGACGGTGACGCTCACGGTCAGCCAGACGGGCGACTACGGCGTGTCCACGGGCACGAAGTCGGTGACGATCCCGACAAGCGGCAGCGTGAGCCACGCCGTCGCCACTATGAACGACGATACCGACGAGGCCAACGGATCGGTGACCGTGACCCTGAACGCGGGCAGCGGCTACACCGTGTCCTCCCAGGGGACGGCATCAGTCAGTGTCGCTGACGACGACGACCCGCCGCCTGCGACGCCGGAGGTCAGCGTGACCGGCGGCAGCGGGATAACCGAGGGAGGCAACGCTTCCTTCGCCGTCACCGCAAGCCCGGCTCCGTCTTCTGCGTTGACGGTGACCATAACCGTCACGCAGAACGGCGACTACGGGGTCTCGACCGGCTCAACGATGGTGGAGATACCCACCACGGGCTCGGTGCAGCACACCGTCGCCACGACGGGGGACAGCGTTGACGAGGCCGACGGCTCGGTCACCGTCACCTTGAACACAGGCAGCGGCTACACCGTCTCCTCATCCCAGGGGACGGCGTCGGTGACCGTCTCGGACGACGACGACCCGCCGCCTGCGACGCCGGAGATCAGCGTCACCGGCGGATCGGGCATAACCGAGGGCGGCTCCGCCTCCTTCACCGTCACCGCCAGCCCGGCCCCGGCGTCTGCACTGACGGTGACCATAACCGTCACCCAGACCGGCGACTACGGGGTCTCAACGGGCGCGCAGACGGTGGAGATACCGACGAGCGGCAGCGTGAGCCACACCGTCGCCACGACGGACGACGGCGTGGACGAGGCCAACGGATCGGTGACCGTGACCCTGAACGCGGGCAGCGGCTACACCGT
>JAPOYM010000017.1 GCA_026706565.1 bacterium
TGCTGTTCCACCGCACCGTCGGCCTGCGCGACGAGTGGGCCAACATCCAGAAGCGTCGCCGGCAGGGCTAGGTCGCCGACAGGGCTAGATAGAGTCCCAGCGGTTGTCTCCAGGGAGGTATGCGAGTCATGGAGAGAGAGTCGAGGCTGCGCCGGTGGATGCTCGCCGGTCTTGCGGCCGCGCTGGTCGGAAGCGTTATGGCGATCGCCGGCCCCGGTGTCGCCTCCGGTCAGGAGACGGCCCCGGGGTCCGAGCCGGCGGACTGCCCGGTCACGTCCATGGGCACACTCGGCGCCTCGACCGACAGTGCTGTGCAGGCGGAAGGCCGCTGGACCACCGAGGACTGCGACTCGCGCTTCCGTCCCGGCAACGACGCCCACACCTTCAGCTTCCAGGTGCGCGGCGCGGGCCGGATCCGCATCGAGCTGACCTCGACGGCGGCTGATCCGTACCTCTATCTGCTCGCTGTGGACGGCACTCGGCTCGCGGACGATGACGACGGCGGCGCGGGCCTCTCCGCCCGTGTCGAGCGCGACCTGCTGCCAGGCGTCTACCTGGTCGAGGCCACCACGGTCGGAGGCCGCGGCCGCGGGGCGGCGGACTTCACGCTCAGCGCCGGCCGTGTCGCCGGCTGTGACACCGTGCAGCTCGGGACGCTGGAGGCGGACGTCGACCTGACGGCCATGGGCTCCTGGTCGCTGGACACCTGCGGATCCCGGATCGTGGCGAGCCACCCCGCGTACAACTACTCGTTCGCCCTGCCGGCCGACGGGCGAGTGCGGATCGACCTCACCTCCGAGAGCGGCGATCCCGTGCTCTCGCTGGCGTCGCTCGAGGGCGCCGTGATCGGCGCCAACGACGACGGCGGAGGCGCGCTCAACTCGCGCATCGAGCAGTACCTCGCGGCCGGCGTCTACTTCATCGAGGCCACCACATACCTGGCCCGAGACCTCCAGCCGCTGCGGGCCGATTTCACCCTCACCGTGCACCTCGTGGACGAGTCGGCGCGGCAGGAGGGCTTCCAACTCAAGGTGGAGAAGGTGGCGATCCCCGACGAAGTAGTCGCGGGAGACCCGGTCACAGTGGACTACCGGGTGGGCAACGCCGGCGGCGGAGACCTGCCAGGCCGCGGGGAGGTCAGCGTCGTCTACGTCGTCGGGCGCGTCGAGGACGGCCGCCGCGTCAGCGACTTCAACGGCCCGGTCGCGGGCGCCGACGGACGCTGGCCCGCGAGGACCTCCTACCACTCCGACGATGCGGTGGCGAGCGCAACGAGTGAGCCGAACCTCGCCATGAGACCCCTTGAGGTCACCTTCGACGAATCCGGGCCGGCCTGGCTGTTCGTCGGCATCTTCACCGAGGACGAGGACCGGAATGAACTCGGGTTCCACGGCGTCTGGAACAACCTGACGGTGCTCAGCGGCCCGACCTTCGGTCCCGTCGAGGTGACCGTCGACGGCGCGGCCTACAGCGTGGCGGCGGAGGCCGACGCCGAGGGGACGGTGACCACATCGGTGCTGTCCGTCGACGACTCCGCAGCAGAGATCGACGAGGCGGTCCGGGCGAGGGCGGTCTACACGGCGGGCGTGTACACGCAGCTGCTGGACGGCGTCTTCGAGCGGCCCGCTCTGGCGGCTCTGGCCGGTGTCGACGAGCCCTTCACGCCGGTCGTGGCTCTGCCGTCGGATCCGTCCTCCGGAAGCCTCCTCGAGACGTTCGGCGTGGCGTACGCGACGTTGATCGGCTCATCCGGGCCGGCTGAGTCGGTGGCGGAAGGCGAGGCGATCAGCCCGCTAGCAGCGGAGGAGTTGGTGCTTGCTGTCGCCGCGAGGGCATCGGGCCGCTTCACTGCGCTGGCATCGTCTTGGCGCGCACTGCTGGGGGGCCTGGAGGAGGGCGCGGCGCTGCGCCCCGGCGAGGCGTTGTCCTTCCAGTCCGAACTCGCCTACACCGAGGCGGTGGTGGCGCCGGCGGCGACGGCGGGGAGGATCGTCGCAGCGGCCCGCGCGGCCGAGACGCACTGGGAGGATCCGGACGTTCGCGCCATGATCGCCGAGTTGGGTTCCTGCGGCGGCGGAAGGGCCGATCTCGCGGTCGCCCTCGCCGCGGCCACCCAGGCCGCCGTCGACGAGCTGCTGGTGCTCGACACCGAGATGCGCGCGGCGCTGCCGGTCTGGGGTCCCGCCGTCGACGCCATTCTCTGCGCCGCCGCGGCCGCTGACGCGGCGAACTTCCGGTTCCTGGAGCGGCTGGCGCTCGACGAGAGCGAGGAACTGCTCGAGCTGCTGCTATCCGAGGAGGAGCCGACCGAAGAGGACCCGGCCCCGCAGAGCCACCGGCTGCGCGTCATCGCCCGGCTGGGCGCCGGCGGGCGCGTCGAGCATGGCGTCGAACTCCTCGGCGGCCACCGGCTGCTGCCAGGGTT
Source organism: bacterium (assembly GCA_026706565.1). Classification (GTDB taxonomy): domain Bacteria; phylum Actinomycetota; class Acidimicrobiia; order Acidimicrobiales; family CATQHL01; genus VXNF01. Next base: position 2,426 of record JAPOYM010000017.1, read on the forward strand.
CCGCTACCTGCGGTCCGACGCCCCCGCCGGCGAATGGGTGGCGAGCAGCGCCGTGGAGCTGGACGAGGAGGTGCTGGGGAGGATCCGCGCCCGGCGCCTGGCCGACGGCCGCACCGAGATGGGCTTCGTGGCCGGCGGCGAGGAGCACCTTCCCGACATCCGCTACCTGCCCGCTGACCCGCCCGAGGGCGTCTGGTTCTACAGCAGCGAGATCGAGGTGGCCCCCGCCCCTTCCGGGTAGCCGGCGGGAGCGTCACAGCGCGGCGGGCGGAGGCTCGCGCCCAGCTCGGCGGGCGAGGAGGCTGTTGACGACGGCGCCGCTGGTCGGATGACAGTTCAGCGCAGCGTGATGACCGTCAGCCCGTCGCCGACGGGCAGCATCGCCGCCTGCGAGCGAGGATCGGCTGCTGCGTGGGCGTTGAAGGCGCGCAGGGACTCGGTGGTGTCGTCGTTCTGGTCTGGGTCGGCCACGCCGCCGCCCCAGAGCACGTTGTCCACAAGGATCACGCCCCCGGGCGTCAGCCGCGGCAGCAGCTCCTCGTAGTAGTTGATGTAGTTGGCCTTGTCGGCGTCGATGAAGGCGAAGCCCACCTCGGGCCCGGGCGGCAGGCTTCGCAGCGTCTCCAGCGCCGGGGCGATGCGCAGGTCGATGCGGTCGGCCACACCGGCGCGCTCCCAGTACGGCCGGGCGATGGCCGTCCACTCCACCGAGACGTCACAGCACAGCAGCCGCCCGCCCGGCGGCAGCCCCTTGGCCACCGCCAGCGCCGAGTAGCCGGTGAACGTGCCCACCTCCACCGCCAGCGACGGCTGCAGCAACCGCACGAGCATCGTCATGAACGATCCCTGGACGGCGCCGATCTGCATCCGGCCGGCGTCACCGAGCGCCTCGGTGGCGGCGATGAGGTCCCGCTGCACGGCATCGGGGGGACTGGAGTGAGCGTCCATGTAGGCCAGCAGAGCCTCGTCGATCTGCGTGATCTGCGAACTCACCGGGTCGATCCTACGAGCCGTCGCCGCCCGGGGGGTTCGCCGGCGCGGCGAGCTGGCGGCACCCGACTGGCGACAGCCACCGGGACAGCGGCGAGCGCGAGCAGGCCGGCGGCGCACGACCGCGCAGCATGGGAACCAGGGCAGATCGGTGGCTCAGTCCCGGCGGTGAGCGGGCGAGGGGAGTCGAACCCCCGTCATCAGCTTGGAAGGCTGAGG
>JAPOYM010000176.1 GCA_026706565.1 bacterium
GGCGGCCGCCGCTGAGCGCGAGCACAGCGCCGTCAGCGCCGAGGCCGCCGAGGTGGCGGACCGCCTGGCAGAGGCGGCCGAGCGGGCCGGCGGGCAGCGCCGGCTGGCCGACGAGGCGGCGGCGCAGCTGGCCGAACGCCAGGAGGCCGTCGAAGCGGCCGAAGCGTCGGCCACCAGCGCGCGCGCCGCCTTGGAGGGCCGCCGAGGCGCCCTGGCGACCGAGCGCGAGTCGCTGGAGGGCCGCGCTCGGGAGATCCGCGCTAGGCGCGGCCTGCTGGTCGACCGCCTGTCGGAGATCCGCGCCCGCCTCGGGGGTCACGAGGCGGCGGTCTCGGCAGCCGGTGCCGACGCCCGCCGCAGCGCAGCCCTCTCGGATCTGGCAGAGCGGCTAGCGGCGAGCGCGCAGCACTGCGGGGAGGGCCTCGAAGAGCTCCGGCAGCGGCAGCGCCGCGTGGCCGAGGCGATGAGCGCCACCGCCTCGCAGCTCGACGGCGACCGCCGGCGGCGGGCGGCTCTGGCAGCGTCGCTGGAGGACGCTGCCGAGCAGCTGCTAGCGGCGCAGCGCGTCGAGGACGAGGTAGGAGTCCGCATCGAAGCCGTGGTCGAGACGCTGCGAGGGCAGTACGACTGCGACGAGAACCGGGCGACGCAGACGTCCGAGCCCTGCCTCGCCGAGGGCGTGACGGCCCCCGGGCGCATCAAGGAGTTGGAGCGACTGCTCCGCGGCATCGGCCCGGTGAACCCCTTGGCGGTGCGCGAGCACGACGTCCTCCGGGAGCGGCACGACCTGCTGGCAGCGCAGACCGCCGACGTCCGCGGCGCACGGCGCGAGCTCACGACGCTCGTCCGGGCCATCGACGCCGAGATCCTCGATGCGTTCTCGCGCTGCTACCGCGAGGTGGCCGAGAGCTTCGAGGGCATCTTCAGCACCCTCTTCGCGGGCGGCGCCGGCAGGCTGAGCCTCACCGAGCCCGACAACCCGCTCGAGTCGGGTGTGGAGATCGAGGCCCGTCCCGCAGGCAAGAGCCTCCGCCGGCTGGCGTTGCTGTCCGGCGGCGAGCGTTCGCTGGCGGCTCTGGCTTTCCTCTTCGCCGTGTTCCAGTCCCAGCGCTCCCCGTTCTACGTGCTCGACGAAGTAGACGCCGCGCTGGACGACGTGAACCTGCACCGGTTCCTGCGTCTCGTGGAGGAGTTCCGCAGCGAGGCCCAACTCGTGCTGGTCACGCACCAGAGGCCGACCATGGAGATCGCCGACCGCCTCTACGGAGTGACGATGCGCCCGGGCGGCGCCAGCAGGGTGATCGCCGAGGGCCGTGCCGATGCCGACGCGCCGGCGCCGGCCGGCATCGGGAGGCCGCCGGGCGGCTGAGCGACCGGTGCCGTCGCAGCGCCGGGGGGCCAAGATGCCCGGCAGCGGGTCGGGGGACTACCGTCTGAGGCGATGCGAGTGCTCGTCGCCGACGACGAAGCAGAGTTGGTCAGCGCTGTCGCCCGCGGCCTGCGCCGGGAGGGGTACGCCGTGGACGAGGCGTTCGACGGGGCCGCGGCGCTCGACAAGGCCGCCGAAGTCGCGTACGACCTCATCTGCTTGGACCTCACGATGCCCGCGGTGGACGGTCGGGAGGTGTGCCGCCGGCTCCGCCGACCCTCCTTCGGCACTCACCGGCCCCGCATCCTGATGCTCACCGCACGCGACAGCCTCGAGGACCGCGTCGCCGGCCTCGACGACGGCGCCGACGACTATCTGGTCAAGCCGTTCGCCTTCAGCGAGCTGAGCGCGCGGATCCGCGCGCTGCTCCGACGCGACGCCGGCGGAGGCGGGGTCCGCCTCGTCGCCGGCGACATCGAGATGGACCTCGCCCGGCATGCGGTCAGCCGCTTGGGCCATGCGATAGCCCTGACGCCGAAGGAGTTCACGCTGCTGCGCTACTTCTGCAGCCGAGCGGGGCAGGTCGTCTCGCAGGAGGAGCTGCTGGACCATGTGTGGGACGAGCACATCGACCCGTTCACGAACACCGTCCGCGTGACCGTCGGAACGCTGCGGCGCAAGCTCAGCCTGCCCAACAGCCCTGCGCCGATCGAGACGGTCGTGGGGACGGGTTACCGGCTCAACGCCCCGCCGCCCGACGGCCCCCGGTGGGGATCGGGGCCCGAGGACCCCGCCCACGTGCTCGGCGACATCGGTCTGCCGAGTTCGGCCCCGTACCCCTGATCCACCGCTCCGCCGTGGGGGCCGGCGCCGATGCGCTGAAGCCCTCCGGTCGCACCGAGCAGTTCCGCCGCTCCTACCGCTCGGCGGTCGCCTTCCGGTTCCGGCTCGCGCTGACCTGCGGCGTGCTGCTGTTCGGTCTCGGCGCGGTGGCGGTGGGCGGCGTCTACTGGGGCCTGTCCCGGAGCCTTGAGGGGTCGTCGCTCGCGGGGGTCCCCGAGGCGGAGCCCCTCGGATCCGACGGCGTCGTCTCGGCCGCCGACGAGCAGGCCCTCCGGGAGGTGTTCGCCGCCGTGGAGATGCAGGCCGACGAGCGGGCACTGGACACGCTGCGGGACTACTCCCTCATCGCCCTAGCGGTCCTGTTCACCGTCGGCATGGTCGTCGGCTGGGCCTTGGCCGGCCATGTGCTCAAGCCCGTGGGCCGGATCACCGAGGTGGCGCGCCGCATCAGCGCCACGGACCTCTCCCAGCGCATCGCGCTCGGCGGGCCCCCCGACGAGCTGCGGCGGCTGGCCGACACCTTCGACGACATGCTGGACCGGCTGGACCGCTCCTTCGACGCGCAGCGCGGGTTCGTCGAGGACGCCTCACACGAGCTGCGCAACCCTCTTGCGGTGATCCGAAGCAACCTGGACACGACGCTGGGTGACCCGGACGCAACCGCTGAGGACTACCGCCTCGTGGCCGAGCAGGTGAGCCGGTCCACCGAGCGGATCTCTCGCGTGGTGGAGGATCTCGTAACCTTCGCCCGCCACGAGACCCGCCCGCAGCACCTCGCCCTCGTGGACGTGGGGGAGCTCTCGCGCCAGGCCGCCGCCGAGTTCGAGGGCTACGCCGCCAACCACGACGTGAGGCTGACGCACTACGCGCCCGGGGGCCTGCTGACCCTCGGCGACGCCGGCAGCCTCCGGCAGGCGCTGGCGAACCTGCTCTCCAACGCGCTGAGCGTGGCGCCGGGGGGATCGGAGGTGCGCATCACCGCAGGGGGCGAGGGCGCCTGGATCTGGGTGGCGGTGGAGGATCAGGGCCCCGGCATTCCCACCGACGAGCAGGGGCGCGTGTTCCAGCGCTTCCAGCGCGGCAGGCAGGCGTCGGCCGAGGGGCGGGGGCTGGGCCTGGCGATCGTGCGGCAGATCGCCGAGTCGCATCGCGGCGAGGCGCGCCTCACCTCGACCGCCGGATTCGGATCCACCTTCACGATCCTGCTGCCGGCGACCGGGGCGAGCAGTCCCGGTGCCCGCGTCGGACGAGGCGGACGGGTCGAGGAGCACGTTCGGGCATCTGGCTGAATCGACCGGGGAACGACTTCGGAGGCTCCGGCGCGCCGCCCCAATAGCGTGGAGCGTGCCGGGCCGTGACCGCCCGGAGACGGAGTTCGTATGGCACCTGAGACGCCCTACCCGCCGGCTGGTCGGGGCGAGGGCCCCTTCGAGGGCCGCCCGGCCGCTGGCGGCTTCTCGGGGCCCGGGCCGTCGCGCGGCGGGGCGCCGGGCGACTCGTGGCCCAGGGACTACGACCTGGCTTGGACGCTCTGGTCGCCCGAGGAGGGACCGCCCCGCGACCCCGGCCCGCCCCGGCGGCGACGCCGGCGCTTCAGCGCCGCGGCGTTCGCGGTGGTCGTCAGCCTGTCGGCGCTCGCAGTGGGGCTAGCGGCGTTCGTGCAGTCCTCGGGCGAGCCCGAAGAGGCGGTCCTCTACGTCCCCGTGCGGCCGCCGGAGATCATCGGCCCGGCGCCGCAGTCGGGTGTCGCAGCCGCCCCGCCTCCCCCCGCCGTTCAGCCGGCCCTGCCGCAGGAGACGGCGGAGGCGCCGCAGCCCGCCGCGCCGGCGGAGGGCGCCGAGGCCGTCGCGCCGGCGCCTGCGCCCCAGGAGACGGCGCCCGCCCCCGCGCCGCCGGCCGATCCGGCAACCGAGCCGGTGGTCTACGCCGCCGGCCTGGTGGAGCCGGCAGTGGTGCTGCTCCAGACCTCCCAGGGCCAAGGCTCGGGGATCATCTACGACGATACGGGGCTGATCCTGACCGCTGCGCACGTCGTCGAGAACGCAGAGCCTCTCGCCGACCTGTTCGCCGGGGAAGGGGCGGGCGGGCCCGGACGCCCCGAGGGCCTCGAGATCGAACCCCCCGACGAACTGGGCGCCCCCGACGCCCCCGAAGGGGAGGTGCCCGACGTCATCGTGCATTTGGCCAGCGGCCTGCGAACCGGCGGGATGGTCGTGGGGGCGAACCGGGAACTCGACGTGGCCGTCGTGCAGATCGACCCGGGGCTCGACTTGGACGTGGCGCGGATCGGCCCGCTCTCAACGGTGCAGGTGGGCCAGACCGCCGTGGCGGTCGGCAGCCCGTTCGGCATGGAGAACGTCGTGACCGTCGGCGTGGTCAGCGCCCTCAACCAGGTGCTGGGGGGTGAGACCATGCCGCCGCTGGGCATGATCCAGACCGACGCCCCCATCAACCGCGGCAACAGCGGCGGTGCCTTGGCCGACCTGCAGGGTCGGGTGATCGGGATGAACGTGGCGATCCAGTCCACCTTCGGCGGCGGCAACATCGGCGTGGGCTTCGCCACTCCCATCGAGGTGGCCATCTGGATCGCTGAGGAGCTGCGGGCCGGGCGCGAGGTTCGTTTCGGCTTCCTGGGGATCACCGGCTACACCCCGCCGCTGGGGGAGCCGGGCGCGATCGTGGCCTCAGTCGCCCCCGGAGGGCCCGCCGAGGCCGCGGGCATGGAGGTGAACGACCGCATCGTCGCCTTCGACGGTCAGCCTGTGGGTTCGATGGACGAGTTGGCGGTGGCCGTGCGGCTGCGGGCGCCGGGGACCGAGGTGCCCGTCGAAGTGGTCCGCGGCGACCAGCTCATCCGCCTGTTCATTCCGCTCGGCGACCGGGGCGCCTCACTGGACCTCGAGGTGGTCCCCGACGAGTCCCTCGAGCCCGATATCGAGCCCTAGGCGGGACGGGGCCCGGTGACGACGGCGCGCGACCCCCGAGGCGTCTGCGAGGCCCCGCCGCGCTGGCGTTCGCGGCTGGCGAAGGCCCGCTCCGCGATGGGTGGGCGGCTCGGCGCCGCGCTGGCGCGCCCCGCTCTCGACGCCGGCACCTGGGAGGCGCTGGAGGAGGCCCTGCTCGGCGCGGATGTGAGCTGGGCGGTGACCGAGCAACTCTTGGAGCGCCTGCGCAGCGAGGCCGCCCGGCGGCGGATCGCCGACCCCCGGGAGCTGCGCGGCTTGCTGACCGAGGCGGTGGCGGAGGTCATGGAGGCGCCCGACGGGGCACTGGACCGCTCGGGCTCGCCCTCGGTCTGGCTGTTCGTGGGGGTCAACGGCTCGGGCAAGACGACCACGATCGGGAAGCTGGCCCATGCCGAGGTGCAGGCCGGTCGGCGCGTGGTGCTGGCAGCCGCCGACACGTTCCGCGCCGCCGCTACCGAACAGCTCGCCGCCTGGGCCGAGCGGGCGGGCGCGCATCTCGTGGGCGGCACCCCCGGCGGCGACCCCGCGGCCGTGGTCTTCGACGCCGTCTCCCACGCCGCCGCGGCCGGTGCCGAGGTGGTGATGATCGACACCGCCGGGCGGCTGCACACCGACCACAACCTGATGGGCGAGCTGGCCAAGATCCGCCGGGTGGCCGAGCGGGCGCCGGGCGAGCTGTGCGAGGCGCTCGTCACCCTCGACGCCACGACCGGCCAGAACGGTCTCGTCCAGGCACGGATGTTCGGCGAGGCCGCGGGCGTCACGGGCGCGGTGCTGACCAAACTGGACGGCTCCGGCCGGGGAGGCACGGTGCTGTCGGTGCGCGCCGAGTTGGGTGTGGCGGTCAAGCTCGTGGGCCTCGGCGAAGGGCTGGGCGACCTCGTCCCGTTCGACGCCGCGGCCTTCGCCTCCGCCCTCGTGGGCGCCGAAGGGGTCGAAGGCGATGTTCGAAACGCTTAGCGGCAGCCTCAACGCCGTCTTCGACCGGCTCCGGCGCAAGGGCCGCCTGCGTCCCGAGGACGTCACCGAGGCGCTGGGCGAGATCCGCCGGGCGCTGCTGGCCGCCGATGTGGCTACGGGCGTGGTGGCGGAATTCCAGGACCGGGTGCGCGAGGAGGCGCTCGCCGCCGAGTTGAGCCGCGCCCTGAACCCCGCCCAGCAGGTGGTGCGGATCGTGTACGCCGAGCTGGTGCGCGCCCTCGGCGGCGAGGCGCACTCGATCGGCTTCGCGTCCCGCCCCCCCACGGTGGTGCTGCTGGTGGGACTCCAGGGCTCAGGCAAGACCACCGCGGCTGCCAAGCTGGCCCGCTGGTTCCGCAGCCAGGGGCGCAGCCCGCTGCTCGTGGGCGCCGACCTGAGCCGCCCCGCCGCCGTCGAGCAGCTGCGCGTCCTGGCCGCGGAGATCTCCGTGCCGGTCTTCAGCGAGGCGACCGATCCCGTGGCGGTGTCGGCGGCGGGGGTGGCCGAGGCCCGCCGGCTCGGACGGGACGTGGTGATCTGCGACACCGCCGGGCGCCAAGTCGTGGACGAGGCCCTCATGGCCGAGGTGCGCGCCGTCGGCGAGGCGATCCAGCCCCACCACACGTTCCTGGTGCTCGACGCCATGGTCGGCCAGGAGGCGGCGCGCGTCGGTCGCAGCTTCGGTGACGCAGTAGGGCTCGACGCCGTGATCCTCACCAAGCTCGACGGCGACGCCCGCGGCGGCGCCGCGCTGTCGGTGCGCGCCGTCGTGGGGTGCCCGGTGGCGTTCGCCTCGGTCGGCGAGCGCGTCGGCGACTTCGAGCGCTTCCATCCCGACCGCTTGGCGGGGCGCATCCTGGGCATGGGCGACCTGTTGTCGCTGGCGGAGAAGGCTGAGGCGGCCTACGAGGGGGGCCGAGCCGAGGCTGCCGAACGCGTCCTGGCCGGTGAGTTCACCCTCGACGATTTCGGCGAGCAGATGCGCCAGATGCGCAAGCTGGGCGGGTTGGGCGATGTGCTCGCTCACCTGCCCGCCGAGCAGGCCGCTCAGGCCGCCGAAGCCGGGGTGGACGACCGCCGGCTCGCTCGGATGGAGGCCGTCATCTGCTCGATGACGCCCGCCGAACGCGCCCAGCCCGCCATCATCGACGGCTCGCGGCGGCGCAGGATCGCGGCGGGGAGCGGCACGACGACCGCGGAGGTGGCCGAGCTGCTGCGCAACTTCAGCGCAGCCCGCAAGATGATGCGCGGTACACGGGGCGGGGGCCGCCGCAAGGCGAAGGGATCCAAGGGCCGCAGACCCAGGGGCCCCGGGCGGGTCACGCCGGCCGGCGGCAGCCGCAACCGGTCCGCCGCCGACCTGCTCGAGCGGCTCGAGGCCCGCGAGCCTCTGGGTTGGCCCTCGGGACAGCCCGACGGCGGACAGGCCGCCCCCGGTGGGGGCCCGCTGGCTTGGCCGGGCCGCTGAGCGGCGCCAACCGGCGACTTGACCGGGCGCGGGAGGCGGGATGGAAACGGGCCGATTTCCCGGCAGACTGTACCGGTGGGGCCGGGGCGGCAGGGCCCGGCAGCGGATCTCCGGCGACTAGAGCCGGGAGAGAGGAACGAATCGTGGCAGTGCGGCTCCGCTTGATGCGCAGGGGCAAGAAGCGCCAGCCGACGTACCGGGTGGTGGCGGCCGACTCGCGGTCGGCTCGTGACGGGCGCTTCATCGAATCGATCGGCTACTACGACCCCCGCCAGGAGCCGTCGGTCGTGAGCATCGACAACGACAAGGCCTTGAAGTGGCTGCGCAACGGCGCCAAGCCCAGCGAACGGGTCGAGAAGCTGCTCAAGATCTCCGGCGCCTGGGCCGAGTACACCGGCGGGGCCTCCCGGCTCGAGGACCTCGAGTCTGCTGCTGAGGGGGCTTCATCGTGAGCGAGGGGCCCAGCGAGAACACCGATGCTCCCCGCGCCCGCGCGGTCCTCGAGCACATCGTCAGGTCGGTCGTGGAGAACCCGGACGCGGCTCGGGTGGTCGCTACCGCCGACGGCCCCGATATCCGCCTCGACGTGTACGTCGACCAGGGGGACATCGGCCGTGTCATCGGCCGGCGCGGCCGGGTGGCCGGCGCCATCCGCACGGTCGTGCGGGCCGCTGCGGTCAACGACGGTTGCACCGTGGTGGTCGACTTCGTCGAGCCCTAGCCCCGCCGTGGCGGCGGCGCTCCTAGAGGTCGGACGCGTCGACCGGCCCCACGGCGTGGCCGGCGAGGTAGTGGTGTCGCTCGTGACCAACCGGACCGAGCGGCTGCAGCCCGGCGCCGAACTGCAGATCGCCGGCGCGGCGCGGCGGGTGCGGCGCTCGCGCCCCTTCGGGAATCGCTGGATCGTGGCCTTCGAGGGTTGCGCGGACCGCGACGCCGCGGAACAGCTGCGTTCAGCGGCGCTGCTGGCGGCCCCGCTGGAGGATCCGGCCGAACTGTGGGTACACGAACTCATCGGCGCCGAGGTGGTCTGCACCGAAGGCTCGACGCGCGGCAAGGTTCTGGCCGTGCAGGCGAACCCGGCCAGCGACCTGCTCGCCCTCGACAGCGGGGCGCTGGTGCCTCTCACTTTCGTGGTCTCCGTCGAGGCCGGCGACGGGCCGTCCCGTGTGGTCGTCGACGCACCCGAGGGCCTCTTCGATCTGCCCTGAGGACTCTGCTGGCAATGCGGTGTATTCCGGTGGCGTCATTCCGGCGAGGGCCGGAATCCATCGGTCAGCGGCACGGGCTGCCGGTCCCTCGCCGTCCGTCGGGCGAACGGGACCGCCGGCTGTGAGAATCGACGTGATCACGATCTTCCCGGCGATGGTCGAGGAGTTCGCCGCGCACAGCCTCCTGGGCAGGGCCCGAGCGGCCGGCGCCTTCGATCTGCGGGTGCTGGACCTCCGCTCGGCGGCGGTCGAGCCGCACCGTTCGGTGGATGACGCGCCCTTCGGCGGCGGCCCCGGCATGGTGCTGGCGCCCGAGCCCATCTTCGAGACCGTCGAGCAGGCCGGCGTGATGCGGCCGCTGATACTGCTGTGGCCCGGCGGCCGGCGACTCGACCAGCGCGCGGTCGCCGAGTTGGCCGCCGGAGACGGATTCTCGCTGCTGTGCGGCCGCTACGAGGGCGTGGACGAGCGGGTCCGCACGGGGCTCGCAGACGACGAGGTCTCCGTCGGGGACTACGTGCTGGCAGGGGGCGAGGTGGCCGCCATGGTGATCCTGGAGGCGGTCGTGCGGCTGCTCCCCGGCGTGATGGGGAACGCGGCCTCCGGCGCCGAGGACTCCTTCAGCAGGGGCTTGCTCGGCTTCCCGCAGTACACCCGCCCGGCGACCTACCGCGGCATGGCCGTCCCCGAAGTGCTGCGCTCTGGCGACCACGGGCGCGTCGAGCGCTGGCGCCGGGCGCAGGCGCTGGCGCGGACCTGCGCGCTGCGCCCCGACCTCATTGAGGCGCGCGGCCCCCTGAGCGACGCCGAGGTCGAGTTGCTCGAGGAGTTCGGCCTGTCGCCCGACTGACCGTCGCGGCGCAGCCCGCTCGCTCCCGCCCCCGGTGGCGCCGCGGCGCCGGCGGCGTATCCTGGGACGTCTCGCTTCCCCGCCAGCCTGACGCGTTTGTGATTGGAGACCGGCCATGCAGCCCACCGACTTGGTCGACGTGCAGAGCCTGCGGAGCGACGTAGCGGATTTCCGGCCCGGCGACACCGTCAAGGTGCATGTCCGCGTCGTCGAGGGCAGCCGCGAGCGCATCCAGATCTTCCAGGGCGTCGTGATAAGCCGCCGCGGCTCGGGGGTCAGGGAGTCCTTCACCGTGCGCAAGGTCAGCTTCGGCGTGGGGGTCGAGCGCACGTTCCCTGTTCACACCCCCAGCATCAAGCGCCTCGAGGTGGTGGCGCAGGGACGAGTGCGGCGCGCCAAGCTGTACTACCTGCGGGACCGCGTGGGCAAGGCGGCCAAAGTGCCCGAGAGGCGCGTGGTCTGAGGCCCTGAGGGGCGCGGCGGCCGATGACCGTCGGCCGGCAGCGGCTCGGCCGCTGGGGCGAGGACAAGGCGGCGGCCTGGTACGCCGAGCGCGGCTGGGAGATCCTGGACCGCAACTGGCGCAGCGGCAGGGGCGAGATCGACTTGGTCCTGCGGCGCGGCGGCACCGTCGTGTTCTGCGAAGTCAAGACGCGCTCGGGAACCGCCTACGGGCATGCCGCCGAGGCGGTCGACCGCCGCAAGCAGCAGCGCGTCCGCGCGCTGGCCGCGCAGTGGCTCCGCCAGCATCAGGGGTACGCCGAGTCGTTGCGCTTCGACGTGGCGTGCGTGCAGAACGGCCGGCTGGAGGTGCTGGAGGGGGCGTTCTGAGTTCGGCCCGCCGGTAGAGTGGGGCCTCCAGTACGGGCTGTGGCGCAGCTTGGTTAGCGCGTTGGTCTGGGGGACCAAAGGTCCCGGGTTCAAATCCCGGCAGCCCGACTAGGATCCTCCGGAATCGGAAGGGTTCCAACTAGCCACGGAGGTCGGACATGCCTACGCCGCAACCCGCAATTTTCGCCGAAATGGGACAGCACCAGTGGTACGTCCACCTGAGCCGAGTGGACGGCGCCGATCTGGGTCACATCAAGAGCGTGATCGCCGACACCCGCGCCGCAGCCGACGCCGCCGGCGTCAACCTCGTGGTGGGCCTCGGGCCGAGCCTCCTGGCCGAGTTGACCGATGACGTCCCCGACGACTTCCAGGACTTCGTCACCATCGAGTCCACCGACGGCAGCGGGCGCGAGGCCAAGGGGACCCAGGAGGAGTTGCTGTTCTGGCTGAACAGCCCCGACAAGGACAAGGTCTGGCAGACGCAGTACGACGCCCGCACCGCCCTGACCGGCCACATGGTCGTGCCGCGCGACACGAACACCTTCATCCTGGGCGACTCGCTGGACATGACCGGGTTCATCGACGGCACCGGCAACCCCGAGCCCGAGCGTGAGCCCGAGGTGGCCCTCGTGCCCGACGGGTCGCCGGGCGCCGGCGGCAGCTTCATCCTCGCCCAGCGCTGGGTCCACGACCTCGAGGCCTGGAACCGGATGAGCGTCGCGCAGCAGGAGAAGGTCTTCGGGCGCACGAAGCCCGACAGCGAGCGGCTCGACCCGCAGGAGGACTTCTCGCACCTCAGCCACGTGGAGTTGCGCGAGGGCGCCACCGCAGACGACTCCAAGCCGAAGCGCAACGAGATCGCCCGCCGGTCCACTCCGTACGCCTTCCACGGCGCCGTATCCGTCGTGGGCCTGTACTTCATGGCCTTCTGCCGGGAGCAGGCCCCCTTCCGTGAGCGCCTGCGGGCCATGTACGGCCTCGACGGCACCGGCGTGCGCGACCGGTTGACGGACTTCTCCAACCCGGCGTCGGGGTCGTTCTACTTCGCCCCGCCCACCGAGGCCCTCGACGCCATGCTGGCGTAGGCCGCGACGCAGCAGCCTCGGAGCCAGTTCGTGCCCCGGTCCGACCCGGCCACGAGCAGTTTTGCAGCGGCGCCGGGCGGTCCGGAACACCTGCCGGCGCGGCGCGGCATCGCTTGTCGCCCCCGGCTGGCAGGTAGCGTTGCGGCGTGTGTGGGCGCTTCGTTTCGGCGAGTTCGGCTGAGGACGTAGCCGGTTACTTCGGGGCGGAGCTCGGCGGCGCCGCGCTGCCGGAGCCCAGCTACAACGTGGCGCCGACCAACGACGTGTACGCCGTTCTCGTGAACGAGGGGCTCCGGACCCTCGACTCCCTGCGCTGGGGCCTGATCCCGCCGTGGGCCAAGGACCACAAGATCGGCAACCGCATGATCAACGCCCGCTCCGAGACCGTGGCGGAATCCAAGGCCTACCGCCGTCCCTTCCGGGCGCGGCGCTGCATCATTCCCGCCGACGGCTTCTACGAGTGGGTGCCGGTCCCGGGGGAGCAGCACCGCCAACCCATGTACATCCACCGCGTCGACGGCGAACCGCTCGCCTTCGCGGGGCTCTGGGAACGCTGGAGGCGCCCCGAGGGCGATCCCGTGCGCTCCACGACGATCATCACCGGCCCCGCCAACGAGCGGATCGCCGCCGTGCACGATCGGATGCCGATCGTGCTGCCGCCGAGCGCCTGGGAGCAATGGCTCGACCCCGACTGCGACGACGCGTCGGCGCTGGGGGACCTGCTGGTGCCGGCCCCGTCGAAGTTGTTCACCTTCCATCCGGTCAGCCGGGAGGTCAACAACCCGCGATTGAAGAGCCCTCACCTCATCGAACCCCTCGCCCCCTGAGGTCAGCTCCGGTGCGCGCGCGACCCCCCGCGGCCCGAGGCGCCGCGCCGGCCCACCCGGCCCAACTCGACTGGCGGTCGCGGCTCGAGCGGGCGACGCTGCGATGGCAGGCCCGCCTCGAGACCGCGGCCTTCGACAGGCTCCTGCCCTGGATCATGGCGCTCGCCCTCGGCGGCGCGCTCGTAGCCCTGGCGCTGGCGCGCGCCCACTCCCTGCAGGCGGGGACCGACCTGGCGCTGTTCAACCAGAGCGTCTGGCATGTGAGCCGAGGCTTCCGGCCGGATTCGACGCTCGTGGGCGGCGACTACCTGGCGCGGAACGGCTCGTTCATCATCTACCCCCTGGCCCTGTCAGTGCGCTGGCTGCCGATCACGACGACGGTCCTGGTGATCCAGTCGGCGGCCCTGGCTCTCGGCGTCGTGCCGCTGTGGCGCATCGCTCGCCGCCGCGCCGACCTCAAGGTCGCCCCGGCCACGGCGGTCGCCTTCGCCTACGCCTGCTACGCAGCCCTGCACAACGCCAACCTGGCCGGCTTCCACCCCGAGACCTTGGCGCTGCCCGCCCTGCTGGGTGCCGTCTACTACGGGCTCAGGGCTCGCTGGGCGCCGTTCGGCGCGCTGGTGGCGGTCACCCTGGCGTGCCGCTCCGAACTCGGGTGGGTGGTGGCGGTGCTGGGGGTCGTGCTCGCTGTGGAACTCCGGCCGAGGCCCGCCGGGGGCGGCGAACCCGAGCGTCCGCCCTCGCTGTGGGGGACCCCGGCCCGAGTCGGCCGGTCGCTGCTGGCGATCTCCGGCCGGCACTCCCGGACGGCGATGATCTGGGCGTTCGTCGGCCTGCTCTGGACGCTGCTGGCCACAGAGACCATCCAACCGATGCTGGCCGGGGGCGAGTTCCCGCACTTGGCCCGCTACGCAGAATACGGGAGCACCAGCAGCGCGGACGTCATCTGGGGGATCCTGCGCCGTCCGCATGTGTTCCTCGGCAACCTGGTGACGCAGGAGAACTTCCTGTTGGGCGTCACGTTGCTGGCACCGGTGTTGTTCCTGCCGCTCGTCGAGTTGCGCTACCTCATGCCGGCTGTGCCCTTCTTCGTCGTGCAGCTCGCGTCGGACACGCCCGAGGCCCTGCTGGCCGAGTCGTTGCCGGTGGCGGCGTTCGTGCTGGTGGCCACCGTGTTCGCGCTGCGACGGGCCGGCGCCGTCCTGGTGCGCCGCGTGCGGGTCAATCGCCGGCTCGTCGTCACGCTGGTGCTGGCGACGGCCATCTTCTTCGTGCGGGACGCGGCCAGCTCGCCGTTCCACACCCCGTGGAGCTGGACGCGGGATGCCGCCGACGCAGACCGTCTCGCCGCGGCCGAGCAGATCCCCGCGCAGGCGGCAGTCCGAGCCTCGCCCCACCTCCTTCCGCTGCTGGCCGAGCGGAACGTGCTGTTCGAGTTGGAGGCGCAAGGCGCCTCGGCGCGCGCCGATGCCCAGAGCGCCGTGGAAGGGGTGGGCTGGATCGCCCTCGACCTGGCTTCGGCGCCGCGCTGGGGGCCGGTGACGCTGGAGGTCGAGCGATTCGACACGACGTTGCGCCAGGGGGGCTGGGAGCGCGTCTTCGCGGCCGAAGAGGTGAGGGTCTACCGCTACGCCGGCGCCGGCGCGCCCACGGCGTCGGACTCCTAGCCCCCTTGGCCCAGCGCGGCTCGCAGCAGCGCCGCCTCGGCCGCCAACTCGGACTGCTCTGCGCTCGCCGCGGCGTTGGCGAAGTTCAAGTCGTCCATCGAGTCGGCCCCGAAGACGTGCAGGTGAACGTGGGGGACCTCGAAGCCCGCCACCACCGTCGCCACCCGCTGCGGCCGATGCACCTCCATGATCGCCCGTCCCACGCGCTGGGCCACCGCAGTGAGGTGCATGTTGGTCTCGACGTCCAAGTCGAGCCAATGGTCCACCTCGACGGTAGGAATCACCAGAGAGTGGCCGGCGCTGAGCGGGTTGATTGACAGAATGACGGCGCACAGGTCGTCGCGCCAGACGAAATGCCCCGGCAGATCGTCCCGGAGGATCCGTGTGAATATCGTCGCCATCGCGCCCTTCCGATCTCTGCGAGACCTGCTGTCGGCGCTGCACGGTACTCTCCTGCCGTGTCCGCCGCGAGCCTTCGCCGCCAACTCTGGACCGTTCCCAACCTGGTCACGATCCTCCGGTTGGCAGCTCTGCCGATCTTCTGCTGGCTGCTGTTCGGCCTCGACGACCGCGCCGCGGCGGGCATCCTGCTCGGCGCCCTCGGCGCCAGCGACTTCCTCGACGGCTACCTGGCCCGCAGGCTCGGGCAGGCGACCGACCTCGGGGCCGTCCTCGATCCCGTCGTCGACCGGTTCATGTTCTTCGCCGCGGTCATCGCGATGCTCGTCAACGGCGACGTGGCGCGGTGGTTCGGAATCACCGCCCTGGCGCGGGAGTTCGGTCTGTCCGTGGGCACTCTCATCCTCGCCTCCAAGCGCGTGGGGTGGCTGGGCGTCAACGCCTGGGGCAAGTCGGGCAGCTTCGGTCTCATGTTCGCCTTCCCGATGCTCCTGTTGGGCGCCTCCGAGATAGCCGGCGCCGGCGCCTGGAGGATCGCTGGCTGGGTTTGCGGCGTCCCGTCGCTCGCCGTCGCCTGGTACGGGGCTTGGCTGTACGTTCCGGCGGCTCGGGCCGCCCTGGCGGCGCCGCCGCCGGCGGGGTCCTGAGCCCGGCCGGCTGTGGAGTAGCGTGAAACCGATGGCGACCCCGACGCGGCGACTCCTCGGCCCCTTCGGCCTGCCGTGAACGTCCCCGCGTCCCTGCGGTACTCCGAGGGCCACGGCTGGGTCGCTGCGGAGGGGGAAGGGCCCGAGCACTTGGCGCGCGTCGGACTCACCGACTACGGCCAAGACCTGCTGGGCGAGGTAGAGTTCGTCGAGCTCCCCGAGTTGGGCGGTCGCCTCGCCGCTGGCGAGCTCATGGCCGAGATCGAGGCGCGCAAGGCGACGAGCGAGCTTTACGCCCCGCTGACGGGCCGGGTCGTGGCGGTCAACGGGCTGCTCGCCGACAGGCCCGGCGCCGTCAACGCCGACCCCTACGGCGAGGGTTGGCTCTGCGTGCTCGCCGTGGATGACGCCTCCTGCATCGAAGAGCTGATGGACGGCGCGGCCTATGCGAGGTTCGTCGGTGGCTGACGAGCGGCTCGCCGGCATCGGCGAAGTGGTCGCGAACCTGCGCGGCGACTTCCCCGACGTGTCGGTCTCCAAGCTGCGGTTCCTCGAGGGCCAAGGGCTGATCGCCCCCCAGCGCACCGACAAGGGCTATCGGAAGTACTCCCGCACCGACGTCGCCAAGCTCCGCTGGATCCTGACCCAGCAGCGGGAGAACTTCCTGCCGCTCCGGATTATCAGGGAGCGGATGGCGACGGTGGAGTGGGGCGCTGAGGCCGACAACCACGACAGCCGACTGCCCGACGTGGACGTCAGCGACCAGGTCCGCCGGCTGGCCCCGGCCCCGGCGGCCCCGGATCCCAGCGGTGCCGGGATGACGCTGCCGCAGCTTGCGAGCGCCAGCGGGCTCAGCCTGTCGCAGGCCCGCGAGTTGACACGGTACGGGCTCTTGGCGCCGCGCCCCACTGCTGACATCGACTTCTACGACGCGCACGCGCTGGAGGTGGCGCGCATCGCACGGCAGATGTTCGACCAGGGCCTCGAGCCGCGCCACCTGCGCATCTTCAAAGCATCGGTGGACAGGGAGCTGGACCTTTCCACCCCGGCGGTCCAGCAGATCCTCCAGCTCGGCGGGTCCGACGCCCAGCGCCGGGCACGGGATCTGGTGGCCACCCAGGCGGCGCTCGCCTCCACCCTCCGCGAGGCCCTCGTGCGGCGGGCGCTGCAGAACCTCAGTTGAGCGCTCGGTCCACTGGGGCCCCACGCCCCTCGGGCGCCGCTCTCTACGACCGCACGGCGATAGCCGAGCGCACCGAGGCGCTCGGCGCCGCCATCACAGCCGACTACTCGCAGCGCCTCGAGCCCGGCGCCGCGGTCGTGCTCGTCGGGGTGCTGCGCAGCTGCCTGCCGTTCCTGGCCGACCTGGCGCGCGTCCTGGGCGTGGAGGCGGAGGTGGACTTCCTCGCCCTCTCGCGCTTCGCGCCGCACTCGGGTCGAGTGCGGATCACCCGGGATCTCGACATCGACATCACGGGACGCCATGTGCTGCTCGTCGAGGGCATCGTCGACAGCGGCCTGAGCGTCGGGTTCCTGACCGGCGAGCTGCGCCGGCGGTCCCCGGCTTCGGTGGAGGTCTGCACGCTGCTGGACCGCGGGGTCCGGCGCGTCCTGCCGCTGGAGGTGCGGTACGCCGGCTTCACCGTGGACGACTCGTTCTTGGTGGGGTACGGACTGGACTTCCGGGGCCGCTACGGCAACCTGCCGGACCTCAGAGCGGTGGACCGCGGCCCGCTGGGGCACAACGGCGACGTGTACGTGGACTCTCTCTACGGCTCGCGCTCGGCCGGCGGCCCCGCTCCGGCAGCGCTCGCCTCTGGGGGGATCTCCCGGTCTGCGGCTATTGTCAAGTCGTGATCGAGATGGATCTGGTCGGGGTGCGCATTGAGCTGCCCACGAACGCGCCCATCCTGCTGCTGCAAGAGAAGGCGCCGAACCCGCGCCTGCTGCCCATCTTCATCGGCGCTGCGGAAGCCACCGCCATCGCCCTCGCCCTCGAGGGGGTGGAGGTGCCCCGCCCCATGACGCACGATCTGATCAAGGTCATTCTGGACGACGTCGGGGTGGCGCTGCGGCGGGTCGTGGTGACCGAACTGCGCGACAAGACGTTCTTCGCCGAACTCGAACTCAGCGAGAACGCCAAGACGCGGCGGGTCTCGTGCCGGCCCTCCGACGCCATCGCCGTGGCGGTGCGCTGCGGCGCCCCCATCTTCGCCGCCGAGGAGGTGCTCGAGGACGCTGGCTACTGGGAGCGGGACTCCTCGGGGGAGTCCGGCGGCGAGGGGTCCGAGACGCCCGATCCTGACGAGGTCGTGGAGCAGTTCCGGGAGTTCATCGACACCGTCCGACCGGAGGACTTCGAGTCCTAGCAAACTGCCGAGGAACGCTTCCGGCACCCCGACCAGTCATTCCGGCGAAGGCCGGAATCCAGGACTCGGCCGCCCGACGGGGGCTGGCGGCAGATCACTCAGCAGACTCCTAGCCGGCTGCGCCGTCTCCGGTCGCTGTCGGGTCTCGGCGTTGGCGGACAGGTGCAGAGGGAGATATCCACAGGGCGGCGCGAATTGCACTAGAGTAGTTACAGCGCTGAACCCAGGCTCTCGAACCAAGCTCTCGGAGGGGACGTTCATGAGTGGAAACGTCGTGGCTAGCTACAGCTCGAAACAGACCCAGCAGATCGCCGGCATCACCTACCGCCAACTCGACTACTGGGCTCGGACCGGTCTCGTGCAGCCGTCGGTGGCCTCGGCCACCGGCAGCGGTTCCCGCCGGGCCTACTCCTACAGCGACCTGCTGAAGCTGCGCATCATCAAGGACCTTCTCGACAACGGAGTGGGCCTGCCGCAGATCCGCGAGGTGTTCAGGAACCACCGGGACATCCTCGGCGAGGACCTCGTCGGCGGCAGGCTGGTGATCAGCGGCAGCGAGGTCTTGTTCATGACGGGCCCCGACGAGTTGGTCGCCCTCCTCCAGCGGCCCGGCCAGCAGGCCCTGGCCCTCATCATGCTGGAGGTCGCTGGCATCAAGGAGCAGCTCAACGGCGCCATCGTCAGCGAGCTCGGTCGGTGGCGCAGCGAGGAACTCGGCGAGGCGTCCGAGGAGGGCCGGACGGCGCCTGATGCGGTCCGAGCCTCCGCGCCGGAGGCCGGTTACGGCGGCTGAGGGGACCTTCGCCGCGACCGCGCCCCCGCCGTGCCCGCAGCAGATCCCCCTGAGGGGAGCGTCGGCGGCTTCGCCCACGCCTCGGAGCGGGCCTTCAGCGAGCTGCTCGACTTCTACGGCGTGGCGTGGGAGTACGAGCCGACCACTTTCGTGCTGGAGTCCGACCCCCAAGGGCGTGTGCTGGAGGCGTTCACCCCGGACTTCTACCTCCCCATATACGACGTCTACGTCGAGTTGACGACGCTCAAGCAGAAGCTCGTGACACCGAAGAACCGGAAGATCCGCAAGCTGCGGACCCGCTAT
The DNA here is from genome assembly GCA_026706565.1 of bacterium. Lineage (GTDB taxonomy): Bacteria > Actinomycetota > Acidimicrobiia > Acidimicrobiales > CATQHL01 > VXNF01. The sequence goes on from JAPOYM010000176.1 coordinate 18,589, forward strand.
CCGGAGATCCGCGTGAAGCTGCTGCACCGCCGAGCCACGCTGGGCCTGTTGGCGAAGTACGCCCAAGAGGCGCTTCCGGCCTGATCGGGGCCGCGCTCGCCCCTCCGCGCCGCGGCGCTCAGACGGCGGCGGCCTTGTTCAGCAGGTCTCCGGCGTCGATGCCGCCGAGGCCGCGCTCGACGACCTCGCCCGACGGTGAGAGCAGCACCCAGGAAGGGTGGGAGAAGACGCCCAACAGGGCCGCCGGGTCGAACGACTCGCTCCACACCACGGGGAACGACCCGATGCCCGTCGCCGCAGCGAAGCTCTGCGCCTCAGCGAAGCTGTCCGTGACCCCCAGCCCCACGACCAAGAGCTCGTCTCGGTGGTCTCGAGCCAACTGCTCGATGCCGGGCGCCTCCCGGCGGCAGGTCGGTCAATGGGGCGCCCACACCCACACGAAGATGGGCCTATCGGTGGGCGCGAACGAGGCCAGCACGAGGCTCTCGCCGCTGAAGAGGTCCACGACGGTGTAAGAGGGGAGGTCGTTGGGGCCTGCCGGCGCGGGCGTCGGTGGGGGCGGTTCGGGCGGAGGCGGCGCGGGCTGAGGCGGTGCGGGCTGCGGTGCCGGGGGAGGGGGCGGTTCGGGCGCAGGCGGTTGGGGCTGCGGCGCCGGGGGAGGGGGCGGTTCGGGCGCAGGCGGTTGGGGCTGCGGCGCCGGCGGCGGTTCGGCCGCGGGAGTTTCGGGCGGAGGCGGCGCGGCCGTAGGCGGTTCGGGAGGAGTCGGCGCGGGGGTCTCGGGCGGGGACGTTGCTGGCGGAGGCTCGGGAGCAGGCGCCGGCGGCGGGTCTGCTGTCGGCGGTGTCTGCTCGGGAGGCGGCTGCGCATCGGCCTCGGCGGTCGCTGGCGCGCTGTCGGTTGCGGGAGCAGCCGGAACGGCAGGCGCTGCGGGGACCTCTGCGGGTTCGGAACCACAGGAGGCGGCCAGGATCGCCGCGGCGGCCAGCACGGCGACAGCCGCGAGGCCGGGGGCCGTACGCGGGGCGCCCGCTGTCGGGGATCGGGATGCAGCGTCGCCGTTCACAGGTACCGCGACTCTACCGCCGCGGCGCAAGGCGCCCGGCGAGGCTACGGCTCGACCCAGATCGCCTCGACGGCGGCGATGCGCGGCCCGCCGGGCGAGAGGAAGTCGAAGACGACGCTCACCTGCGCGCTCAGCGGTGTCGGCGGCTCTTCGGCAGCGGTGTCTTCCTCGTCTTCGAGCAGGCCGGGAAGCGGGGGCGGCAGGTCGAGGTCGTCGGGGTCTGCGGCTTCGGTCGTGGTGGTCGTCGGCTCGGGCGGCAGCGCGAGTCTCGGCGGCAGGGCGGATGCGCCCAGAGCCGGCTGATAGATCGAGACGTAGGGCAGGGCGGCGAAATCGGGGTGCGGCTCACCGAGAGGGCCGGGAGCGTTGACCGTGACGGTGGCGCTGCCGCTCGCGCCGTCGATCCAGAGCAGCTCGGCCAGCGAGGCTGTCGTAGAGCCGTCGCGCGGGGACGGAGCGTCCAACGGCCCGTTCCACCACGCACCGCCGACGGAGGCGCCGGCGGTCGGCACGAGGCCGACGTCGTTGGAGTCGGCGCCCCAGCGGAGCACGAGTCCGGCTGGCCGGAACGAGGACGAGCCGAGTTCGGGGCCGGTGGTGAGTCGGCGCGCCAAGCTCGCCATGGCGGCGGCGTCCTCGCCGTCGAGCAGCAGGGGCTGCGCCACGAGCGTCTCCGTCGAGACCCAGCCCAGGGTGCCGGCGGTGGTGATGACCTCCGCCCAGGCGTTGTCGCCGACGCGGCGATCGGTGATCCTGGTGCCGTCGGCCAGGATGTCCAGCGCGGCGGTCCCGTCGCTCGGCTCGGCGCGGACAACCGGTTCGGTCGCGCCGATGGTGTGAGCCGTCAGCTCGCTGATGTGGCGCCCGCCGTAGCTCGTGTACACCTCGCAAGAGCGGCCGAGAAGGCGGCCGAACGCCGCGCAGTCGCCGTCGAGACGGTATTCCGCGACCACGAAGTCGGGGAACTCGAACACTGTGGCGTTGAGTTGGGCCAAGAACTGCTCGGCTGTTATCTCGGCGGCACTGAACGTCTCGGCGGCACTGAACGCCTCGGCCACCCCGGCCGGGAGGTCGATGGTCACCCAGCGGTCGTCCGCCGCGGGCCACGCGGTCCGGCCCGGACCGGCGGGAAGCCCGCGGAAGCCCTCAGCGGCATCAGCCTCGTTCGGGCCGTTCAACAGGACCGCCAGAGCGGCGGCCAGAGAGCTGTCGGTCACAGCGCGCCGCCGGGGGGCGGCGTCGTTCTCGCCGCAGGCGAAGTAGACCGTGACCCAGGTCGTCTGGTCTCCGCTGCCGGCCGGCTCGGCGGCGCAGGCGGGAGTCGCCGGCTCCTCGGCGGCGATCACGGGATCCTCCGAAGCGACGGGGGGTTCGGTCGTGGTCGGCGGGTCCGCTGCGGCGGCGGGCGGCGGGCTCAGCGGCTCGGCGGCGGGCGGCGGGCTCGGCGGCGTGGCCGTGGCGATCTGCCCGGCGCCGTCCTGCGGCGTCGCGGCATCGGTTCCGGCGGCAGGGGCCGGCTCGGTGATAGGCGGCGGCTGGGGGCCGGCGGTCGTCGGCGTGGACGGGGAGAGCGGCGCGACCGTGTCGGTGCCGCCGACGCTGGCGACCGGGGTCGCGATCTCTCCGCCGGGATCGGGGGCCGTCCTCGAGAGGCTCACCGAGACCACCACGGCGACGGCGGCGCAGGCGGCCGCGGCGAGGACCAGTGCCGGCCGCAGGCGCAGCTCCGGCAGCCGCCGCCTGCCGTCGAGCCGGCGTTGAATGTCGAACAGGGCGCCGGGTGAGACCTCGACGGCGCCGGCTCGCTGATCGAAGGCGTCCCGGAGACGCTCTTCGAAGTTCACGCGATTCCTTCTTGTGCGGCCGCTCCCGGCGCCCCGAGCGTCCGCTCGAGGGCCGCGAGGCCGCGGCTGGCGTGCGTCTTGACCGATCCCCGGGAGATGCCGAGGGACTCGGCGATCTCGGCCTCGCTCAGGTCGAGGTAGTACCGCAGCGTGAGCACCTCGGACTGCCGCCGCGGCAGGCTGCGCACCGCGTCGATCAGAGCGTCGTTGCGGAGGCGCTCGAGGGCGCCGGACTCGGCGCTGTCGACGGGCGCCGGCGCCTCCGGGGCGACGCGGCGGCGCACCATGCGCCTGCGCATGCGCGAGCGGGCGCCGTTCATGACCATGCTGCGCAGGTAGGCTGGCTCCTTGCCCGGCTCGGGCTGGCTCTTCAGCGTGTGCATCTTCACGAAGGCGTCCTGCACGACTTCCTCGCAGCTCCCGACGTCGTCGAGGAGAAGGGAGGCGAGGCGTACGAGATCCTTGTAGTGGTCGGCGAAGAGCCGGACCAGCAGATCATCTTCCGTCTCTCTCCCTCCTGCGCTGCCTCGCCGCTCTGGGGGGCTCATGGGTGGGGGGTCATGGCTTCAGCGCAGGCTCGGAGAACCCGCGCGAGAACCTGCGTGTGTACAGACGCACGGAGCGGCGTGCGCGTTGACAGCGAGGGAAGAGAATCGGGGCGACCGCGACGATCCCGCCAACCTAAACCAGCGCGGCGCCCCGGCAGCGGAGCGCGGCGCCCCCGGCGGCGCCCCCGAGTGTCTGCGGGCGCCGGCGACCGGGCTCGACGGCCCCTCGGCGGCCTGCCGGTCGCTCGCGCAGCGTGTTCGGGCGGCCTGCGGCGGCTAGCGGTCTGGTGGGGCCTCGGCGGCGGACAACTCCGCTAGCCGCGCGGCGCGGCAGAGAGACTCCAGACCTGGAACGAGAGTGTCGAGCTGCTCGGTGGTCATGGGCTCGAGGGCTGCCCGCACGCGCTCCCGCCCGATGCGCCAGAAGTTGGCCGCCGCCTCCTGTCCCTGCTCGGTCAGATCGCAGATCACGACCCTGCGGTCCTTCGGGTCCGAGAGCCGCACGACGAGGCCCCGCTCGACGAGGCGGTCCACGACGGTGGTCGTGGCGGAGACGGCGATGCCCAGCGACGCTGCGATGCTGCCCATCCTCAGAGCCCCCGAGTTCTCGAGCAGGAACAACGTCTTGACCTGCGGGATGGTCAGATCGATCTGCTGCCACTCGTTGAGGCGGTCGATGCGAACCTGGCGGTGCAAGACGTCGACGGACTCGACGAATCGCGCTATCAGTTCTTCCCTGCGGTCGCTTTGCATAGCTCTGGTAGTCGTCGCGCGGAGGCGGTTGACGGACCCCGAGGCGGTGCTCAGAACCGGGGGTCGCGGCGGAAGCGACGACAACCCGAATGTAGCACCCGGCACCGTCGAGGGCCACGGAGAATCCGAGCCCCGCATGTGAGCCCCCGTGCGAGTGTCTCTGTGGAGGGGGTGGAGCTAACGGGACTCGAACCCGTGACCTCTGCCATGCCATGGCAGCGCTCTAGCCAACTGAGCTATAGCCCCGGCGCCGGTAGGCTATCAAGCGTGCCGGACCGCTACGACGCCGTGGCCGTCGAGCGCCGCTGGCAGGAGCGCTGGCGCCGCGACGGCACCTACGAGATCGACAATGACGATCCTCGCCCGCCGTACTACGTGCTGTCCATGTACCCGTACCCCAGCGGGCCCGCGCACATGGGCCATGTGCGCAACTACACCTTCGGCGATCTGCTGGTGCGCTACCGCACCATGCTGGGCGACGGCGTGCTGTCGCCCATCGGCTTCGACAGCTTCGGCCTGCCCGCCGAGAACGCCGCCATCGGCACCGGCGAGCACCCGCGTTCCTTCACCGAAGCTCGCATCGCCGAGCTCTCGTCCTCACTGGAGCGCATCGGCGCCGTCTACGACCGGCGCCGCACCTTCCGCAGCCACGACCCCGAGTACATCCGCTGGACGCAGTGGATCTTCCTGAAGCTCTACGAGGCCGGCCTGGCCTACCGCGCCGAGGCGCCGGTCAACTGGTGCCCCGGCTGCCAGACGGTCCTCGCCAACGAGCAGGTGCTCCCCGACGGCGCCTGCGAGCGCTCCGGCGATCCCGTGGAGCACCGCGAGCTGGCGCAGTGGTTCTTCGGCATCACCGCCTACGCCCAGCGCCTGCTGGACGACACCGAGGGCATCGATTGGCCCGAGCGGGTCAAGAGCATGCAGCGCAACTGGATCGGGCGCTCGGTCGGCGCTGAGATCGCCCTGCCCGTCGCCGACGCCGCGGGCCGGCCCCGCCGAGACGTCGCGCCCATCGAAGTGTTCACTACCCGTCCCGACACCGGGTTCGGCATCACCTACGCCGTGCTCTCCCCCGAACATCCCCGCGTGGACGAACTGACGGCGCCGTCCCAGCGGGCCGCTGTCGAAGAGTTCCGCCGCTCCGCAGCGTCCCGCAGCGAGATGCAGCGGCTGTCCACCGAAGGGCGCCTCGACAAGAGGGGAGTGGCCTGCGGGTCGTCGCTGGTGAACCCGTTCACCGGTCGCCCGGTCCCGCTCTTCCTGGCCGACTACGTGCTGACGACCTACGGCACGGGCGCCATCATGGGGGTGCCGGGCGAGGACCAGCGCGACTGGGAGTTCGCGGTCGCCCACGACCTGCCCATCGTGCGGACCGTTCAGCCGCCGGACGGCTTCGGGGGCGAGGCTTACACCGGCGAAGGGCCGTCCATCAACAGCGACTGGCTCGACGGCCTGGGGGTCGCCGACGCCATCGAGCGGGCCGCCGACTGGGTGGAATCGGAGGGTCTGGGGCGGCGCAAGGTGAACTACCGGCTGCGCGACTGGCTGGTGTCGCGCCAGCGCTTCTGGGGCTGCCCCATTCCTATGGTCTGCTGCGAGAGGTGCGGCTACAAGCCCGTGCCGGAGTCGGAGCTGCCGGTCCTGCTGCCCGACGACGTGGACTTCCTGCCGACCGGTCGGTCGCCCCTGAACGCCCACGAGGGCTTCCTGGCGGCGTCGTGCCCGGCCTGCGACGGTCCGGCGCGGCGCGAGACCGACACGATGGACACGTTCGTGGACTCCTCGTGGTACTTCCTCCGCTTCGCCGACCCCGCCAACGGCGAGGCGCCCTTCTCGCAGGCAGCGGCGGCGCGCTGGCTGCCCGTGGACCAGTACATCGGCGGTATCGAGCACGCCATCCTGCACCTCATGTACGCCCGCTTCTTCACGAAGGCGCTGGCCGACTTGGGCGTGGCCCCGGACGATCTGAGCGAGCCGTTCGCCCGGCTGTTCACCCAGGGAATGATCCGCCTCGGCGGCGCCAAGATGTCCAAGAGCCGGGGGAACCTGGTAGCGCCGGAGGCGATCCTGGACCGCCAGGGCGCCGACGCCCTGCGCTTGGCGCACCTGCAGGTGAAGCCGCCGCAGGAGGACGTCGACTGGGAGGACTTCGGGGTCGACGGCTGCGCCAAATTCCTGGGGCGCGTCTGGCGGCTGGCCGACGGCGCGCTGAGCAGCGATGCGCCGCCCCGGACAGGAGATCGAACCGGCGCCGACCTCGAGATCGACCGCGGCGCTCACCGGCTCACCGACCGCGTGACCCGCGACTTCGAGCGCTGGTCCTACAACACCGCCGTTGCCGCCTGCATGGAGTTCACCAACGAGCTGTACCGCTACGTGCAGTCGCCCGACGGTCCGCACGCCGAGGTGCTGCGTGAAGCGCTCGACCGCCTGCTGCTGGTGATGGCCCCGATGACCCCGCACATCACCGCCGAGTTGTGGGAGCGCCGCTGTGGCCGCCACATCCACACCGAGCCGTGGCCGCAAGCCGATCCGGCGAAGCTCCGGGCCGAGCGGGTGACCCTCGTGGTGCAGGTGAACGGCAAGGTGCGCGACCGCCTCGAGGTGGACGCCGCCATCGACGAGTCCGCGGCCGTGCAGCACGCCCTCGCCTCCGAGCGGGTGCAGCGCCACCTGCACGGCGCCGGCCCCCGCCGGGTCATCGCCCGCCCCCCGAAGCTGGTGAACTTGGTCACCTAGCGCGGCCACGCTGACACGGGGCCTCCAGTCGCGAGCCCGGTTCGGTTCGCTGTCCCTGTGCGGCGGCGCTTTCAGGGCCTGTGCGGCGGCTCCTTCAGGGCACCCGCGCCGCATGGTGGGCGGCCCGCTCCATGAGCCCGTCGATGCGGCGGGCGAAGCTCTCGATTCCCTCGGCCGGGGCCTTTGCGCCCATCGCCCCGGCGATATAGCGAGCCTGCACGCCGACGAAGATGCACGCTAGGCGCCAGGCAGCCCAAGCCAGGTAGAAGTCGATGCTGGCCACCGGGCGGCCCGAGGCATCCTCATACGCCTCCAGCACCTCCGCCCTCGACCAGAAGCCCGCGACGGCGGTGGGGGCGTTGTCCAGGGCCTGCGCCCCCTCGCCGGGCTCGCTCCAGTAGATGAGCAGCATCGCCACGTCGGCCAGCACGTCGCCGAGCGTGCAGAGCTCCCAGTCCAGGACTGCCCGCACGCTCCCGTCATGGCCCACGATGCAGTTGTCCAGCCGGTAGTCGCCGTGGACGATGCCGGCAGTGCCCTGCTCGGGGATGCGGGCCGCCAGATGGTCGTGTACTGCGCGGATGTCGGGACGCTCGGGGGCCGGCGCGGCCTCCACCTGCTGCAACCAGCGCCGGAGTTGGCGGGCGACGTAGCCCTCCCGCCGGCCCAGGTCGCCCAGCCCCACGGCGTCGATGTCGATGGCGTGCAGGCGGGCCAGCACCTCCACGAGGGAGCGGCTGAGCCTCCGGCGCGTCGGGACGTCCAAGGCGCCGCGGGCCTGCTCGGCGTCGCGCAGGACCAAGCCGTCGACGTAGTCCATGACGTAGAAAGGGGCGCCGTTGAGGTCCGGGTCGCTGCACAGCCCGAGGGGCCGCGGGACGGGGAACCCCACAGGATGCAGAGCGGCGATCGCCCGGTGCTCGCGCCCCATGTCGTGCGCCGTGGCCAAGACGTCGTGCAGCGGAGGCCGGCGCAGCACCCAGCGCTGCCCGCATGCGCCGGTGACTACGAACGTCATGTTCGAGTGGCCCGCCTCGACGAGGGAGAACGCCAGGGGGGGCCGGGCGGCGGCGTGTTCGGCTAACCAGGCTGTCACGGCCGCGGCGTTGATTCCTTCCGGCGCGACAGCAGGGGATGCGGCGTGGCTCATGGACTTCAGGCCACGCTAACTCCCCGGCTGCGGCGCCGCGGCTCGCAGCGGCACCGTCCGAGCGGCGCCCGCCCCCTCCCGACAGCTCCGTCAGAGTACTCACTAAAATAAATAGACAACTATTGAAAGTTATGGGTAATATGCGATAGATATCTGCGGCGTGGATCAAGAGTTCGATGCCAGACGGGCGGACCTGCTGCGGCGTGTGACCGCTGCGGGCTGGCGGCCGCTCGCCGGCGCGGTGGCGGTGGTGGTCATGGTCGTGGGGGGGTGTCTGGCGCTGAGGTCCGAGGAGCGGGCGGCGGCCGTCGTCTTGCCGCGCGCCGGTCCCGTGCCGGCCCGAACCACCACGACCCTCCTTGAGGCGGCCCAAGGCGCCGTCGGCGCCGAGATCGTCGTCCACGCCGCGGGGGCTGTCCGCAGGCCCGGCGTCTACCGGATGCCCGCCGTCGCACGCGTCACCGACCTGCTCGATGCGGCCGGAGGGCCGGGCCCCGGCGCCGACCTGAGCGGAGTCAACTTCGCAGCCCCTCTGTCCGACGGCGCGCGTGTCTACTTCCCCGCCTCCGGGGAGGATCCGCCGCCGGAGGTGGCCATCGTGCCGAGCGCGCCCCGAGCCGGCGACTCGGCCGAGCGCGCCGCTGCGGACCCGGCGCTGCTCGACCTCAACGCCGCCACAGCCGCCGAGCTGGAAGGTCTGCCGGGCATCGGCCCGGTGACGGCCGCGGCCATCGTGGAGCATCGTGAACGGCGGGGGCCGTTCGCCTCAGTCGAGGCGCTGGAGGACGTGACCGGGATCGGCCCGGTGAAGCTCAGCCGCATCGAGGACCTCGTGACAGTGGCGCCGTGAGCGAGCCGGCGCGGGGCATGTCCGACCGGTGGATCTACGCCCTCGCCGGCGCGGCGGTGCTGGGAGCGCTGGTGGCCTGGCCGGGTCCGCGCCTCGTGGCGCTCGGCCTCCTCGTCGGCGCTCTGGCCGTGCGCCGGCCGCTGTTGGTCTGCGCCGCGGCGGCGCTGCTGGCCTCATTCGGCGCGGCGGCGGCCACCGCGGCGGTTAGCGCGGCCGTCGAGGAGGGCCCTCTGGCGGGGCGCATCGTCCTGGTCGACGATCCCTCCCGACGTCACGGCGCCACGCGGTTCGTGGCCGACACGGAGCGGGGCCGGCTGGAGGTGTCGGCCTGGGGGAGCGCCGGCGCCCGCCTGTCGGGGCGGCAGGCCGGCGAGGGGGTCGAGGTGGTCGGGCGGGTCGCGGCGCCGGCATCTCCTGCGGAGTGGCGGCGGCACAACGGCGTACTCGGGCGGCTCACGGTGACCGAAGTCGGCGGGACCCACGCCGCGGCGGTCCACTACCGCATCGCCAACGGGCTGCGGTCGGTCCTGGCGCGCGGCGCCGCCTCGCTGCCCGCCGACCAGCGGGCGCTGTTCAGCGGCCTCGTGCTCGGCGACGACCGCCGGAACTCGCCGGTCACCGCGGACGACTTCCGGGGCGCGGGCCTGACGCACCTCCTCGCTGTGTCCGGACAGAACGTGGCGTTCGTGCTGCTCGTGGTGCAGCCCCTAGTGGTGCGGCTCGGCCTCTGGGGTCGCTGGCTGGCGATCCTGGGAGTGCTCGGCCTCTTCGCCACAGTCACCCGGTTCGAGCCTTCGGTGCTGCGGGCCACGGTCATGGCGGCCCTCGCCGTGAGCGTCTGGCTGGCCGGACGGCAGGCATCCGGACGCCGCCTGCTGGCCTTGGCCGTCGTGGTCTTGGTGCTGTGGCAGCCGCTGCTCGTGCATTCGCTGGCGTTCCGGCTGTCGGTGGCGGCCTCGGCAGGCATCCTCTTCTGGGCGTCGCGCCTAGCGGGGCGCATCGGCGGGCCTCGGCCGGTGGCGCGGGCCCTGGCCGTCACTGTCGCCGCGCAGCTGGCGGTCGCCCCGCTCATCGTCCCGGTCTTCGGCGGGGTTCCCGCAGCGGCGGTGCCCGCCAACCTGCTGGCGGCGCCGGCCGCCGCCGGGGTGATGATGTGGGGGCTCACGGGGGGAGTGGCGGCGGGCCTTCTCGACGGTGCCGCCGCCGGCGTCCTGCACCTGCCCACCCGCGGACTCCTGGCCTGGATCGAGGCCGTGGCCGCAGGCTTCACCGAGCTGCGTCTGGGGTACCTCGGACTGGCGCATACAGCTCTTCTGGGCCTGGCTCTGGCGGCAGCCTGCCTCGCCCGTCGCCGGACCGCGGCCGTCCTCGTCGCTTGGCTGGCGGCGGGGGCGGTGCTGCTGGGGCCGTTGTTGGCCGCGCGGGACTCCCCGGGGCCCTTCCCGCAGGCCCTGGCGGTCGGCTGGGAGTCCACGCTCTGGTGGACCCCCGAGGGGGCCGTGCTGCTGCTGGGGGCCTCCGAGAGCGCCGAGAGGCTGCTCGGCGACATCCGGATGGCGGGCGCCGAGCGGATCGATCTGATCGTCGCCGCCGCCGGCGGGGCGCGCGCCGCCGGCGACGTGGCCGCCTTGCACCGCCGCCACGGGCGCTCGGTCGTCTGGGCGCCGGCGGGGAACCGGATCGCCGGGGCCGCTGTGCCGACGGCAGGGACCACAGTCACCGTCGGGGGGCTGGTGGCGAGCGTGGAGCGGGGCGGTCCACGGCTGGAGGTGCGGGTCACCGCCGCGCCGGGGGGCAGGTAGCGTCTCGGGCGTGCTGCTGGAGTTGGGCGAGCGCCGCTTCGACTTGGCCGAGCGTCCGCTGGTGATGGGGATCCTGAACCGCACCCCCGACTCTTTCTTCGATGCCGGCGAGTACTGGGGCTTCGATCAGTTCCTCGCCAAGGCCGCCCAGCTCGCAGGCGATGGGGCGGACATCTTGGACGTGGGGGGAGTGAAGGCCGGTCCCGGCAGCGAGGTCTCCGCGGCCGAGGAGGCCGAGCGGGTGGTGCCCGCCATCGAGGCCCTCGCCTCCCGCTTCGACGTGCCGCTCTCGGTGGACACATGGCGCGCACCGGTCGCCGAGGCGGCCTACGAGGCGGGAGCGGTCCTGGGCAACGACATCAGCGGCTTCGCCGACCCCGACTACCTGCTGGCTGCCGCCGAGGCGCAAGCCAGCGTGGTGGCGACGCACATTCGGCTGGCGCCGCGGTACGCCGACCCCGAGCCGGTCTATGAGGACTTGCTCGCGGATGTGGCGGGCTACCTCGCCGAGCGGGCCTCCTGGGCCGCCGAGGCCGGGCTGGGGCGGTCGCGGGTGCTCCTCGACGCCGGGCTGGACCTCGGCAAGACCCCGGCCCACTCCGGCGAGTTGCTGCGGCGCAGCGACCACCTCGCCCGACTGGGCTACCCGGTCCTGCTGTCGGCCTCCAACAAGGGATTCCTGGGGTGGCTCTGCGGCGGCGAGGTCGGCGGGCGCCGGGCCGCCAGCGTCGCCGCGCACGCCGTGGGTCTCATCGGCGGGTGCGGCGTGATCCGCGTACACGACGTGCGCGGCGCGCGGCGCACCGTGGAGGCCGTCTCTGCGCTGCGCCGCCACCGGGACCTGCTGGCCGCCGCCGGCGAGTCCGGCGGGCGCTGCGGTGCCGGAGATCTCAGGCGCACCGCAGGCGCCGCGGTGTGAGCGCCGCCCCCTCGCCGCCCGGCGAAGCCGCCGTCGTGGAGTTCGTCGCCGGCGGCGACCCCACCGCGGTCTCCCGACTGGTGAGCGAGGCCGTGGCCCGACTCGTCGGGGACGCGGAGGCGAGCCTCGTCGTCACCGAGTTGGGTGAGGGGGACTACGCCTCCAGCGACGGGTCGCTCTCCGTCGGGCCGGTTGTGGAGGCGGCGCAGACACCGCCGATGCTGAGCGGGCACCGCGTCGTCGTGGCCCGCCACCTCGGCGCCTTCGGCGACGCCCGGGCGCTCGATCCGCTCATCGGCTACCTCGCCGAGCCGCTGGCGACCACGCGGCTGCTGCTCGTGTGGGAGAAGGGCGCCGCTCAGCCCCGGCTGCGTCCCGCCCCGGCGGCACTGAGGGGCGCCGTGGAGGCCGCCGGAGCGGTCTGCCACAGCGCCGAAGTGGGCGCGGGACGGGCTGGGCGGGCCTGGCTCGCAGAACAGCTGGCCGCCGCGCAGGTGCAGCTGGACCGCGCCGCAACCGATCTCCTGGCCGAGCACCTCGGCGAGGACCGGGTCCGGGTCTGGGCGATCCTGGACACGCTCGCCGGGGCCTACGGACCGGGCTCGAGGCTCGGCGCCGCCGAGGTGGCCCCGTTCCTCGGGGCCCCCGGGACGGTGCCGCCGTGGGAACTGACCGACGCCATCGGCAAAGGGGACATTGCCGGTGCGCTGGCCTGCTTGCAGCGGTTGAGCGGTCCCGAGGCGATGCATCCGCTGCAGGTCTTGGCGATCCTCCGCAACTACGTGGACCGCATGCTCCATCTAGACGGCTCGGGGGCGCGGGACGAGGCTGCCGCAGCGGAGATCCTCCGCGAGGCCGGCCTGGCGCGCAGGGGCGGCTCCACCTACGGCGCCCGCGTGGCGCTGACGGCCGCCCGCCGCTTGGGCTCGGAGCGCCTCAGAAGGGCGGTCGCCCTGCTGGCCGATGCCGACCTGGACATGCGCGGGCGGACGGCGCTCGACCCCGCAGCCACCCTAGAGGTCCTCGTCGCCCGCCTCAGCCAGCTGAACCGCCGCTGATCATCTGAGCGTCCTACCCGCCCGCCGAACAGACTTCTGATTGGTAGGAGACTGCTGAGCAATGCGCCCGCCGCCCAGGTGCGTCACTCCGGCGGAGGGCCTGTCCCGGACTAGATCCGGGGCCGGAGTCCAGGCGGCTGGTGAGTAGTGCCGCCGGTGCCCCCCGCCGTCACCCCCGCCGAACCCCGACGACACAGCAACCCGCGGCCCCCGACGGCGACCGTTGC
>JAPOYM010000177.1 GCA_026706565.1 bacterium
CCGGCGGCGGGCCGCGGCCCGTCGGGCGCTTCCGCGGCCGCGGCGTGCTCCGCGGGCTTGCGGGCGTCGCTCCAGCGGCCCCGTCGCAAGACCTCGGGCAGCGTGGCGCCCCGTTGGAACGCCGCCACCGCGGCGCCTGCCCGCAGCCCGCTGGGCGTGGCCCCCGTCACGCCCACGGCCTCTAGGCGGCCTGCGACGATGCGCCGCAGGTCCCGGGGGCCCAGCCGCGCCGAGCCGGAGGTGGCCAGGCGCGTGAACATCGGCCCAGCGTCGGGCTCGCCGGCAGCCCGGTACCACTCGCGAAGCCTGCGCCGCGCTGCCGCGGGAACCTCCAAGAGCTCCTCGTCGCCGTCGGCACCTCGGATCCTGATGGCGGCGGCACCGGCGGCGGACGGTGCCCGCAGGTCGGCCCAGTCGAGGCGGACCAGTTCTCCGGGGCGCAGCCACCCCGTGGAGAGCAGCTCCAGAATCGCAGCGTCGCGCTTGCCGACCTCGGTGCCTTCGCCGGCGGCCAGCGCAGCGGCCCGCTGGGCCACCGGGGTCAGCACCGCGGCGGGCCGCCGCGGCGCGGCGCCCGCCGAGGCGATGCGAGCGAACTCGCTGGACACCTCATCGGCGCGCCCCGGGTCGTCAAGCCCCGCGGCCCGGTGCGCGGCGCGGACGGCCGCGCGGCGCACCTTGACGGTGCCCACAGCTCGACCGTCGGCCACAAGGTCCGAGAGGTAGGCGGCCACGTCATCGGGGTGGGCCGGGAGCGGGGAGACGCCGCGGCGTTTCGCCCACGACGCCCACACCTCCCAGCCCTTCAGATACGTCTCGGCGGTGTTGGCGGGGTGCTCGGCCCGCAGCCGCCGCGCCACCTCGGCTTCGTCCAGCCCCCGGGGCGCCCCGTCGCTCACCGCGCCGCCCCACCCCAAGCCCGAACACACCCCCCGCCGGCCCGACCCCGCCCGGACCGGCGGCCGCCCCCCGCCCCGCCCCCAACCCGAACACCAGACCACGCCCAACACCCCCAACCCCCGCCCCCACAACCACCACCAACCCCACAACGCCGGAAAGCAGGGTTATGTGGCCACACCCGCAGCGGAACCCGCCACAGCCGCCCCGACCGCCGCCCCGCCGCCCGCCACGACTCTGAACAGCAACGCATAACACCAAGGAGCACCCCCCATGGCCCGCACCGACACAACGCCCCGGCCGCAGCCCGCCGCCGAGCCCTCGCCCCCACAGCCCGCCAGGCGCGGCGACCGCGGCCTCACCACCCTCGAATGGCTCCTCATCGTCGCCGCCGTCGCCGGACTCGCCGCCCTCGCCGTCGTCCTCGTCCAAAACGTCGTCGACGAAACCGCCGAACAAATCACCGGCAGCAACGCACGAGTCACTGCGGCGCGAGTCGCGGCCCAAGAGATCACTGACGAGACAAAGGCTGTCTTCGACAGGACGACACCACGTCCAACCCCTACCGACAAGACAACGGCCAACACCGATGGCAAAGCAAAGTGTGAAAGGCTGACGATCACCTACGGCGATGCCCTCGAAGACGGAAAAGTCGAGGCGTTCTGGGGCAACGACGCAGACGGGACTAGCGACGGCCCTGTTGACTCTACCGCCGCGGGATTCTGTGTAATCAGGAAAACCTCATAGAGAAATAAGCAGTCTAGAGGAGCATTGGCGGTGTCTTTCCAAGTCCGCGCAAGTACGAGGAGGAAGTCATGTTCAGATTAGGTCCTCGCAACGTATCGAGCACCCAAGCCCGGAACGATTGCGGCCTTACGACGCTTGAGTGGCTGCTGATCGTCGCCGCCGTCGCCGGGCTCGCCGCGCTGGCGGTCGTCCTAGTGCAAAACGTAGTAGACGAAACGGCCGAACAGGTTTCGGAAGGCTCAGCGCGGGTAACGGCTGCCCAAGTTGCCGCTAAGGCGATCACCGACGACACCGACGACACCGACGGCGACAAGCGATCCGCCTGCAACCGTCTGTCGATTACTTACTCGGACGCGTTCGCGGACGAGAAGAAGGCCGCGTTCTGGAGCGACCCCGACGGTGATAGTGACACCAAGGATGGGATGTGTTTCATCGTCTTCGCGGGAGTCAAGAAAGCCTTGGAGGAAGTTAGTAAGCTCTCGGCCGTGGCCTCTCTAGCGACCTGCAAGACCGAAATCAAGAAGAAGGAGCACCTCGGGGACGACCCGACGGCAGCGCAGCTGGGCGGAGGAACACTCGATCATGACGATGACGCTACCCCGGAGTGTTACCTAAAGTAGCTGGGAGCGCCGACTGCGCCAGAACCGATCTGGAGCCCCCTACCCACAGCCGGACGGCCTGTTCGGGGGTTCCGCGGGATTGCCCGCCCGGCCTCCGGCGACGGCGGCCAGTTTCTCGAGCCAAGCGACGAAACCGTCCCGCAGGCCCTCAGGGAGGCGTCGCCTGTAATCTCGGATCTTGCTGAAATAGTCGACGCCGCCCCAGGGTCGGAACCAGCCCGGAATCTCCACGGCGTCGGCGCCGAAGTAGGCGAACTCTCGCCCGATCAGGACCCGCGGCGGGTTCGTGTCGCGCGCGAGTTTGGCGCAGTACGGCCCGCCGTCGCGGTTGCTGTGGAAGCCGGGCGCCTGGATCCACTCATCGGTCGCGGAGTCGCGGTGATAGATGTTGTCGCCGCAGCGCCGCTCGGCAACGCCAGCGTCGGGACGCTTGCAGGCGAACCGCGGATCGTTCCAGTACTCGTCGAAGCACATGGTCTCTGACACCCGCATGGCGTACACCAGCCTGCCCTCCCGGCCACGCTGCACCGACCCGACCCCGGCTACCCAGTCACCCACGTCGGCGCTGCGGCGGACCCGGGGCTTTCACGTCGCCAGCGTGCAATACCCGAAGAACGGATTCGGTGCGAATCCGCTGTCAGTAACCACCACATAGACGAACACGCTCACAGAACCCGCACTCTATCGGACCGGGTCCTCGTCACTGCACCTGCCCAAGAGCGTTGGCGAAGAGGCTCTGAACAGGCGCGTTGCAGTCGACTTCAGCGACGCCGATTGTGTCGCAGGAGCCTGGATTCCGAACTCGGATCGAGTCCGGGGCAGGCTCCCGGATCGGTGTCCGGGACCTGCCTTCCCCGGGATGACGCTCGGGAGTTCGCGGATTGGATCTCTCCAGTCAGCGGCGGGCGCATATCCGCTCACCCTCTTGGGCTGATTGTTCATGTGCCGCAGAGGCACCCGCCGACCGGCGGCCCGCCTGCGGGGGCGCTAACACGCTCCCCGCTGAACGCCGCGGCACAGGTCGCGGCGGGCGGCCGACAGCGTGGGCTTGGCGCGGTCGACCCGCCCGTTGGGGGTCTCTGAGGCTTTCTGCGGGTGATCGGGCGCGCCGCCAGCACCTCCGCGTCGTCTCTACGGCCGCGATGTTGCGCAAGATTCAATGGAGTCGGTTGGCATATGTGATAGTCATTGAGTATCATGTTGTTTCGTGATAGACAGGGTGTGCGGCGGGCGGCGGAGCGGGGTAGCCTGCGGAGCGAGGCTCCGGCGGCCCGGTGGCCGCGGGAGGGGAGGCGACGATGAGCGTGCTGGCCGGGGTGGACCCCGATGTG
>JAPOYM010000072.1 GCA_026706565.1 bacterium
GCCAGCGCCGGCGGACACGGGCAGCCAAGGTTCAGCGCAGCCAGCCGCACTCCCCCGAGCACCGACAGCCAGGCCAGCGCCGGCGGACACGGGCAGCCAAGGTTCAGCGCAGCCAGCCGCACTCCCCCGAGCACCGACAGCCAGGCCAGCGCCGGCGGACACGGGCAGCCAAGGTTCGTCGGCACCCCCCGAGACCGGCGGCGGCGCAGGGACCGGCCGCGCGGGTGCCGACTCGGCGAACCCCGCCAACGAGCGCCCGACCGGCGGCGCGGATCCCGGCGCGGAGGTTTCCGCCGAGAGCCGCCCGACCGGCACGAGCGTTGCGACGGGCACCGCCGAGCCCAGGGAAGCGGACCCCAGGCAGGCGGGCCCCGGGCGGGCGGGCGCGGTCGTCGTTCACGACTCGTGCCACGCACTGCGCGAACTCGGTGCGGGGGAGACGGTTCGGCGGACGCTCGCCGGCGCGGGGCACACCCCGGTGAGCGCCGAAGGGAGCGAGCGCTGCTGCGGGTTCGGCGGATCGTTCTCGGTGAAGCTGCCGGCGGTGTCGGTGGCCATGGCCGACGAGAAGCTCGACAACCTCGCCGCCACCGGTTGCGAGCAGGTCACGAGCTGCGACCTCTCGTGCCTGCTGCACCTGCAGGGCCGGGCCCGGCGTCGCGGGCTGGAGCTGCGATTCGATCATGTCGCCACGCTGCTGGACCCGGGCCCGTGAGGGCGCGATCGCCCCGTGACCGCACGCCACGGGCGACCCGCTCGGTCGCCGCGCTGCTGGAGCGAGGCCCATCACCGCGCCGGGGAGGCACACCTGCCTGGCTGGTCGGAGCGCGTCCGCCTCGCCCCGCGCAGTCACCGGCTCCGCGGCGGCACGGGCATCACGGTCGAGTCGAGAGCTCCTACGGTCCTATGAGCACCCCGACGGCGGTGCCGGTCCCCTTCGCCCGCCGCGCCGACCGGGCCCTAGCCGACAAGCGCACGCGAGCGGCCGCCGCCCGCGGCACGGGCATCACGGTCGAGTCGAGAGCTCCTAGGCTCCCATGAGCACCCCGACGGCGGTGCCGGTCCCCTTCGCCCGCCGCGCCGACCGGGCCCTAGCCGACAAGCGCACGCGAGCGGCCGCCGCCCGCGGCACGGGCATCACGGTCGAGTCGAGAGCTCCTAGGCTCCCATGAGCACCCCGACGGCGGTGCCGGTCCCCTTCGCCCGCCGCGCCGACCGGGCCCTAGCCGACAAGCGCACGCGAGCGGCCGCCGCCCGCGGCACGGGCATCACGGTCGAGTCGAGAGCTCCTAGGCTCCCATGAGCACCCCGACGGCGGTGCCGGTCCCCTTCGCCCGCCGCGCCGACCGGGCCCTCGCCGACGATCGCATGCGAGCGGCCGTCGCCCGCGGCACGGGCATCATGGTGCAGCGCCGACACGAGGCGATCGCCGAACTGGCCAACGCGGACGAGCTGCGCGACGCCGCCTCGGCCATCAGGGCGGCGACCCTGCGGTGTCTCCCGGAGCTTCTGGCGCGCTGGTCAGACAACCTCAGCGCGCTCGGCGGGCATGTGCATTGGGCGACCGACGCGGAGGACGCCACCGCCATCGTGGCCGGCATCGTGCGCAGGCGCGGCGGGAAGGTCATCGCCAAGGGCAAGTCGATGATCTCCGAGGAGATCCACCTCAACGAGGTCCTCCAGCGGGCCGGCGCCGAAGTCGTCGAGACCGACCTCGGTGAGTTCATCCAGCAACTGGCGGGCGAACCCCCGTCGCACATCGTGGCGCCGGCCATGCACAAGGACCGCTTCGAGGTGGCCGATCTGCTCAGCGCCGACCGGGGAGCGCCGGTGAGCCCCGAGATCGACGACGAGGCGGCCTACGCCCGGCGGCGCCTCCGGCAGGCCTTCCTGGACGCCGGCGTGGGGATCACGGGCGTGAACTTCGCCGTCGCCTCGACGGGATCGATATGCCTCGTCGAGAACGAGGGCAACGGCCGCATGTGCTCGAGCCTGCCCCCCACCCACATCGCCCTCATGGGGCTCGAGCGAATCGTGGCCGACTTCGCCGAACTGGACGTGATGTTGAACCTGCTGGCCCGCTCCGCGACCGGCCAGGCGCTCACGGTGTACACGAACATCATCACCGGCCCGCGGCGCAGCAACGAGATCGACGGCCCTGAGGAACTGCATGTGGTGGTCCTCGACGGTGGGCGCAGCGCGGCGCTCGGCACCCGCTTCTCCCCGGCGCTGCACTGCATCCGCTGCGGGGCCTGCCTGAACGTGTGCCCCGTGTACCGCCAGGTCGGCGGCCACGCCTACGAATCGGTCTACAGCGGGCCCATCGGGGCGGTGCTGACACCATTGCTGCGGCCCGACGATCCGGCGGCCCGCGAACTGCCGGAAGCCTCGTCGCTGTGCGGCGCCTGTACGGAGATCTGCCCGGTGCGCATCCCGCTGCACGACCTGCTGCTGCACCTGCGCCACCGCGACGCCCGCGCCGACGCGTCCCGGTTGCGGCGGGCGGGCTTCTGGTTGTGGTCTCAGGCGTGGTCGAGGCGCTGGACCTTCCGGATCATGGTGCTCGCCGCCCGGGCGGGCTTGCCGCTGCTGCGCCGGATGCGCCACCTGCCCGACGTCGGCTGGCTGGGAGCCTGGCGGCGCGGGCGGGAGTTGCCGTGAGCCTCCCGGGCAATCGACCGCCGATCCACAAGGCCTCGGGGGCGGGGGGCAGGAGGCTCCGCGCGCAGTTTCTCTGTCTGAGCACGGAGGCTCCTGCCCCCCGCCCCCACAACACAGGCACGACCTCCCCGGTCGCCAGAACCATGTGCGGCCCACAGCGATGACCGACGGGGGCGGAGGCACGCCGCGAGGCGAGTTCCTGGCGCGACTCGGGTCCGGCGCGCCCCGCGGTGCGGACACCGGCGAACCGCCGCCGACGCCGGCCGCTCGGTTCACAACCTCCCGCAGCGGCCCGGACGGGTTCATGGAGTCCTGGACGGCTCTCGGCGGAACCGCCGAACGGATCCCCGGCGAGGAACTGCCGGAAGCGGTCGCCGCCTACGCCGCTCGCCACGACGGGCCGTTGCTGGCCGCCGCCGGGCTCGGCGTCGGCGCTGATCTGCTCTGGCCGGACTGCGGGTCACAGGCCGCGACAGGGGCCGCCGTCGGTGTGGTGCGGGCCGTCGCCGCCGCGGCGCAGACCGGGACGGTCTTCCTGCGAGCCGACGACAACCGGGGACGGGCCGCCGGCCTGCTGCCCCCGGCCTGCATCTTCGTGATCGAAGCCGGCACCGTCGTCGACACCCTGGGGGACTACCTGCGCAGCGTCGAGGATCCTCCGAGCCAGCTGGTGGCCGTCACCGGGCCGTCCCGCTCGGCCGACATCGAGAGCACGCTGGTCATCGGCGTCCATGGACCGGGGGAAGTACACGCCATACTCACCGGGTGACGGAGCGCCCCACATCCGAGCGCCTCTTCACGCCGGCGTTCGCGGCGCTGCTGCTGGCCTGCGTGTGGTACTTCCTCGTGACGGGGATGATGTTCGAGGCGATCCCGCGGTTCGTCTCGACCACTCTGGGGGGACAGGACTGGGGTGTCGGCGTCGCCATGGGGATCGCCGGACTGGCGGCCGCGCTGCTGCGGCTCCCCGCGGGGCGACTCACCGATCTCAAGGGGCGCCGGTGGGTGCTGGTCCTGGGCTCGGCGGTGGCGGGCGCCAGCATGCTGGGCCTCCTGGCCGCCCGGAGCATCAGCGCCGTCGTCGGGTTCCGCCTGCTGACCGGCCTCGCCGAAGCCGCCTACTTCGTCGCCGCGGCGACGGCGCTGCAGGATCTCGCCCCCGCCGGCCGCCGCGGGGAGGCCACGTCGTACTTCTCCGGGGTGGCGTACGTGGGCTTCGCCCTCGGCCCCGTACTCGCCGAATGGCTCATCAAGCGTTACTCCTTCGACGTGGTCTGGCTGCTCGCGGCCGGGCTGAGCCTGATCGCCGCGGTGCTTTCACTGCGGGTCCCGCAGAACCGCAGCAGCGTCCTACCCGACGGGCGCTTCTGGCCGAAGCCGCTGCTTCACCCCGCGGCGCGGGCCCCGGGCGCGGTCCTGCTGATCGGACTGATGGGCTTCGCCAGCTTCGTGACGTTCGCGGCCTTGTGGGCGACCGACGTGGGAATCGCACGGGCCGGCGACGTGTTCATGCTGCTGGCGGCGACCGTGCTGACCGTACGGGTGCTCACCGCACGAGTGGTCGACAGGATCGGCGCCCGCGCCACCGCCACCGTCGCTCTGAGCGCCTCGGCGGCCGGGCTTGCGGTCATGGCTCTCTGGCAGGCCCCCGCCGGGGTCTACCTCGGCACGGTCGTCCTGGCGGTGGGGCAGGGCTTCATGTTCCCTGCGCTGTTCACGCTGGTCATCCTGGCGGCGCCGGAGACCGAGCGGGGTCAGGCCGTCGGGGCGTTCAGCATCTCCTTCGACCTGGCCTTCGGCCTCGGCGGCGTCCTAGCGGGGACCGTCGCCAACTGGCTCGGCGGGATCCCGGCGGCCTTCTGGTTCGGCGCCTCGGCGTGCGGGCTGGCACTGGTGGTCGCCCGCGCCATCATCCCGGCGCCCCGGAGCCCGCGGGACAGCAACCCGCCGCCGACCGAGGGGGGGGATGCCGGGGGTGCCGTAGGCGGCCATTCCGAGGCCGCCGGAGCGCCACCGGTAGCCCCGCCCGGACACCCGGACACCACTGGATTCCGGCCCGCGCCGGAATGACGAGTTGGGCGCAGGGCCTCAGAGAATCTTGATCTCGATGTCGACCCCGGCGGGAAGGTCGATGCGCTGCAACGAGTCCACCGTCTTGGCCGAGGAGTTCACGATGTCCAACAGCCGCTTGTGAATGCGCATCTCGAAGTGCTCGCGGCTGTCCTTGTCCTTGTGGGGTGAGCGGATCACGGTGACGCGGTGCCGCTCGGTGGGCAGCGGCACCGGCCCGCGCACGTCGGCCTGGGTTCGCTTCACGGTCTGCACGATCTTGCGCGCCGACTGATCCACGACCTCGTGGTCGTACGCCTTGAGGCGGATCCGGATCTTCTGCCCCGTGGCCACGGCGGGCTACTTCAGGATCTTGGTGACGGCGCCGGCGCCGACGGTTCGCCCACCCTCGCGGATGGCGAAGCGCAGACCCTCGTCCATGGCGATGGGGGCGATCAGCTCGACGGTCATCTGGGTGTTGTCGCCCGGCATGCACATCTCGATGCCCTCGGGCAGCGCGATGGAACCGGTGACGTCGGTGGTGCGGAAGTAGAACTGCGGCCGGTAGCCGTCGAAGAACGGCTTGTGGCGCCCACCCTCGGCCTTCGTCAGCACGTAGACCTCGGCCTCGAAGTGGGTGTGCGGGGTGATGGAGCCGGGCGCGGCCAGCACCTGGCCCCGCTGCACCTCGTCCTTGGCGACGCCGCGCAACAGCGCGCCGATGTTGTCACCGGCGCGACCCTCGTCGAGGATCTTCCGGAACATCTCCACACCGGTGCACACCGTCTTGCGGGTTTCCTTGATGCCGACGATCTCGACGTTGTCGCCGGTGTTCACGATGCCCTGCTCGACCCGGCCGGTGACCACCGTGCCGCGGCCCGTGATCGAGAACACGTCCTCGATGGGCAGCAGGAACGGCTTGTCGACGTCGCGGGCCGGCTCGGGCACGTAGCTGTCGACCTGCTCCATGAGTGCCACGACCTGATCGGCGGCCTCGGTGTCGCCATCCAGTGCCTTGAGCGCCGAGACCGGCATGACCGGCGTGTCGTCGCCGGGGAACCCGTACTCGTCCAGCAGCTCGCGCACCTCGAGCTCGACGAGCTCCAGCAGCTCAGGGTCGTCGACGGCGTCCACCTTGTTGAGCGCCACCAGGATGCGCGGCACGCCGACCTGCCGGGCCAGCAGCACGTGCTCGCGGGTCTGCGGCATGGGCCCGTCGGCGGCGGAGACCACCAGGATCGCCCCGTCCACCTGCGCGGCACCGGTGATCATGTTCTTGATGTAGTCCGCGTGGCCGGGCATGTCGACGTGGGCGTAGTGCCGGTTGGGCGTCTCGTACTCCACGTGAGCGACGTTGATGGTGATGCCCCGCTCGCGCTCCTCGGGGGCCTTGTCGATGGAGTCGAAGTCCGTGAACTGCGTCGACTCCGGATCGCGTTCGGACAGGACCCGCGTGATCGCAGCGGTCAGTGTCGTCTTGCCATGGTCGATGTGCCCCATGGTCCCCACGTTGATGTGAGGCTTCGAACGCTGGAAGACTTCCTTGGCCATTTCTCGCTCCTGATGCTCCGTTTCGATTGTGGTTCTGTTCGGTTCGTTTGCAGGCGGTTGTGTTGCGAATTCGCGCGACCCGGCCGCGCGGCTCGTTCCGGCGGTGCGCTCGCGGCGGCAGTCGGATCTTCGGTTGGTCAGACGCCGCGCACGCGGGAGATAATCGTCTCCTGCACCGACACGGGCACCTGCTGGTACGAGTCGAACTGCATGGTGTAGGTAGCCCGACCCTGAGTGCGCGAACGCAGGTCGGTAGCGTATCCGAACATCTCTGCAAGCGGCACCGTGGCGTTGACGACTTGATTGGCGCTGCGCTGCTCGGTCGCCAGCACCCGCCCGCGGCGGCTGTTGATGTCGCCCACGACATCGCCCAGGAAGCGTTCGGGCACCACCACCTCTGTTGCCATGACCGGCTCGAGCAGGACCGGCGAAGCCTTGTGGGCAGCCTCCCGGAACCAGGCCACCGCCGCGATCTTGAAGGCCATCTCCGAGGAGTCCACATCGTGGTACTTGCCGTCGTTCAGGATGACGCGGACCCCGACGGTGGCGAAACCCGCCAGGACGCCGGTGGTGAGAGCCTCGCGGATACCCGCCTCCACGGACGGGACGTACTCCTTCGGGATCGCCCCGCCACTCACCTCGTTCACGAACTCGAAGTCCTCGCCTGCCCCCAGCGGCTCGATCGAGGCACAGATGACGGCGAACTGACCGAGACCGCCGGTCTGCTTGCGATGCATGTAGGTGTGCTCGAGCACCGGGGCGGTGAGCGTCTCCCGGTAGGCCACCTGGGGCCGGCCCACCGAGGCGTCCACCTTGAACTCCCGCAGCATTCGATCCACGATCACCTCGAGATGCAGTTCACCCATGCCGGCGATGATGGTCTGGCCGGTGTCGGTGTCGGTACGCACCCGGAACGTGGGATCCTCCTCCGCCAGCGCCTGCAGGGCCTTCGACAGGCGATCCTGGTCGGCCTTCGACTTGGGCTCGACAGCCACGTCGATCACCGACTCGGGGAAGTCCAGCTGCTCCAGCAGGATCGGATGGTTCTTGGCGCAGAGCGTGTCACCGGTGCGGGTGTTCTTGAAGCCGACCCCGGCCACGATGTCCCCGGCGCCCACCTCGGCGCGGTCCAGGCGATCGTTGGCGTGCATCTCCAGCAGGCGCGAGATGCGCTCGGTGCGACCGGTCCGGCTGTTCAGGACCTGATCGCCCTTGGACACCTTGCCGCTGTAGATGCGGAAGTAAGTGAGCCGCCCCACATGCGGATCGGACATGATCTTGAAGGCGAGGGCGGCGAACGGCTCCGCCTCGTCGGTGTCCCGCGTGAGTATCGCACCGCTGCGGGGGTGCGTTCCCTCCACCGGCGGCAGGTCCAGCGGGGACGGCAGGTAGTCCACGACGGCATCCAGCAGCGGCTGCACGCCCTTGTTCTTGAACGCCGAGCCGCAGAGCACCGGAACGAACTCCCCGGACAGGGTGCCCCGACGGATGGCCGGCCGCAGATCCTCCGCCGTGATCTCCTCCTCCGCCACGAACTTCTCCAGGATGCCGTCGTCGATGGTGCTGACCGCATCGATGATCTCGGCCCGCCGCATCTCGGCCATTTCGACCAACTCCGGCGGCACCTCCACCTCCTCCCAGGTGGCACCCAGGTCGGAGGTGTTCCAGACGAGGCCGCGCATGGTCAGCAGGTCGACCACACCGGCGAAGTCGGACTCGGAACCGATCGGCACCTGCAGCACCAGCGGGTTGCAGTCCAGCCGCTCGCGGATGCTGCCGGTGCAGAAGAAGAAATCGGCACCGGTGCGATCCAGCTTGTTGACGAAGCAGATGCGGGGCACGCCGTAGCGGTCCGCCTGGCGCCAGACGGTCTCGGTCTGCGGCTCCACGCCGGCCACGCCGTCGAAGACGGCCACGGCGCCGTCGAGCACGCGCAGCGACCGCTCGACCTCCATGGTGAAGTCCACGTGACCTGGGGTGTCGATGATATTGATGCGGCTGTCGCGCCAGATGCAATGAGTGGCGGCTGCGGTGATCGTGATGCCCCGCTCCTGCTCCTGGGCCATCCAGTCCATCGTGGCGGCGCCGTCATGCACCTCGCCGAGCTTGTAGTTCACGCCTGCGTAGTACAGGAAGCGCTCGGTTGTGGTGGTCTTGCCCGCGTCGATGTGGGCCATGATGCCGATGTTGCGAGTTCGTTCAAGGGTTTGTGGAGACATGATCTCTCCGCTGCGAGTTCGGGGCCGCAGGGATCTCGGGCCCCGCAAACCGGTGGTGACCGCGTCACCGGTCCGGTGTTCAGGCGCGGTGACGGTCAGATGCGTCCATGGTCAGGCAGCCATGACGAAGCAGACTCCACTACCAGCGATAGTGGGCGAAGGCCTTGTTGGACTCCGCCATCTTGTGCAGATCCTCTTTGCGCTTGATCGACGCTCCGGAGTTGTTGGAGGCGTCGAGCAGCTCGCCGGCCAGACGGGCCGACATGGTGCGCTCGCGGCGGGCCCGTGCGTACCCCACGATCCAGCGGATCGCCAGGGTGGTCTGCCGGCGCGGCCGCACGTCGACCGGCACCTGGTAGGTGGCCCCGCCGACGCGCCGGCTGCGGACCTCGAGCTGAGGCTTCACGTTCTCGACGGCCCGCTTGAGGACAGCGGCCGGCTCGGCGCCGGTGCGCTCGCCGATGGTCGCGAGGGCGTCGTAGACGATGCGCTCGGCGACCGAGCGCTTGCCGCGCTGCAGGACCTTGTTGACGAACTGCGTGACGAGGACCGAGTCGTAGACCGGGTCCGCCGGCAGTTCGCGGCGCTGGGGGGGGCCTCGGCGGGGCATCGGCTCAGTCCTTCTTGGCGCCGTAGCGGCTGCGAGCCTGCCGGCGCTCGTCCACGCCGCTGGAGTCCAGGGCGCCGCGGATGACCTTGTAGCGGACCCCGGGGATGTCCTTCACCCGGCCGCCTCGCACCAGCACGATCGAGTGCTCCTGCAGGTTGTGGCCCTCGCCGGGGATGTAGGCCGTCACCTCGATCCCGCTCGTGAGGCGCACACGGGCCACCTTGCGAAGCGCCGAGTTGGGCTTCTTGGGGGTGGTCGTGTAGACGCGGGTGCAGACGCCCCGACGCTGGGGCGCGCCCTTCAGAGCCGGCGTGCTGTCCTTGCGGGGTTTGGTCCCCCGTCCTTTGCGCACGAGTTGCTGGATGGTGGGCACGGCGCTCCTCGGGCTTGTCGGGCTTGTCGGGCTAGTCGGGCTTGTCGGGCTTCAGAGTCGTGTCTGTCGCCGGAGTTCAGCGTAGGTGTTCGGCGTCGGATCTGGCGTCGGCTGCGGCGTCGGCTGTGGGCAGAGAACCCAAGGGCTGGCTGGGTCGGGCGCCGAGGCGCCCGAGCACCGGGCCGCCCAGACTCGAACACATGCCCCAGCGACGCACCGTTCCCGGCAAGCAGATGGGGCGACAGGTCAGGCTATGCGCCGGCGCCTCTGTTCACAACCCCGCGCCCTCGGCGGCGAGGTCGGCGGTCAGGTCGGCAGTCAGGTCGGGGGCGAGGTCGGCGGTCAGGTCGGGGGCGAGGTCGGCGGTCGCTGACGCCGCTGCCGGGTCGGGAGCCTCGGGCAGGACGCCGAACACGTCCGCGTACCCCTCCGCGAACTCGTCGTAGTCCTCGGAGTACACCTCCATGGGCACGTAGTCCGGGGCGTGCGGGCGCACGTTGCGGTACTTGGCGATGCCCGTGCCCGCCGGGATGAGCTTGCCGATCATGATGTTCTCCTTCAGACCGCTCAGGTCGTCGCTGCGCGACTCGATGGCGGACTCGGTGAGCACCTGCGTGGTCGTCTGGAACGACGCCGCCGACAGCCACGAATCGGTGGCCAGGGAGGCTTTAGTGATGCCCATCAACTCGGGGCGCCCCTGCGCCGGGCGCTTCTCCTCGGTGATGAGAGTCTTGTTGGCGTCGCGGTAGCGGCGGGCGTCCACCCGCTCGCCGGGCAGGAAGTCCGAGTCGCCGGACTCCTGCACCAGCACGCGGCGGGTCATCTGGCGGACGATCAGCTCGATGTGCTTGTCGTGGATCGACACGCCCTGCTCGCGGTACACCGCCTGCACCTCGTCCACCAGGTACTGCTGCACGGCGCGCAGCCCTTTGATCTCGAGCAGCTCCTTCGGGTCCACGTTGCCCTCGACGAGCACGTCCCCCGCCTCGACCTCGTCGCCGTCGGCGAACTCGAGCCGGGCGCCGACGACGGCGAAGTGCTTCTCCTCGGACCCGTCGGGGGCGACGACCCGCAGGCGTTGCTGCTGCGCGTCGGCCTCGTCTACCCGCAGGATCCCCGAACTCCTCGCCAGGGTGGCCTTGCCCTTGGGGGTGCGAGCCTCGAACAGCTCCACGACGCGGGGCAGGCCGCGGGCGATGTCGCTGACGGACCGGCCCAGCTCCATGGCACCGCCGGTGTGGAAGGTCCGCATCGTGAGCTGGGTGCCCGGCTCGCCGATGGACTGGGCGGCGATCACGCCCACCGCCTCGCCCGTCTCGATGAGGGCGCCGGTGGCGAGCGACATGCCGTAGGACTTGGCGGAGATGCCGTGCAGGGAGTTGTCGGTCAGCGGCGACAGGACCCGCACCCGCTCGAGCGCGGGGTCGCGCTCCATCTGCTCCATCAGCCGGCGGGTCACCATCTCACCGGCCGCCACGCTGGCACCGTCCTCGAGCACGACCCCGTCGGCCAGCACCCGGCCCAGCAGCCGGACCTCGAGGGGCCGGTCGGCGGAACGCAGATCGACGTAGATCCCCGGGGTGGGCTCGCTGTTCTCGAAGGGGTCCTCGTCGTTGATGATGAGCTCCTGGGCGACGTCCACGAGGCGGCGCGTGAGATAGCCCGAGTCGGCGGTGCGCAACGCCGTGTCGACGAGGCCCTTGCGGGCGCCCGGCGTGGAGATGAAGTACTCCAGCACCGACAGCCCCTCGCGGTAGTTCGACTTGATCGGGCGGGAGATCATGTCGCCGCGCGGGTTGGCCACCACGCCGCGCATCCCGGCGATCTGACGCAACTGCATCATGTTCCCGCGTGCGCCGGAGTCCACCATCATGTTCAGGGGGTTGAGGCCCTCGCCGCCCAGGGCCTCGACCATCTCGTCCTGCACCTCCTGGGTGGCCTCCAGCCAGGTCTCGATCTCCTTCTGGCGCCGCTCGCCGTCGGAGATGATCCCGCGGCGGAACTGGTTCTCCGTGGACTGCGCCTGCCGCTCGCGGCGCTCCAGGATCCGCGGCTTGTCGGCCGGCACCTTGATGTCGTCGAGGGAGATCGTGAGGCCCGACTGCGTGGCGAACCGGAAGCACAGGTCCTTCAGACCGTCGAGGCTGCGCGCCACCTCCGCCTTGGGGTAGTTGCGGGCGAGGCGCTCGACGACCCGGCCCACCGCCGGCCGCCGCAACTCCTCGTTGATGAATCCGAAGTCCTCCGGCAGCTGCTGGTTCAGCAGGATCCGCCCGACCGTGGTGGGTTCGTAGGCGGCCCTGCCGTTGCCCTCGGCCGCATCCTCGCCGCCGGCGGCGGGCCGCTGCAGTTCGGGCACGCGGTACTCGATCGCCGCATGCAACTCCACCTGGCCGGCCTCGTAGGCGAACATCACCTCGTCGGCATCGCGGAAGACCCGGCCGGCACCACGCCCCTCGGGATTCAGCAGGGTGAGGTAGTAGGTGCCGATGATCATGTCCTGGGTGGGCGTCACGAGCGGTGCGCCGTGCGCCGGCGACAGGACGTTGTTGGCCGAGAGCATGAGCACGCGGGCCTCGGCCTGCGCCTCCGAGGACAGCGGCAGGTGCACGGCCATCTGATCCCCGTCGAAGTCGGCGTTGAAGGCGGCGCAGACCAGCGGGTGGATCTGGATCGCCTTGCCGCCGACCAGCACCGCCTCGAAGGCCTGGATGCCGAGTCGGTGCAGGGTGGGCGCCCGGTTCAGTAGCACCGGGTGCTCCTTGATGACCTCCTCCAGGACGCTCCAGACCGCCGGACGGCGGCGCTCGACCATGCGCTTGGCAGACTTGATGTTCGGCGCCAGCTCCTGCTCCACGAGGTTCTTCATGACGAACGGCTTGAACAGCTCGAGTGCCATGAGGCGCGGCAGGCCGCACTGGTGGAACTTGAGCGTGGGCCCCACGACGATCACCGAACGTCCCGAGTAGTCCACACGCTTGCCCAGCAGGTTCTGACGGAACCGGCCCTGCTTGCCCTTCAGCATGTCCGAGAGCGACTTGAGCGGGCGGTTGCCCGGCCCGGTGACCGGGCGGCCCCGGCGGCCATTGTCGAACAGCGCGTCCACGGCCTCCTGCAGCATCCGCCGCTCGTTGTTGACGATGATCTCCGGCGCCCCCAGGTCCAGCAGGCGCTTCAGGCGGTTGTTCCGGTTGATGACGCGCCGGTAGAGGTCGTTCAGGTCCGAGGTGGCGAACCGTCCACCGTCGAGTTGCACCATGGGACGCAGGTCCGGCGGGATGACCGGCACCACGTCCAGGATCATCGCCCGCGGGTCGTTGATCCGGCGCCCGTGCTCGTCGCGGGTGTTGAAGGCGCTCACGATCCGCAGGCGACGGATCGCCTTGTGCTTGCGCTGCGCCGACAGCGGCTTGGTGCCCTCGGGGGGCGACACCATCAGGCGCAGTTCCTCCTCCTGAGCATCGAAGTCGGACTCGTCGATGAGCCGGGCGATGGCGTCCGCGCCCATCCCGCCCTCGAAGTAGTCCTGGTAGCGGTACGTCAACTCGCTCCAGAGTTCCTCGTCCTCGATGATCTGGCGCGAGTGGAGATCCCTGAAGATCTCGAAGGCGTTCTGGATCTTCTCGAGTTCCTCGGTGCGCAGTTCCTGCAGTTCCTCCAGCTCGCGCTCGGCGGCGGCGCGCCGGTTGCGGATGTCCGCGCCGGTCCCGCCGCCCTCCTCGAGTTCGGCGAGTTCCTCCTCGAGCGCCCGCTGGATCTCGTCGCGACGCTCGTCGAACTCGGTGCGGACGATGCGCAGTTCCTCGTGCATGTCCCGCTCGAGTTCACCCAGATCGGCATCGCGGCGCTCGGCGTCCACGTGCACAACCAGGTGGGCGGCGAAGTAGACGACCTTCTCGAGTTGCTTGGCCTTCACCTCTTGGCGGGGCTCGGTCCCCGTCAGCAGGTAGGCCAGCCACGAGCGCGTGCCGCGCAGGTACCAGATGTGCACCACCGGCGCCGCCAGCTCGATGTGGCCCATGCGCTCCCGGCGCACCTTCGTGCGGGTCACCTCCACGCCGCAGCGCTCGCAGATGATGCCGCGGAAGCGAATGCGCTTGTACTTGCCGCAGGTGCACTCCCAGTCCTTCTGCGGGCCGAAGATCTTCTCGCAGAAGAGCCCGTCCTTCTCCGGCTTGAGGGTCCGGTAGTTGATGGTCTCGGGCTTCTTCACCTCGCCGTTGGACCACGTGCGGATCGAGTCCGCCGTGGCCAGGCCGATACGAAGACGCCCGAACTCGTTGACGTCGAGGGCGCTGGAGGTGTTCCGGCGATCCTGATCCATCCCTACATCTCCCTCCTGGCGGCGTAGGCCGGCCGGTCACCGGCGAGTTCACGCGCCCGGCGTTCGGCCTCGCGACGGGCATCCTCCTCGTCGGACCCCCGCTCCGGGCGCGAGATGTCGATGCCCAGTTCCTCGGTGGTCCAGTAGATGTCCTCGTCGATCTCCTTGATCTCGATCTCCTCGCCGGCGCTCGAGTAGACTTCCACCTCCATGCACAGGGCCTGCATCTCCTTGATGAGCACCTTGAAGCTCTCCGGGATGCCGGGGTCGGGCATGTTGGTGCCCTTGACGATGGCCTCGTAGACCTTCACGCGGCCCAGCACGTCGTCGGACTTGACGGTCAGCAATTCCTGCAGGCAGTAGGCGGCGCCGTAGGCCTCGAGCGCCCAGACCTCCATCTCGCCGAACCGCTGGCCCCCGAACTGCGCCTTCCCGCCCAGCGGCTGCTGGGTGATCATCGAGTACGGGCCGGTGGAACGCGCATGGATCTTGTCGTCCACCAAGTGGGCCAGCTTCAGGATGTAGGCGTAGCCGACGGTCACCCGCTGGTCGAAGGGTTCGCCGGTGCGGCCGTTGTAGAGGACGGCCTTGCCGTCGGCGCCCACCAGGCGCGTCCCGTCCTCGGCCTCCGGTCGCATGTTCTCCAGCAGTGCGCGGATGGACGGCTTGTCGCCGGTCGGGCCGAGCGTCGGGGCGTCGTCCCAGCGGGCGCCGTCGAAGACCGGCGTCTCGATGAACACCGACGGCGGCGTGGTCGGGCGCGTCTTCTTCTCGGTGCCGCGCACCGGCTCGTCGCCCACCGCCTCGCCGTTCAGCTGCCATCCCCAGCGAGCCGCGTAGCCGAGGTGCGCCTCCAGGATCTGACCCACGTTCATCCGCGAGGGCACGCCGAGGGGGTTCAGGATCACGTCCACAGGCGTGCCGTCGGCCAGGAACGGCATGTCCTCGACCGGCAGGATCCTGGCGATCACGCCCTTGTTGCCGTGGCGGCCGGCCAGCTTGTCGCCGACGCTGATCTTGCGCTTCTGCGCCACGTGGACGCGCACCAGCTCGTTCACGCCGGGCGGCAGCTCGTGGTCGTCCTCCCGCCGGAAGACCTTCACGTCGATCACCTTGCCGGCGTCGCCGTGGGGGACCTTCAGCGAGGTGTCCCGCACCTCGCGCGCCTTCTCGCCGAAGATGGCGCGCAGCAGGCGCTCCTCGGGGGTGAGCTCCGTCTCGCCCTTGGGCGTGACCTTGCCCACCAGGATGTCGCCGGGGCCCACCTCGGCGCCCACGCGCACGAGGCCCTCGTCGTCGAGGTCGACGAGCACCTCGTCGGACAGGTTGGGGATGTCCCGGGTGATCTCCTCGGCTCCGAGCTTGGTCTCGCGGGCGTCGATCTCGTGCTCGTGGATGTGGATGGAGGTGAGAACGTCGTCGCGGACCAGCCGTTCGCTGACGATGATGGCGTCCTCGAAGTTGTAACCCTCCCAGGACATGTACGCCACGAGGACGTTCTTCCCCAGCGCCAGCTCGCCGTGATCCGAGGAGGGACCGTCGGCCAGCAGTGAGCCCTCGACGACCCGGTCGCCGGCCTGCACCAGGGCGTGCTGGCGGATGCAGGTGTCCTGGTTGGAACGGGCGAAGCGCGCCAGCGGGTGCTCGACGCGGCCGAGGTTGTCGTAGTGCATCGTGATCGCCCGCCCGTCGAGATCGATCACCTCGCCGTCGTCGAGAGCCAGGATCACGTCGGCCGCGTCGCGTGCCGCCCGGCTTTCGATGCCGGTGCCGATGTAGGGAGCCTCGGCGCGCTGCAGCGGCACGGCCTGGCGCTGCATGTTGGCGCCCATCAGCGCCCGGTTGGCGTCGTCGTGCTCGACGAACGGGATGAGCGCGGTCGCCACCGAGACGATCTGCTTGGGTGAGACGTCCATCCGCTCGATGTCGCTGGGCGGGGCGAAGACGATCTCGGTCGTGGCGCCGAAGAAGTGCTCCTCCTCCAGCTGCAGCTTGAGGTCCTCCAGCGAGGCGGCCTGCGGGGAGCGCCGTGCCAGCACGCGCGGGTTGCGGAAGGTGCCGTCGGGGTTCAGCGGCGCGTTGGCCTGCGCCACGACGTACTCCTCCTCCTCGTCGGCGGTGAGGTACTCCACCTCGTTGGTCACCTGGCTCTCGCGCACCACGCGGTACGGCGTCTCGATGAAGCCGTGCTCGTTGATCCGGCCGTAGGTGGCGAGCGCCCCGATCAGCCCGATGTTGGGTCCTTCCGGGGTCTCGATGGGGCACATCCGGCCGTAGTGGCTGAAGTGCACGTCGCGCACCTCGAAGCCGGCGCGCTCCCGTGACAGGCCCCCGGGCCCCAGAGCCGAGAGCCGGCGCCGGTGGGTCAGCCCCGACAGGGGGTTCACCTGGTCCATGAACTGGCTGAGCTGGCTGGTGCCGAAGAACTCCTTGATGGCGGCCACGACCGGGCGGATGTTGATGAGCGTCTCGGGGGTGATGGCCTCCATGTCCTGGGTGGTCATGCGCTCGCGCACGACCCGCTCCATGCGCGAGAGGCCGATCCGCACCTGGTTCTGGATCAGCTCGCCGACCGACCGGATCCGGCGGTTGGCGAAGTGGTCCTGGTCGTCGAGCCGGTAGCCCTGCTCGTAGCGGACCAGGTGCAGCAGGTAGGTGGAGGTAGCCAGCAGTTCGGCGACGCTCAGGGTGGCCTGACCGGGCTCGGGGGCCTCGAGGTCGATGTCGAAGATCTCCCGGATGCGCTCGACCTCCTTGCCGAGCTTGCGGTTCAGCTTGTAGCGCCCTACTCGCGAGAGGTCGTAACGGCGCGGGTCGAAGTAGGCGCCGGCGAAGTAGGCGCGGGCTGCCTCGGCGCTGGGCTGGTCGCCGGGCCGCACCCGCTTGTAGATCTCGATGAGGGCGTCGTCACGGGACAACTCGTGGCCCTTCTCGTTCTCCCACTGCGGGGCCAGGAAGTCGAAGTAGGCCACGAAGCGGTCGAAGAAGCCGGGGTAGGTGTCCTCGTCGCCGAACCCCAGCGCCGTCAGGAACGTGAACAGGCTGAGGCGACGCTTGCGCGCCACCCGCACGCCGGCGCTGACGTCCCGCCCGGGCCGGTGCTCGACGTCGAACTCGATCCACTCGCCGCGGTAGGGATGGATCGTCCCGGTCACGAGCTGGTGCTTGGACATGTTCCGCAGCCGGTAGCGCTCACCGGGCTGGAAGATGACGCCGGGCGACCGCACGAGTTGCGACACAACCACCCGCTCGGTGCCGTTGATGATGAAGGTGCCCTTGGGGGTCATCTTGGGGAAGTCCCCCATGAACACGACCTGTTCCTTGATCTCGCCGGTGTGGCGGTTCAGGAAGCGCGCCCGCACGAACACGGGAGCGCTGTAGGTCATGTCCTTCTCCTTGCACTCCTCCACCGAGAACTTGGGCTCCATGAGCAGGAACTCGTCGCTGGGGTCGAATTCGAACTCCAGGAGCAGGTTGTCGGAGTAGTCCTTGATGGGACTGATGTCGGAGAAGACCTCCGAGAGGCCCCTCTGCAGGAACCAGTCGAAGGAGTCGCGCTGGATCGCGATCAGATCGGGGAGGTCGAGGACCTCCCCGAGGTTGCCGAACGAGTAGCGCCGGCGAGCGGACGGGGGACGCTGGGCGATCGATGGAGATGCCACATCTCACTCCTGGGTAAGCACATGACCGACTTGGGGGCGCGCGACGGTGCCACGAGGTTGAGAACCCGAGTTTCCAGACAGCAGAAAACGGGTATGACTACGCGGGAGGCGGCTGCACGGCGCGTCTAATATAGTGCCCGCCGGCGCGCCGGACAACCCCCGGCGGCGCCCGCCGCGGGATTTCTTCCGCGCTCCCGCCCGAGCTCCCGCCCGAGATCTAGGAGACCTTGACGACGGCGCCCGCTGCTTCGAGGGCTTCGGCGGCCTTGTCGGCCTCCTCGCGCGGCACCGCCTGCAGCACCGGCTTCGGCGCCGTGTCCACTAGCTCCTTGGCCTCCTTCAGCCCGAGGCTCGTGAGCGCGCGGACCTCCTTGATGACCTGGATCTTCTTGTCGCCGATCTCGGCGAGCACCACGTCGAAGGCGGTCTGCTCCTCCTCCGGCTCGGCTTCGGGCGCTGCGCCGGCGGCGGGCGCGGCCGCAGGCACCGCAGCCACGGGGGCGACGGCGGTGACGCCGAAACGCTCCTCGAACTCCTTCAGCAGCTCGCTCAACTCCAGCACAGTCATGTTGCCGATGGTCTCGAGAACCTCATCGATCTTGGTCATGGTGGACTCTCCTTGTCGTTGGTTCGTCGTTGGTTCGTCGTTGGGTC
This sequence comes from bacterium, assembly GCA_026706565.1. Taxonomy (GTDB): domain Bacteria; phylum Actinomycetota; class Acidimicrobiia; order Acidimicrobiales; family CATQHL01; genus VXNF01. Next base: position 18,104 of record JAPOYM010000072.1, read on the forward strand.
GTCGTTGATTAGTCGGTGGTTCGTCGTTGGTTCGTCGTGGTTCGGTGCGGCCTCAGCGGCTCCTCGGCGCGCGGCCGGAGGGCCGGGGCTCGGGGCGGCTCAGCTCTCCGAGCGCTCGCGGATCAGGGCGGCGAGCAGGCCGGCGAAGCTGCGGGCCGGGGCCGCGGCCAACCCGGCGAAGGTCCGCAGCGGCGCGGCCAACAGGCCGCCGAAGCCCTGCAGGGGACTCGCCAGCGCCCCCGCTATCTGAGCCTGCAGCTGCTCCGCCGGCGGCAGCTTCGAGAGCTGCTCCACCGCCTCGGGGCCGACCGGGCGGGCGCCGAGGAGGCCGCCCTTGACCACGAGCCGGCGGTCGGCGCGCTGGAAATCGAACAGCGCCTTCGCCACCGCCGCCGGGTCGCCGCGCCGGCCCTGCGCATCAGCCTCCACGAAGGCCACGGCCGTGGGCCCTGTCAGCAGGTGCTCGCACTCGATCCCCAGGTCGCGCGCCGCCAACCGGAAGAGGGTGTTCTTGTAGACCTTGTAGCTGCCTCCCAGCGGCTCGAGCGCGCGGCGCAGATCGGCCATCGCCGCGGTGTCGAGACCGCGGTAGTGGGTCAGCAGGGCCCCCTGCGAGGCGGCCAGCCGCTCGCGGATCTCCGCCACGACGGCCACCTTCTCAGGCCGGGGCGTCCGAGGCTGCTGACTTCGGGGCTGTTCGCTTCGGGGCTGTTCACTCGCTGGCTGGGTCAAGGCGGCCTCCGGGCTCGGTTCAGAGCGGCGGTCGAGGGATGTTCCGGCGCCGCCGCGCTCGATGAGTCCTGCTCGATGAGTCCTGCTGGGAAGGCTCGCTGGAATCACAGACGGCGCCGCAGAAGACCACGCGGCGCCGAGGGGAAGGGGGCGTCACCTCGTCAGGCGGGCAGCAGCCCTTTCAGCTCCGCAGAGCACCGGAGATCTTCAGCGAACGATCGGTTGTACGGCCCCGCAGGCTAGCGCCGAGTCCTGCTGCCTCCACCACCGCAGCGCCACGACCGCCGGCGGCCCGCAGGCCCCGCAGAGACCGGAACCGCGCCGGGGCCGCTCAGATGCTCGCCGGGTCGATCTTGACGGGCGGCCCCATGGAGGAGCTCACCGTCACCTTCTGGATGTAGCGCCCCTTGGAGGCCGCGGGCCGCACGCGGTTCAACTCGTCCATCACCGAGCGCAGATTCTCCGCTAGCGCCTCGGTGCTGAAGCTCACCTTGCCGATGGGGACGTGGACGTTGCCCTGTCGGTCGGTGCGGTAGCCCACCCGGCCTCCCTTGAAGTCAGCCACCGCCTTGGCCACGTCGCTGGTCACGGTGCCGCTCTTCGGGTTGGGCATCAGACCCCGGGGCCCGAGCGTGCGCCCGAGGCGCCCCACGATCGGCATCATGTCCGGGGTGGCGATGGCCACGTCGAAGTCCATCATGCCCCCGCTGATCGCCTCGACGAGGTCCGTGTCGCCTACATGGTCGGCGCCCGCGCCGCGGGCTGCGATCGCCTCCTCGCCGCCGGCGAAGACGGCGACGCGCACGTCCTTGCCGGTGCCTGCGGGGAGCGAGACCGTGCCGCGCAGCATCTGGTCCGACCGCCGCGGGTCCACCCCGAGGCAGACGGCCGCCTCCACGGTCTCGTCGAAGCGGGCCGTCGGCAGCCCCTTGATCACGTCGAGGCCCTCGGCGGCTTCGTGCAGCCGCTGTCGGTCGTAGCGCCGCGCCGCGTCGTTGTAGCGCTTTCCCCTGCTCATGGTCTCCTCCGGACTGTCGTCCCGCCCAGCTAGCGGACCACGCGGACGCCCATGCTGCGGGCGGTGCCGGCGATCTGGCGCTTGGCCATGGCGACGTCGTCGGTGTTCAGGTCGGGCAGCTTCACCTCGGCGATCGCCGCTAGCTGCGCGTCGGTGATGGACCCGACGAACTCGCTGCCGGCCTCGCTGGCACCCTTCTCGACGGTGGCGGCCTCTCGGATCAGGAACGAGGTGGGCGGCGTCTTCAGCACGAAGCTGAACGTGCGGTCCTCGTAGATCGTGAGCTCCACGGGGACGACCTGGCCGGCCTGATCGGCGGTGCGCTCGTTGTACTGCCTGCAGAAGTCCATGATGGCGATGCCGTGGGGACCGAGAGCGGTGCCCACCGGCGGCGCCGGCGTGGCCTTGGCTGCCTCGATGTTGATCTTGACGACTGCTACGACCTTGCGGGCCATGGCCGACTCTCCCTCTGTGCTGCCCCGGCGTCGCTCACAGCTTGGCGACCTGGGAGAACTCCAGTTCGACCGGAGTCTCGCGACCGAAGATGTTGACGAGCACCTTCACCTTCAACTGCTCGGCGTTGATGTCGATGATCTCCCCCGACAGCTCCGCGAACGGCCCCTCGCGCACCCGCACCGTCTCGCCCGCCTCGAACTGCAGCCGCGGCCGGCCGCGCTTGACGGCCTCGTCGCCGCTGCTCTTGGACTCCAGGAAAGTCTCGACGTCGCGGCGGCCGAGCGGGGTCGGCTTGGTGCCGTGACCCACGAAGCCCGTGATCGACGGGGTCTCCTTGATGACCTGGAAGGCCTTGTCGGTGAGCCGGCAGCGCACGAGGAGGTAGCCCGGGAACACCTTCTTGGGGACCACCACCTTCTTGCCGCCCTTGAACTCGACGACGTCCTCGGTGGGTATCTGCGCCTCGTAGATGAGCTCTTCGGCTTCGAGGCTGCGGACCCGCGCCTCGAGATCCTGCTTGGCCTTCTTCTCGTAGCCCGACTGGGTGTGGACGACGTACCACCGTCCGGGCCGTCGCGACGGGCGGTCGTCGTCGGGCGGGGGCACCGGACCGTCGGCGGCGGCGGCGGCGGCCGCCTCCGCCTCCGCCTCGGCTGCCCGGTGGAGGTCGTCCTCGCTCAGGACCTCGATGTGCGGCTCGGTGCCCGCTGCGGCGCGATCCGCCTCGACGCCCGACTCGGCGACGAGGGGACCCGGTGACAGCACGGCCTCGGCGCCGGACGCTTCGGTGGAACTGTTCATCGTTCGAAGAGCTTCAGGATCGCCTCACCGAAGCCGTAGTCCAGCGCCCCGATGAAGGCGGTGAGGATGATCACCACCACCAAGGTGACGATCGAGTAGTTGACGACCTCGGCGCGGGTGGGCCAGGACACCTTGCGCAGTTCGGCGCGGACTTCGCGCATGAACTGCGCCGGTGAGGCCCGCTCGCGGCGCGGCGCGGGCTGGCGGCGCTCGGTGACGGGCGCGCCCTCCTCGTCGATGGCCCCCTGCTTGCGGGCCATGCGGCGAAACTGTCTGTTCATTTCCATGGCAGGGCAGGAGGGACTCGAACCCCCAACCGCCGGTTTTGGAGACCGGTGCTCTACCAGTTGAGCTACTGCCCTCGGATGCGACCGGGGACCCCGCCGGCGCGGGACCCCGCAGGATACCTAGCCGAGGATACCCACCCAGGCGGGCCATCCCCACAGGGCCATCCCCACAGGGCCATCCCCACAGGGCCATCCCCACGGCCCGGCTCGCCGCCGGGGCACGGGCGCGCCCGGGCCGGTCCCGGATGTGCGGTAGCGGCGGCCAGAATCGAACTGGCGACCTCTCGATTATGAGTCGAGCGCTCTTACCGACTGAGCTACGCCGCTTGGAGGTTCGGGCCGTGCCCGCGAGCTCCCTGAGAGAATCGAACTCTCGACCTTTTCCTTACCATGGAAACGCTCTGCCGACTGAGCTAAGGGAGCCGAGCCGCCCGCATGCTAGCGGGCCCGCCGGAATCCCCGCCCGTGCCCGCCCGAATCGGCGGCGCGGGCGTGCTCGGCCGCGGGTCGTCTCGGGGCGGTAGCGTCCCGACCGATGGAGATCCGCCTGGCCGGCCGCGCTGACGCCGAGGCGATCGCGGCCATCTACAACCACGAGGCCACCCGCGAGCGAACGGTCTTCGACCTGCGGGCGCGTTCGGCGGCCGAGCAGCAGGACTGGCTGGCCGAACGCTCGGGGGCTCACTCGGTGATCGTGGCGGTCAGCGACGGAGACGTCGTGGGGTTCGCCTCACTCTCGCCCTACCGGCCGCGGCCGGCCTACAACACCACCGTGGAGAGCTCGGTCTTCGTGCGACGCGACCACCTGCGGCGGGGCGTCGGCAGGGCGCTGCTGGAACGCCTCGCGGCCCTCGCCGCCGAGGCGGGCTTCCACAGCATGGTCGCCCGCATCGCCGGCGAGAACGAGGCATCGGTGAGGTTGCACGCCAGCTGCGGCTTCGAGCTCGTGGGCGTCGAGCGCGAAGTGGGCCGAAAGTTCGGACGCTGGCTCGACTGCACGGTGATGCAGCGCCTGCTGTAGCGGACCCCGCCGCGGATCGGCCTCTGCGGCAGTCCTCTGATAGACGTGATACAGTTATCGTCGTTCTCTGCGCGAGGACCAACGCGACGACTGGCGCGAGTCCCCGCCGGGGCGACAAGGGCAAAGGCGAGCGCGGAAGTGCCGATGGCGACACGAGGCAGCCACCCCCCCCCCCCGCGAGTCGCGGCATGGTATGAGGCCCCGGGGCCGGCGCAGCCTGCTGGCGGCCGCGGTTCTGGGCGCCTCGGCGGCAGCGCTGCTGGTGGTCGCCCCGGCGTCTGAGGTCGCTGCCCAATCCACCACTGTCCAGTTCGCAAGCGACAGCGTCAACGTGCGCGAAGGCACGTCGGCGCAGCTAGCGCTGACGCTGAGCAGCGCCGCCGCCGCGGACGTCACAGTCGAGGTGACGGCGACTTCGGGCACGGCGACCGGCGGCGACTTCGCGGCGGATCCCGTCAGCGTCACCATCGCCTCCGGGGCTGCCCGCGCGGCCTTCGAAGTTCCTGTCCCCTACGACGGCGCCTTCGAGGGTCTGGAGACCTTCGCTGTCAGCATCGACGCCGAGAGCCTGCCCAGCGGCATCAGCCTCGGGGACCCCGCCGCCGCCACCGTACGGGTGTTCGACGTGAACTTCGTGCCCACCGACTGGTCATTGAAGCCGTCGGGCCTGAGCGCAGGCGATCAGTTCCGGCTCGTGTTCATGACCGCAGCCGCCCGGGACGCCACTGCCGCCGACATCGCCGACTACGACGCTTTCGTGCAGGCCGCAGCGGCGGCGGGCCACAACGACATCAGGGACTACGCCGACGGATTCCAGGTCCTCGGAAGCACCGCCACCGTCGACGCCGCCCAGCACACCGCGACCAACGTACGAGTCAACAATAACAATTCGATCTACACCCCTTGGTATCAAATATCTTTCTATTGGTTGAACGGCTCGAAGATCGCCGACGATCACAATGATCTCTGGGACGGCTCCTGGGATGCGCAGCATCACCGCGACACGAGGTACCAGAACGGTGGCGGAGGGCACAACGTCTGGCCACACACCGGCACCCGCACCGGGACCGACGGTCTCGCCGGCACCGCGTCGGACCACCCGCTGGGCAACACCGGCCACAACGTGAGCGTCGGCGTCTGGAGCACCGACGGCGACGCCGACACCGACCCGATCAACGGGGGCAACTACTCCGCGGGCACGCCGCGGAACCTGCTCGCGGTCTCGTCGATCTTCGAGGTGCGCGATCAGACGAATCCGGAGATTGCGGTCACGTCGCTGAACGCGCCCTACGAAGGCCGACCGGCGACGTTCAGGGTCACCGCCTTCCCGGCCCCGGCCGCGCCGCTCACGGTCAGCCTTACCGTGAGCGAGGACAACTCCGCCTCTCAGGACTTCCTCGACGCCGGCGACGAGGGGACCGTAACGGTCACCATCGCCGCGGCCGCGAGCTCCAACGCCGGCACCGCCCTCCTGAAGGTCCCCACCGTCAACGACTCGATCGACGAATCCAACGGCACGGTCACGGTGACAGTCGCCCCCGGCGCGGGCTATACGGCGGGCCGAGCGGCCTCCGCCCGCGCCGCGGTCACCGATGACGACCACACGGGCTACGTGGTCGAGGCAAAGAAGTGGGCCGTCAACGAGAGCGGCAACGGCACGAGAACCGAGCTGATCGCCCTCATCGGCTGGTACGCCTCGCGCACCGACGACCAAGGCGTGGACTTGGGCCTACGCGAGCGAGTGTCGTTGAGGCCTCTGGCGGCGGGCCAGACCGTCAAGTTGGCGCTGACGGCGATCGGCGCCACAGCAGGCACCCACTTCACGCTGGCACTCAAGAAAGGTTCCCGGGTGAACGATGGGGTGACCCTGGTGACCACGAGCCCGCACAGCCCCCAGAACCCGGCGCTGATCTTCAGCGGCGCCGGCACATCGGTCGCCAGGCTGATCCTCACCGCCGTGGACAACAACGACCGCGCCGACCGGCAAATCAGGTTCGTGGCGGACAACATCTATTACAACAGTGTCGGTGCCGTCGGCGGCACACGCGGCGGCGGCAGATTGAGCCTTACAAGCAAGCCGATCGCCATCATCGACGACGAGAACACTAGCCCGACCACCGTCCGGTTCGGCACGGCCACCACCTCTGGCTATGAGCACCGGGGGCCCCTACAGCCGGTCGTCGTCCTCTCGCGAGCATTCGGCAAGGACATCCCGCTGCGGATCGCCGTGGCCGACGGCACCGCCACGGCGGGCGACGACTACCTCCTCCCTCCGACGCTCACCGTGACCATTCCCGCGGGGGTCACCAGTCACAGCATCGACATCCCGTTGGTAAGCGACCTGATCCCTGAGCCGGACGAGACCCTCACCCTCACTATGAGCCCCACCGGGCTGCCCGACGGGGTCGAACTCGGCACCCCCAGCACCAACACGGTCACCATCAAAGACAACCCCGAGAGCCAGGTAGGTTTCGCCCGAGAGAACTACGGCGTCACTGAAGGCACCACCGTGCAGCCGGTGCTAACACTGTCGAGGCACTTCTCCGAGGCCACCACGGTCCGAGTGACGGCCGCTGCGGGCACCGCCGCTGCCGGTGACTTCCCCCCCGGGCCTTTCGACGTGACCTTCCCGCCCCTCGCGCAGAAGGCCTCTTTCTCCGTGCCCATCCCGTACGACGGTGCCGTCGAGAACCCGGAATCCTTCACGCTCAGCGTCGACGAGACCACCCTGCCCATCGGACTGACCCTCGCCGCTGGAAGGTCGACGACCGTCCGGATCGCCGACGCGGGCGTCGTCCCCAACAATTGGCCGCTGAAGCCGGCGGGGCTGAACCCGGGCGACCAGTTCCGCTTGGTGTTCCTGTCCAGCACGACGCGGGACGCCGCCTCCGCCGACATCGCAACCTACGACAGCTTCGTGCAGGCCACGGCGGCTGCGGGCCACACCGCTGTCAGGGACTACGCCAGCGGGTTCGCGGTGTTGGGCAGCACCTCCACCGTCGGCGCCCGCGACCACGCCATGACCGCCCCGAGCGGCGACGGCCAGCCCTCGCCGCGGACGCCCGTCTACTGGCTGGGCGGGGCGAAGATCACCGACGACCACGACGAACTCTGGGCCGGCGCCTGGGACGCGCGGCGGGCCACCGACACGAGGAACGAGAGCGGGGGCGCAGGCAGTGGCGAAGCGCCGCACACCGGCACCCGCAGCGGCACGGGCACGGCGTCGGACCACCCGCTCGGCAACACGCCCGACGTGACGACCGGCGCCTGGGGCCTCAACAAGAACCCGGTCAGCGACCAGCACCGCCCCGGGTCCGCCGCCCGCCCCCTCCTGGCCATCTCACCGGTCTTCCGAGTCGGGACCACCACAAGCCCCGAGGTTGCGGTCACGGCGCTGAACGCGCCTTCCGAAGGCCGGCCGGCGCGGTTCAAGATCACTGCCTCCCCGGTGCCGGCAGCGCCGCTCACTGTCAGCCTGACCGTGAGCGAGGACAACTCCGCCTCGCAGGACTACATCGCCGGCGGCGACCAGCGGACCCTGACGGCCACCATCCCCGGCGCAGGCGATCCCGACGCCGGCGCGGCCCTCCTCGAAGTCCCCACCATCGACGACACGGTCGACGAGCCCGACGGAGCGGTCACGGTCACGGTCAACAGCGGCGCCGGCTATGTCGTGGGCCGAGCGGCCGCCGCCGCCGCGGCGGTCATCGACAACGAGAACACGGAATTGACGTTCAGGGCGAAGAAGCGAGCCATCTATGAGAACGGCAGCGGCAACAGCACCGAGGCGATCCTCGCCATCGGCCTCGGCAACCAGGAAGGTGTCGACTTGGGCATCGGCGTCCCTGTGGCGCTGAGGCCTCTGAAGGCGGGCCAGACACTCACGGTTCCGTTGTCGTTCGAGGGGGCCACGGCCGGCGGCAGCCATTTCACCGTCGCGCTCAAACAGGGCCCCGGGGTGAACACCGGAGTTTCCTTGGTGACCACGCGCCCGTACAGCGACCAGCACCCGGCGGTGGTGTTCAGCGGTGCCGGCGCATCGGTCGCAACGCTGGTGCTGACCGCGGTGGACAACGCCGAACGCGCCGACCGGACGATCAGTACCAGCCTCCCCCGCAGCATCCGCAACCGAATGACGGGCCTCGGCGGCGGCCGGATCAGGCTGCGGACCCCCAGAATCACTCTGTCCATCATCGACGATGAGAGCACCGACCCGATCACCGTCCGGTTCGAGCAGACCAACTTCGACGTCCATGAGCACCGAGGCCCCGGCCAGCCGACCATCGTCCTCTCGCGAGCCCACGGGGAGGACATCCCGCTGAGGATCGCCGTGGCCGACGTCACCGCCACGGCGGGCGACGACTACCTCCTCCCCCCGACAGTCACCGTGACCCTCCCCGCGGGGGTCACCCGTCACGACTTCGACATCACAATGGTGGACGACGACATCGTTGAAGGGGAGGAGACCTTCACGCTCACCATTGACCCCGCCGGACTGCCCGAGGAGGTCAGCGTCGTCGCTCCCGATGCCGCAACGTTCGCCATCCTCGATGACGTGGACTTCCATGTGACCGTCACACTCACCAATCTGGACAAGACAGCATCCGAGGGCAGCGCCACCGACGACGGCCGCATTCAGATCCACTTGGAACGAGCGCTCAGACTGCACGAGAGCATCGTGGTGCCGCTCCAATTCGGAGGCGGCACGTTAGGGGAGGACTTCACCGTGTCCCTTTACGGCGACCCTACCGGGGTGGCCATCGACCCCGCGACCGGCGCGGTGACGTTCACCGGCCCGTCCTATCCAGGGGCGACGTTCGTTGTGGAGGCCCTTGACGACGATGACGACGACGACGAGACAGTGACCTTCTCGCTGCCGGCGAGACTGAGCTCGACGCGCTACATATTCCTCGCCTCCGACGCAGGCAACGGCCGAGGCCGCGCCCGAGTCGAGATCACCGACGACGATACGGGCGACGGCGAAGGCAGCGGCCAAGACACCCAAGACACTCAGGACCCCCAGGACCCCCCGGACACGAGCCCGATCACGGTCGGGTTCTCGCAGCCCTCCTACACGGTCACCGAGGGGCAGATCATCTTCGACTTGGCGGGACAGCCGACCGGCACGAAGGGAGTGGGCGCAGTGGTCACGTTGTCCCGCGCCCGCACCGAGGACACCGAGGTGTCCATGCTAGCGACCGGATCTACCGCCATCGGGTCGCAGGTCGACTTCTTCAGCGGCACACACAGCGCAACGATCCCGGCCGGACAGACCCAGGTACTCGTACCCATCAAAGTCGTGGACGACGACCGCACCGAGCAGACCGAACAGTTCGGCCTGTCGATCCTCAGCACACTGCCGTCCGGGGTGACTCTGCGCCCAGGCGCATCCGTCGCCAACGTCTCAATCCTGGACAAACAGGCATACACCGCCTGCTTCGCCCGAGAGGCCTACACCGTGCATGAGGCGGCCGGAACGCTGGACATGCAACTGAACGTGTCTTCGGCCCAGACATTCCCCGTTCCCCTGTCGTTCGCCTACCAGGACGTGACAGCCGTCGCCGCGGGGGGCCAGGACCGGGGCCACTACGTACGCAAGTACTCGCACCCCGGCGCAGAGCGCGCGATCATCCAGGCAGGGGAAGACAGTCTCCGACTCCAACTCGACATCCTCGACAACGACGTGGCCGAAGCCGATCGAACCTTCCTGATAGTCCCGAATCTGCCGACGGCCCAGCCCAGCTGTCCGACCAAGGTGACCATTCTCGACGACGAGCACCAAGTGGGCTTCGTCTCCGACGGCATATCAGTCATGGAGGGAGGCTCGGTCAAGGTGGCCGTCGAGCTCACCCGCCGGCACTCGACGGCCCGGCGCTACCCGGACCGCAAGGGTTGGAACATCAGCGACAAGCCGGTCACCTTCACAGTGACGACCAGCCACGGCACCGCCGGCAGCGGCGACTACACGGGCGGTTCCTGGACGCGCACCATACCGGCCCGCGAAATCAGGCAGACGATAATGATCCCGACGACCGCGGACTCCGTCAGCGAAGGGCCCGAGACCTTCACCCTCAGCCTCACGCTGGCGGAGAATCAGGACCATGTAGCGGCAGGAATCGACGCTGCCACAGTGACGATCTACCCGAACGCGGCCCCGACGCGGATCGACGTCCGGCCCCACGGCCTAGCCGAAGTCACCGAAGGCTCCGCCGTCTTCTTCGACTTCACCGTCCATCCGGGACCGATGCCCCACGACATCATGGTCGCCTACTACCTCCTCTCCAACGGGGGGGACTTCCTGCCGGACGGCAAGACAGGACTGACGACACTGACCATCCCCGCAGGCAGCGACTCCCAACGCCTCGCCGTTATGACCGACGTTGACGGCAGCGACGCCAGCGGCTCGGTATGGGTCCTGCTGATGGATCGCGACCTCGTCGGCGACTCCGCAAACTCCTACCCCTACCAGAAGGGCAAGAGCGACGCCTCGGTGCTAGTCCTCGACGGCCTCGACAACCCGAACGAGGAGGAGGCCAGCCAGCAGCTCGCACAGCAGCAACAGGCGCAGCAGCAGGCCCAGCAGCAACAGGGCCGGCAGCACCCGGCAACCGCAGAGCCTCCGGAGGTGACCATCTCCGGGCCATCCGAGGCGATCACCGAGGGCGCCGCCGTCGTCTTCAAGGTAATGGCCGCCCCAGCGCCGACGCAGAATCTCTCGGTGACCGTCACCGTCCACGAGGAGTCCGCCGGCGGGGCCCAGCTCTTGACTGAGACCGTCGTCGTCGCCGCCGGCCAGACCTACGCCACCTTCACGCACACGACGCTGTCGGACAACTACGACGGCGATGACGGACAGGTGACCGCAACCGTCCAGACGGGCGACGCCTACACCGTCGGCGCCGCATCGTCGGTGAGCGTTACCGTGGCCGACGACGACGACCCGCCGGTCGCCGACGCGCCGCCGGCCGCCGCCGACGACGCCGAGCCGCGGGCGAAGCAGCAGGCCGTGCCGACAGTCGGCGTCACCGCTGGGGCCGGGGTGACCGAGGGCGGCAACGCCAGCTTCACGATCAGCGCCGTCCCGGCGCCGGCCTCGTCGCTGGCGGTGAGCGTCACCGTCGCGCAGACCGGCGACTACGCCGCAGCAGGCGCCACCGGCACGCAGACCGTGATGGTGCCGACCGTCGGCAGCGTCACGTTGTTCGTCGCCACAGTCGACGACAGCTCCGATGAGGCGGACGGGTCGCTCACCCTCACCGTCAACAGCGGCGAGGGCTACACCGTCTCCTCCAACCAGTACACGGCCACCGCCCCGATCGCCGACAACGACGAAGCCGCCCCTCCTGACGACGACACCCCGACCGCCGACGACGCCCCGACCGCCGACGACGCCCCTCAGCCGGCGGCCTGCGTCACCAGCGACGCCGCCCTGCTCACGCAGGTGCAGGCCAAGATCGAGGACCCGTGGAACGGCGCCCGGCCCGACCTGCTCGACACGTTCACCCGCTCCCGCGACACCATGATCGGCGCCGACACCTACACGGTGGCCGACCTCAAGGCCCGCCCCGACCGCCAGGAGCCCAACTGGCAGGGCGACGGCCCCAACGCGCTGTGGCAGAAGGTCTACGCCGAACTCGACCGACTCGAAGCGTGCCGCGAGCCGCCGCCGGAGGCGCCAGCGGCGGCTGTTCCGGAGGTCGGCGTCACCGCCAAGTCCGGGGTGACCGAGGGCCGCATCGCCACCTTCACGATCACCGCCGCCCCCGCGCCGGAGTCGCCTCTGACCGTGAAGATCACCGTCACCGGGACCGGCGACTTCGGCGCGGCGACGGGCGCCCGGACCGTGACCGTGCCGACCGGCGGCGCGGTCCGCTACTACGTCCGCACCGTCGACGACCGCGCCGACGAGGCCGACGGGTCGCTGACCGTCACCGTCGAAGCGGCCGACGGCTACACCGTGTCGGGCGCCCAGGGCGCCGCCACGGCCGCCGTCGCCGACGACGACGCCACCACGGTCACGCTCGCCGCCGACGGCTATGACGCTGTAGCCGAGGACGGCGGCACCCGCGAGATCACCCTCACCGTCGGGCGGACCCTCGGCGCGGGCGAGACCCTGACCGCGCCTCTGGCGGTGTCCGGAGCCGCGGTGGGCGACCACTACACCCTGACGCTCAAAGCAGGGCAGGGCATCAACCAGCATGTGACGCTGCTGACCGAGAGCCCCCACAGCACCCAGAACCCCGCCGTGGCGTTCGCGGCGGGCGCCCGGCAAGCGACGCTGCTGCTCACCGCCCAGCCCAACGACGACACCGTCGAACGCACCGTGCGCGTCGCCCTCGGCGCCGGGAAGCGGGCACCGGCGGGCCAGGGTCTGACAGGCGGCGTCACCGCTGCCGGAGACCCCCTCGAGGTGGCCATCACCAACGACGACGCGCCTCCGCCCCCTGACCCACCGACTCTCACAGACGAGGACGAGCCTCCGCCCCAGAACCTGCCCACCATCAGCATCGGCAACGCTCAGGAGGTCGAAGACGGCCTAGTGATGGAGTTCCCGGTCACGCTCAGCGAGGCGACTGCCCACACGGTCACCGTTGACTACGCCACCGAGGAAGGGACCGCCCACGAATCAGTCGACTACGGCGGCGTCTGGCACTCGACGCTGCGCATCCCGCCCGGCGCGATCCGCAGGACCATCTACGTCGTCATCGTCGAAGACGTCCGGCGCGAACGAGCCGAGGCCTTCCAAGTCGTCCTCTCCAACCCCACCGGCGCCACCATCGCCAAAGGCGCCGCCACCGGCACCGTCATCGACAACGACTGACCGGCGGCTCAGAGGGGGGCCGGGGCCAGCGGTCCGACAATCTCCATGGTGGCGGTCTCGATGATCCCCCGG
>JAPOYM010000093.1 GCA_026706565.1 bacterium
CCTCCGCGGGCGCCTCGCGCAAGGTGGGGACGAACAGGTTGGACCAGCGCATGGAAGCCTCCTCGGGTGCCGCCCCAGCCTACGAGCGCGCCGGTCCGCCGGCTTGTTGACCGGCGGTGTTCCACCGGTGCCGTGCCGGTGTCGTCCGAAGACGGTTGCTGCTCGTGGCTGATGTGCGGTGCCCGCACGACGCCGTGACGCTGGACTACCTCGCCGGACGCGGCCCTCAGGGTCGGTCGAGCGGGTGCCTCAATAGCTGTACCAGCACTCGACGCGGCCGTCGGGGCGGAGCGCGCAGGTGTGCCATTGGCCGGCGGCGACCTGGGTGTACGGCCCGGGCGGCGGCGCGGTGGGCGCACCCTCGGGCGGGGCGTCGAACTGGTTCCGCACACCGCCGGGGCCGTTGCCCCAGCACTCCGCCTCGCCGTCGGGGCGCAGGCCGCAGGTGTGCCACCTGCCTGCGCTGAGTTGCGTGAACACCCCGGCGGGGGCGTCGGTCTGACCGTGGGTGCCGTCGCCCCAACACACCGCCTCGCCGCGGCGATCCAGGGCGCATGTGTGCCGGTACCCGGCGGCCACGTCCCGATAGGGCGCCAGACCCAACCAGTCCGGCGGCACGACCGTCTCGCCGTTGCCGTTGGTGCCCCAGCAGACCAGCCCGCCGTCGGTGGCAATGGCGCAGGCGTGCTGGCTGGGGTTGTCGGGGCCGCCGTAGTCGTCGAGCCAACCCTCGCCGTCGTCCCAGTCGCGGTCGCTCCAGTACCAGCCGTAGCCGACGCTCAGGTCCTCGAACACGCTTGTTCGGGGGCTGTCGGCCGGACTGCCAGGCCCGGCGCGCCAGTGACGGCTGGTGCCCTCCCAGCCGGTGTCGCGGCCGCACATCACCCCGCCTGTCCGCTGCGCCGCGCACACGTCGAAGCCGACGTCGAGCGCGGCCACTCGACCGGGTGCCGGTTCGGGTTCGGTGAGCGTTCGCCACTCGCCGGTCGGGTAGTCACCGGCGGACCAGCAGGCCGCCTCTCCGTCCCCCTCGACGGCGCACACCCATGCCGAGCACAAGTCGAAGTGCGTGCGATCATCGTCGGGGCGGGCCAGTTCGCAGATGCCGCGTCCGCCGACGGCCACCGACTCGAATCGCCCGCTCCGAGTGAACTCCGAGGCCCCCCAGCACTGGACCGAGCCGGCGAGACGCACCCCGCAGGTGTGCAAGGCCCCCGAGTCGATCGCCCGGAATCGGGAGTCGGGCGCGCCCGAAGCGACCCATTCCAGACCTTCCGATGTGCCCAGCCGCCGCTGCGGCGTCTCCGAGGGCGGCGCCGCAGCGCTCGGCCGCGTCGTCAGCGGCCCGGCGCTTCCCGCGGCTCTGGGCAGGCCCCATCCCGGCGGGTCGTAGGGGTCCCAGCACTCCAACGTGGAGTCCGATCGGATTCCGCAGGCGTGCTGCGTCCCCGCCGACACGGCGACGAACTCGCCGTCGGGCGCTTCGGGCCACCAGTCCGTGCCGGCGTACCAACAATCCACCGTGGCGTCGAACCGCAACCCGCAGGCGTGGTCCCCGGTCCCGTCGAAGGTCGCGAACAGGCCGCCGGGAGCCTCCTCGGCGACCTCGTCGGAGTACAGGAAGCCCCGATAGGCCCCGTACCACCATGCGCCGCGCTCGGCCGGAGGGACTTCAAGGCACTCCAGCCTCCCCCCCGGACGCAGCCCGCAGAAGTGGTAGTCCATGCTGAGCGCCGAGAAGACACCCTCCGGGGCCGGGCCGTGCGCCCAGCGTCCCCAGCACATGTACTCGCCGCCGGGCCGCCTGCCGCAGGCCGACTCCACGCCGACGGTCAGATCCGCGAACGGTCCCGGCGGCGGGCTGGCGGCCCACCAGTCGTTGTCGCCCCAGCACTCCGCCTCGCCGCTCGGGCGCAACCCGCAGCTGAGCCACGTCCCTGTCGTCACCATCCTGAAGAGCCCGCGCGGCGCGTCCGTCTCGCCGCGCGCGTTCCTCCCCCAACACGCAACCTCGCCGGAGGCGCGCAAGCCGCACGCGTGGCGCCTGCCCGAGCTCACCGACACGAACAACCCCTCGGGCATCTCCCAGCTTCGGGCTGCCCTCCCCCAACAATCCACGCCACCGGTGACGGCCACGCCGCAGGTGAAGCCACGTCCGGCATCGATCGCTCTGAACTCCCCGGCGGGGGGCCGCACCGGCAGCGACCGCCCATCATTCCAACACATCGCATCGCCGTTCACCCCGATACCGCACATTCGGGCGTCGCCGGGCGCATGGATGGGATGGGACTTCCTCAGATCAACCGCCGCAAGAGGCCCGAGCGGAGCGGGCCCCTCCCGCCAACCAGGGCACTCCTTGGGCAGCACCTCGTCGTTCCACATCGACGTAGCGAGAGCGAAAAACCCGAGATGCCCGTCGGATTCCCCACAAAGCGCTCGCTCCTGTTGTCCCCAGCACTCCAGAGCGCCGCCGGTTCGGAGTCCGCAGGTGAACATGCCGCTCGCGTGGATCTGAGAGAACGTTCCCTCCGGTGCCTCTGTTTGGCCGTGCCAATTGTTCCCCCAACAGGCGACCGTTCGGTCCACGCGGACGGCGCAGCCATGCCCGTGGCCGACACTGACATCAGCGAAAGTCCCCTCTGGAGGAGTCCAGTCCGTGAGTCCCACATAAGGAGCGTCGAAGTTCGGAGTACACGCCAACTCGCCTTCGGTCAAGACTCCACAAACCGTGTTGAAGCCCACATCGATCGATCTGAATTCGCCGCTCGCTGCCAACGTGTCGAGCTGAGACTGAAACTCGGGCTCCTCCTCTTCGGGGAACTCGCCCCAACACTCCAGCGCGCCGCCGACACGAATCCCGCACGCAAACCCTCCCGCCATATCAACTTGCACGAACTCGCCCTCCGGGACGTCATCCGCCTCCGCGATGGAATCCCAACAATCCAAGCGCCCGTCGAGCCGGATACCGCAACCTGATCCGCTCTCGAACAACGGCCAGCTCCCGAACGCCAGACTCCGGAACGAGCCGACAGGCAGCAACGGGTGCTGCGTCGACTCGTGGCCCCAGCAGTCGACCTCCCCACCCTGCCCGACAGCGCAAGCGAAGGGGAAATAACTGTACGACACCGCAACCGACCGGTAACTGTCGTGACTGAATGCTGGCTCAGACGGCTCGGCCGACTGCTCGTCCAGCCTTGTCGTCGTATCACTAACCTCGGAACCGTACACAGCGGTACTCCGCTGGCCGAGCGCAAGAACCGGGACCAACCCGACTAGAACCACAACAGACACCGCTGGAGCGACTCCGGAGAAGAGCCGTGCGGTCATTTTAGTAGCTGTACCAGCATTCGACGCGGCCGTCGGGGCGGAGCGCGCAGGTGTGCCATTGGCCGGCGGCGACTTGGGTGTAGGGCCCGGGCGGCGGCGCGGTGGGCGCACCCTCGGTCGCGGCGTCGAACTGGTTCCGCACACCGCCGGGGCCGTTGCCCCAGCACTCCACCTCGCCGTCGGGGCGCAGGCCGCAGGTGTGCCACCTGCCTGCGCTGAGTTGCGT
>JAPOYM010000140.1 GCA_026706565.1 bacterium
CCTCGTTCTGCAGCCTGGTGGCCCACGCCCGCGGCATTCTCAGCGATCACGTCGACCCGCTCGAGATCGGCCGGCACTGGCTCCGCAAGACCCGACGGATGGCCGACCGGTCGCTGCAGGTCCGGACGGGGCCCGGCGCCGGCCGCTTCGTCGACGTCTCGTACTACGACCTGACCAGCGATCCGATCGCCCAACTCCGCCAGATATGCGAGCACGCGGGGATCGGTTTCGACGACGACGCCGAACGCGCAGCCGAACACTGCCTCGAAGCGAACCCGCAGAACCGTCACGGACGCCACATCTACCGGCTGGATGATTTCGGCCTGAGCGGGCAGGTCGTGGACGACGCCTTCGCCTCCTACCGCCAGAGGCACGCGATCCCCTTCGAGTAGGCCCCGCTCGGAAGTCGGCCAGCGAAAGAATCTGCGAGAATAGGTTGCACTATACGTGTGTTATGATTATATGTAAGTTCGTGTTCAGTCCTCCTACATCAGAGCTGCCGGGCACCAGGAAGGCCGCGAGCCTCGCGCTGCGGCCGGGCCGCCGGACTTCTGACAGACTGGCACCGTGACGACCGCCGCCGCCCTTGCCGTGGCCCTGCCCGCCACCGGGCTCATCGTGGCTGTCGTGCTCGCCTTCTGGCGAAGCACCAACGCCCGCATCGACGAGCAGGGGTGCCGTATGGACAATTTCAACAGGCAGCTGGGCGAGGTTTTGCACGCCCTCGGACGCCTCGAAGGTCGCCGCGAGGCTGAAGCCGAAGCACGAGCCTGACCACCGGCGGCGCCTTCCGCCGGGCGCCGGGGGCCGATGGAGTTCGCCGGTCTATCCGGTCCGGGCGACCCGACCCGGGGACAGCCCAGGCAGCAGATCCGCCGGGCCGCCGGGCACATGGCGGCGCTGGTAGAAGCTGAGCACCTGCAGCTCGACTGCGAGGTCCACGTTGCGCACGCTGACACCGTCGGCGGTGTTCACGACGACCGGGGCGAAGTTGAGGATCGAGCCGATGCCAGCGGCCACCATGCGGTCCACGACGTCCTGCGCGGCTCCCGCGGGAGTGGCCACGATCCCGATCGCGATGCCGCTCTCCGCCACGATCTCGTCGAGAGCCTCGACGTGCCGCACCGGCACGCCGGCCACTTCCCGGCCGACCTTCGCCGGATCGGCGTCCACCAGCGCCCGCACGGGGTAGCCCCTCTCCTCGAACCCGCCGTAGTTCGCCAGCGCCGAACCGAGGTTGCCGAGGCCGGCGATGCACACGGGCCAGTCATGGGTCAGCCCCAACTCTCTGCTCACCTCGTAGAGCAGGTGCTCGACGTTGTAGCCCACGCCGCGGATGCCGAAGGACCCCAGGTAGGAGAGATCTTTGCGCACCTTGGCGGCGTTCACCCCGGCAAGGGCCGCCAGGCGGGTCGAGGACACCGTCGTGGTCCGGGTGGACAGCAACTCCAGCAGCACTCGCCGGTAGACCGGCAGCCGGGCCACCGCAGCCGCAGGGATCGAGGTGTAGCCGTCGGCCCCCGGATTGCCCGCGCGCATGGCGTGAGGCTAGTGAGGCTTCTCTATTTCACAAAGCGTCGGCGCCTGCTCAGCGCGCCAGGAAGAAGATCTGCAGAACGCCCGCCACGAGCACCGCCAGCAGCAACAATGCGATCACGATGCTGGTGCCGCGCCTCATCGGATGCCGCGCCTCATCGAGTTCTGCGCCTCATCGGGTGCTGAGCCTCATCGGGTGCCTCTGTCCGACCTCCTAGACGAACTGCCACGGTACCGGCGGCTCGTGGGGGCGCGTCCGGGGCGGCGGGGCCCTCGGCCCCCTCGAGGCGGCTGAGCGTCACAGCCGACCCCGGCCCCAGGGAGAGTTCGGCGGCGCAGTGGCGGCGATCCTGCGCCAACGAGACCAGGCCGTAGGAGTCCACCACGAGGCCGGTCTCGCCCGCGCCGATTGCGGCATAGGTCGCGGCCCGCCGCACCGAGCGCCGGCCTTCGGCGGTCCGCAGTGCCAGCGGGTCGCCCAGGTGCGCCAGATCCTCGGGGTCCACGTTCAACTGGGCGTTGCCGTAGCGGTCGACCCATAGGACCTCCGCCTCGACGCGCTCGGGGGACACGGCGGCGTTGGGCACGATGCCCGGCACCAGCCCTGCGGGATCGACCTCGGGGCCCAAGTCGGTGAGCGGCACGCCGAGGGCCAAGTGACCGGCCGCTGGCCCGAACAGGTCTCGGCCGTCGAAGGTGCAGGCAGCCCCCCCGAGGCGGTAGCGCTCGTTGCGCAACTCCACGACGCGTGCAGCGCCGCCCACAAGCCCCACGGCCGGCGCCAGCAGTCCGTTGTCGGGGCCGACGAGGACCGACGAGCCGCCGCCCACCTCCACGGCGACGGGCCGGCGGTCGGTGCCGACAGTGGGATCGACCACCGCCAGCACCACGCCGGGATTCAGGTACTGCGCCGCCCGAGCCAAGGTGAGCCCGCCGCCGCGGACGTCGTAGCGGGCAACCTCGTGGGTGATGTCGACGATGCCGACGTCGGGCGCTATCGACCAGATGACCGACTTGACGACACCGACGAATTCGTCGGTCAGCCCATAGTCGGAGAGGAACGAGACCGTGCGGTAGCGCAGGGCTTCAGACGGCTCTGGTGTAGCGGTCCGCCAGGTAGGCGTCCACATCGGCACCCTCGATCCGGTAGGACTTGCCGAACCGGACGGCGGGAAGGTCGCCTGCCTTGATGAGCCGATACACCGTCATCGTCGAGACGCGCATCAACTCCGCCACCTCTGCCACGGTCATGAACCGGGGCCTCTGCTGTGTCTTGTCCATGCCTCCCCCTACTCCGCGAGCGACACAGTACGCAGGCGCAACACGCCGAACAAATCGGCCGCTGGCGCGCCCGCGCCACGGTGGGGCCGCCGGCCGGGACCGCTCAGGAACCGCCCAACTCCGCCGAGCGCTTCGTGGCGGCCGCCACCGCCGCGGCGAACGCCTCCCGGACCCCCTCCTGCTCAAGGACCCTGATCCCCTCCGCGGTGGTGCCGCCGGGCGAGGTGACGTCGGCCCGCAACGCCGCCGGGGCGCGGTCGGCGCGCACGAGCAGCTCGCCGGCGCCCCGGATGGTCTCGCGCACCAAGCCGTCGGCCACCGCCGGCGCCAGCCCCTCTGCCACGCCCGCGGCGATGAGGGCCTCGGCAACCAAGAACACGTACGCCGGCCCCGAGCCCGACAGCCCCGTCACGGCGTCGAGCTGCGCTTCGGCGGTGACCTCGACGGCGCCCACGCTGCTGAGCACGTCGACGGCCCAGCTCACGTCGTCGACGGAGGCAGACGCGCCCGGCGCAGCCGCCGAGGCGCCGGAACCCACGAGCGCCGGCGTATTGGGCATGGCGCGGACGACCCGGGTGCCCGCGCCCAGCCACCGCTCCAGGGAGGCCGTCCGCACCCCGGCGGCGATCGACAGCACCCGGGGCGGCCCTAGGGCCCCAAGAGCGCGGGCAGCCGCCTCAATGTCGTCGGGCTTGGTGGCCAGCACGGCGTCGACGCCCGCCTGCGGCGCATCGCTCACCAGCGTCCGCGGGTACCTGTCGGAGAGTTCGCGGCGGCGCTCCGCCAGAGTCTCGGTCACCGCGAGTTCCTGCGGCTGCGCCCAGCCCTCGGCGATGAGGCCGCCGAGGAGCGCCTCGCCCATCTTGCCGCCGCCGATGAACTGCAGCCGCAGGCCCACGCCCGCACCCTAGCCCCGCCCGGCGCCCCGCCCGGCCGAAAGGGGCGCCGGACCGGGTCGCTTCCCCGAGAGAGCCGGTCCAGGCACCCCTCATATGGTGGCAGAGTGCAATATATTGTTAGAAATGGTATTTGACAACTATCTCTGTGAATTCAATGAGTAACTATGTAATATCAGGGAGCTTACGGCGACGGCTCCCGTCAGCCGCGGAAGCGGCCGGCGTAGCCGATGCGCATCGCCGGGCGGAAGTGCCGCTCGGTGGCCTCGTAGAGGGTGCCCAGGATCCGGTCGAGCTCGTCGTCGTCGACGTCGCCGGCCGCGACCTCGCCGAGCAGGAACACAGCGTCCTCGGCGCCGATTGCGAAGCGGGCGCCGCGCAGCTTCAGGTTGCGCCGCAGGCAGTACTCATAGAGTCGGGCGGCGTTCTCCTCGGGGGCCGGCACGAAATAGGTCTCGAAGTGCAGCGACCGCTGCCGCAGCGTCAACCAGACGGAGAACACAGGCTTCTCCTCGCCGGCCAAGCGGATGTACCAACGCCGCAACGGCGGCTCGGCGCGCTCCACGGAGGCCGCGGAGCCCTCCAGGCGGGCGGCCCAGGCGTCTATCCGTCGTTCGATCTCGTCGAGTTCGGTCGGCGTCGCCGGCCGGCGAGCCATCAAGCCAGGCACTCCACGAGCCGGCGCTGCTGAAGGCGCCTGTAGCAGCCCGCCAGCAGCTCGGCGGTGGCGTCCCAGGAGTGGCCCCGGGCCACCGCGGCGGCCTCGAGCGCCATCGCTGCGGCCGTGAGGCGGTCCTCCAGGATCTCCTCTACCCGCTGAGCCCACGAGCGGGGGTCGCGGTCGGCCACCAGGAAACCGGTGCGGCCGTGGCGGACGAGCGCCTTGAGGCCGCCCACTTCCGCCGCCACCACGGGGGTGCCGCATGCCGCCGCCTCGAGGGCCACCAGACCGAACGACTCGCTCCGGCTCGGCACGAGCACCACGTCCGCCGCCCGGTAGTACGTGGCGAGGCGGTGGTGGGGCTGGGGCGCCACGAACCGCACGCGGCCCTCGAGGCCGCCGGCCGCCGTCAGGCGGCGGACGCGCGCCAATTCGGCCCGGCCCTGCTGGCCGCTCGGGCCCCCGACGACCAGCAGCTTCGCCGCGCCGTAGCGATCCCCGAGCGCTGCCAGGGTGCGCACCGCCAGCTCGAGGCCCTTGAGCGGCTGCACCCGCCCGACGAACAGCAGCACAGGCTCGGGGCCGAGGTCCAGGGCGGCGCGGGCGCCCTCGGGGTCGCCGGGAGAGAACAAGGCGTGCTCGACGCCCGGCGCCACGATCTCGACACGGTCGGCGGGCGCGCCGTAGAGGCGGACGAGCTGCTCGGCCTCAGTCGGTCCGTTCGCGCAGACCACGTCGGAGCAGGCCACGACTTCCTCCTCAGCGCGGGCGCGCCCGGTGGTCTCCGCCTCGCCGGGCGACTCCTTGACCCTAGCCAGAGTGTGGAACGTGGTGACGAGGGGCCTGTCGAGCGCGTGCTTGATGCGATGGCCGGCGACTCCCGACAGCCAGTAGTGCGCATGTATGGCGTCGACGCCGCCGGTGCGCCGGATGTCAGCGAGGACGCCCTCGGTGAAGGCGTCCAGCGTGCCGGCTAGGGCCTCCTTCGGCACCCCCGGCGGCCCCGCAGGAATGTGAACGACCCGCAGGCCGGGCTCGACGCAGATCTCCGGTGGCCACTCGGCGCTGAACCGGCGCACGTACACCGAGCACTCGGTCCTGCGGTGGGCGAGCGCCGCGGACAGCTCGCGCACGTAGACGTTCATGCCGCCGCTGTCGCCGGCGCCGGGCTGCAGGAGCGGGGACGTGTGCATGGACAGCACGGCGAGGCGGCCCGCGGCGCCGGCGCCTCCGGAGACTGGGGGCAGCGCGGCGACCTCGTCGTCGGGGCCGACCGGATCCGAAGCCTCGGCGGGCACCCCGTTGCGCCAGATCCGGCACGCCTGGAGCTGCTCCTCGAAAGCCGGGCCGAACCGGGCGACGGCAGCGGCGAGCACGTCGCCCACCGTCGCGCCCTCGACGGTGGCCGCCGCCACGCCGGCGGCCTGGCGCACGGAGGCGAAGAGACGCAGGGTGGCCACGCCATGAGCGTAGAAGTCGCCGCCGCCGCCGACACCGCCGGAGCGGGCGGGCCGCCGGTATCGTCGCCGCTCGTGACCCGACTCCTGCTGCTGCGGCACGCCGAGAGCGAATGGAACGCCCAAGGGCGCTGGCAGGGTCAGGCGGACACACCGCTGACCGACCGCGGCCGGCGGCACGCGGCGCAGGCCGGACCCCTGCTGGGAGGATTCGAGATGCTGGTGTGCTCCGACCTGCGGCGCGCCCGGCAGTCGGCGGAGATCATCGCCGCCGGGGCGGGGATCGCCTCCATCGACGTCGAGCCGCGCCTGCGTGAGCGCAACGCGGGGCCCTGGCAGGGCCTCACGCGCGCCGAGATCGAACGGGACTGGCCGGGCTACCTGGCCGGCGGGCGGCGGCCCGCCGACTACGAGACCGACGAGCAACTAGCGGCGCGGGCCGACGCCGCCCTGCGCCGCGTCGCCTCAGTGGCGGATAGCAGGAGCGCGTCGGAGGTTCTGGTCATCACCCACGGCGGGGTCATTCACAGCCTGACCGTGCGGGCGGGACTCAACATGGCGCCGATGCCGAACCTCTCGGGACGCTGGGTGACCGTCGCCCACGGCGCCGTGGAGGTCGGCGAGCCGGCCACCGTGGGCGACGCCGACCGGCACAGCTCCGAAGCCGTCGAAGCCCTGAGCCCGCCCAGCTAGGCGGAGGCGCCGCGCCCCGAAGCTGCGATAATCGGGGCGCCCCCGTAGCCAAGGCCGGCAAGGCAGCGGACTTTTAATCCGAAGACCGTGGGTTCGAATCCCACCGGGGGCACCCCGGGGCCCGAACCCGCCCGGGGTGCGCCGGGTAGTGAGCGGGTCGCCGTAATCTGGCGATATGCCACCCTTGCGTGTACGGCTGCTTGTACGGCGCGGCCCCGCGGCGGCCGTTGCAGCGCTGCTAGTCCCCGCCGTGCTCGCGGCCGCATGCACGATCAGTTCGGAGTCCTCCGACGGCTCGCTGGCCGGTCGTGCCGGGCCGGCGAGCGGAACGACGACGACCGCCGGCGACAGCGCCGGCGACAGCGCCGGCGACTCCGAAGCCGCAGCAGGTGCCGCCGACGGTGCGGGCGCCGCTCCCGAGGACGCCCGAACCGCTGACGGGGCCACCACTGGCACCTCAATCCTCGCGAACCCGGGAGATCTCGCCGAACGCGAGCGGCCTGATGACGAGGACGCCGAGGAGCCACCCGAGGCCGGCACCGGTGACGCTGCCGACGCCGAGTCCGCCGACGCCGAGCCCCCGCCTGCCGAGAAGGCCGCGGCCGATCCCCCCGACAGCTCCGACATCCAGAGCGGCGTCGCAGCACCGTTGCCCGACGCCCCCTCGAGCACCGACGCCGCCCCTGGCGCCGCCGGCACGCCCACCGTCGCTGAGACCGCCTTCGACGAGCGCTCGAGGGTCTCCACGGTCGGCATCGGATCGGTGTACTTCGGGATGACGCCCGAAGAGGCCGCCGAAAGGGTCGGCACCGTCTGGGCGGGCATGCCGGCGGGCGGCGCCGACTGCTACGCGATCACGCCGACCGACGGGCCGCCCGGCGTGTCGCTCTGGGTCTACCACGGCACCGTCGAGAGGGTCGACATCGACACTCCCCTGCTGCGCACGCAGTCCGGCCTGGGTGTGGGCACGCACCTCGGCGAGCTCCGGTCGAGCCTCGGGGACAAGCTCGTCGTCGAGGAGCATCCGTACCTGGCGGGATGGATGCTGGCCACGTTCGTTCCGACCGACCCGAACGACGCCGCCTTCCGCATAGCCTTCGACCTCTCCGGGGGCGAGGTCATCCGCTTCCGGGCCGGGCGGACGGAGATCGTGGCGCTGGAGTCCTGTGCGTAGAACCCCAGCCCCCGCTGCCGCAACCCACCGCATCAGCCTGCACCTGCCGGCTGAGCCGCGTTCGGTCTCGCTGGCCGAGAACGCGGCGCGCGGGCTCCTAGCGCACCGGAGCAGCCGCGTGGTCGCGGCTCGACTCGTGGCGACGACCGTCGAGCTCAGCGACGCAGGCCTCGCCCGCGCCCGCCGACGGGACAGGCTCTGGGTCCACTACGACGTCGCCGACGGTGAGATCACCGTGACTGTGGAACTCCGACGCCCCGGGCGATGGCAGGCGCGCACGCCGTTCAGAGCGAGCCTCGCCGTCGAGTCCACCGGCGCCTCAGCGTCCGGTTGAGCCGAACCCCCCGACGCCCCGCTCGCTGGGAGGCAGCTCCTCGACCTCATGCAGCGCGGCGGCGGCCACCGGCTGGATCACCAACTGCGCTATCCGCTCGCCGCGCCGAACGATGAACGGCTCGTGCGGATCGGTGTTGACGAGCAGCACCTTCAACTCGCCGCGGTAGCCGCTGTCGATTAGGCCCGGCGTGTTGAGACAGGTCACGCCGTGATCCCGCGCCAGCCCGCTGCGCGGCTGCACGAAGCCGGCGAACCCCTCGGGTATGGCCAGCGCCAGGCCGGTGGGCACCAACGCCCGCCCGCCGCCGGCAGGCAGCTTCGCGTCCTCCGAGGCCCGCAGATCCAGTCCGGCGTCGCCGGGCCGCGCGTACCGCGGCAGCGGCAACCCCCCGTCGAGGCGCTGCACGAGGACTTCCGCCGCCCCGGCGTCGAGGCGGCGCAGGGGAACAGTCACAGCCATGGCGGGACGATACGACCCACCCGAGGGCGGCGCCGCGGCCACAGGAATCGTCCCGGCGGACCGCTTCGAAATTCAGGCGATGTCCAGATGAGTTGCCCAACCTTCCCCCAGCTTTGTCCTGCCCCGATGCGCGTCCGGGCGCCTCGCCCCGATTCCTCGGCGGTTCGCCTCGCTAGCATCCGGCCCGTGCTCGTGTGGATCGACTTGGAGATGACCGGCCTCGACGCCGAGCGCGACCGCGTCCTGGAGATCGCCACGGTCATCACCGACGACGACCTCAACCGCGTCGGCGACGAACTCCAGCTAGTGGTCAGCCAGCCGCCGGAGGTGCTGGGCCTGATGGACGAGGTCGTCAGCAAGATGCATCGGGAGAGCGGGCTGGCCGACGAGGTGCGCGCCTCGGGGCTGAACCTCGCCGAGGCGCAGCGGCGGACCGTCGAGTTGATCCGCCGGCACGTTCCCGAGCCGGGCAAAGTCCCGCTCTGCGGCAACTCCATCGGCATGGACCGGCGCTTCCTGAACCGGTGGCTCCCCGAGATCGAACACCTGCTCCACTATCACGTCGTGGACGTGTCCTCCATCAGAGAGCTGGCCGCGCGCTGGCATCCCGCGGCGGCCGAACAGCGGCCCAAGAAACGCAAGGGCCACCGGGCGCTCGACGACATCCTCGAGAGCATCGAGGAGCTCCGCTACTGGCGGCGCACCGTCTTCGCACCGGCCCGGACATCGGAATAGACCGCGGTTCGAGCGCCCCGCAGCGGCGGTAGGTTGACCCGGTGAGCGACGCGGCACCGGACGAGCAGCCGCCGAGGCCGCCTCGCCAGGAACGCGAACCCGCCCGAGCCGAGATCACCGAGATCGCGCCCGGCGTGCTGCGCGCCCAGCTCCCGGTGAGCCTGCCCGGCATCGGCCACGTCAACTGCTACCTCTTGGAGGACGAGCGCGGCGTGGCGGTCGTGGATCCCGGCCTGCCCGGCCCGGCCTCATTCGCGGCGCTCGAGCAGCGCCTCGGGGCCGCCGGCTACTCCGTCGAGAACGTACACACCGCCGTCATCACCCACTCGCACTTCGATCACTTCGGCGGCGTCGAGCGCCTGCGCATCCTCGCCGGGACCGAAGTCCTAACCCACGAGTCGTTCCGGCCCGTCTGGGAGTCGACCGAGGTCGCCGAGCCGATCGAGCTCCCCGACGCTGAGGAGGACGACGAGAACGCGCACCGGCCTCCGTGGCTGGCACGACGGGTCAACCCGTGGGGCACCCGGCGCCAGGCGCTGCCGGAGCAGGAGTTGCGCACTTGGACCGAGATCGCCGAGGACGATCCTCGCTGGTTCACCACGCCGCGCCCGACGCGAACCGTGGCCGACGCGCAGGTGGTGCGCTTCGCCCGCCGTGAGTGGCTCTGCCTCCACACGCCCGGCCACACCGAGGACCACCTCTGCCTGTACGACCCCGCCTACGGGATCATGATCTCGGGCGACCACGTCCTGCCGACCATCACGCCGCACATCAGCGGGCTCAGCCCCCATCCCGATCCCTTGGCGCGGTTCTTCGCCTCCCTCCGGCGCATGGACGCCATCGACGGCGTCACCAAGGTGCTGCCGGCGCACGGGCACCCCTTCGAGGATCTCCGCGGCAGGGCGAAGGCCATCCGGCGCCACCACGAGCAGCGCCTCGACGTGATCCGCAGCGCCGCCTGCGAAGTGGGCACGGGCACCGTGCCGCAATACATGCGGCGGCTCTTCTCCGAACGCTCATGGGGCAACATGGCCGAGAGCGAGACCTTCGCCCACCTCGAGCACCTCCGCGTCCTCGGCGAGCTGACCGCCGCCCGGCGCGACGGCGAGACCGTCTTCTCGGTGGCCTGAGGCGTGGAGGTCGCCGGGGGTCGCCGGTGGGGCCGCCTGCGGGGCGCGTGGACGCTGATCGCCCTGATGGCGGCGCTGTCGTGCGGGAGCGGCACGCCTGAGCCGGCGAGCCCGCCCCCGGCCGCCGTCACCGGCCCCGAAACCCCCGAGGATGCCCCGGCGGGGGACCGGCGGCGGGTCCCTGACGTGCGGTTCGACTACTTCGACGGCTCGGAGGGCTCGCTGGCCGACTTCGCCGGCACGCCGACGGTGATCAACTTCTGGGCGTCGTGGTGCCCGCCTTGCATCACCGAGATGCCCGCATTCGAGGCCGTGCATCGGGAACTCGGCCCCAACGTCGCCTTCCTCGGAGTGAACGTGGGCGACGAGCCGGGCGCAGCGCGGGAGTTGGCGGAGAGGACCGGCGTGACCTACCCGCTGGCGGAGGATCCCGACTCGGCGATCTTCAGGGCGTTCGGCGGATTGGGGATGCCGACGACCGTGTTGGTGGACGGCCACGGCACGATCATGCACATGGTGGCCTCGCGCTTGAAGGCACAGGACCTTCGGGGGCTCATCGCCGAGCACCTCGGGCGTTGAGCGGGGACTCGTGAGGGGGCGGCCGTGAACACCGTCAGCCTCACGACCCTGGCGAGCCTGGCGCTCTCGGCGGGGTTCATCTCCGCCTTCAACCCCTGCGGCTTCGCCATGATGCCCGCCTACCTCTCGTACTTCCTGGGCATCGAGGGCGACAAGCGGCTGAGCCCCGCCCAGAGCGTCCTGCGGGGACTCGGCGTGGGGCTGACCCTCTGCTGTGGCTTCATGGCGGTGTTCGCCGCCATCGGCGCCCTCGCCGCGACGGTGCTCAGCCGCAGCGCCATCGAGAGCCGGGTGGCGTGGGTGACCTTCGTGCTGGGAATCGTCATGGGCATCCTCGGGCTGGCGATGCTGCGGGGGTTCGAACCCAAGTTCCGGCTGCCGCGGCTGCAGCGCGGGGGCGAGAGCCGCCGCCTCAGCTCGATCTTCCTGTTCGGGGTGTCCTACGCCATCGTGTCGCTGGGGTGCACCATGCCGGTGTTCTTCGGGACCGTCGTCAGTGCCTTCTCCAGCAGGGACTTCTTCGACGGGCTGCTGGTGTTCCTCGCCTACGGCGGCGGGCTGTGCGCCGTGATCATGGTGCTGACGCTGGCGATGGCGGTCGCCCGGACCGAGGTGATCGCCAAGATGCGGCGCATCCTCCCCCATGTGAACCGCATCTCGGGGGGCTTTCTCGTCGTCGTCGGAGGCTTCCTGGCTCTCTACGGGTGGTGGGAGGTGCAGGTGTTCAGCGGCAATCTGATGACCAACGTCCTCGTCGACCTCTCGCTGGACGCTCAGACCGCACTGAGTTCCTGGGCGGCGGCGGCCGAACCGGCCCGCCTCGCTGTGGCGGCGGGCTACATCGTGGTCGGGATCGTGCTGGTGGCGCTGCGGCCGAGCATGCAGCCGCTGGGTGCGCGCATCGCCCTGGCGGCCTTCGGGGTGCTCTGGCTGGCCGTCGAGGGTGCGTACTACCGCTTCGACCTGTTCGTGCTGCCGATCGTGCGGACCATCGCCGACATCCCCGAGCGCATGGCCAACTGGTCCGACCCGTTGCGCTGGGCCGTGCTGTTCGAGATCCTGGCGGCCGTCGTCGTCGCCGCCGTCGTCTGGCTCCGGCTTCGGCGGCGGCTGCGCGCCGTGCCGGACATGGGTGCCTGAGGGGCGTTCAGCCGTCAGGCGCCGCCCGGCGCAGCACACACCACGTCGCCCAGAGTGCCTCGCTGGCGATCCCCTGCCAGCGGCCGGGCAGGGCCGCCGCCACCTCCTCGGCAGGGAGATGGATGGGTGTGCGCACCCCGAGCGTGTTGAACCAGAGAACGGCCCCGTCGGGCCGCAGCACGCGGTCCACCTCGGAGGGGAACAGCAGCATGTTGATCAACGCCACGACGTCGACGGAGTCGTCGGGCAGCGGCAGCGAGGCCCCGTCCGCCCGCACGCGAGGGGCCAGATCGGGAGATGCCAGCGCCAGCATGCCCGCCGAGATGTCCACGGCGACGGTGGCCCGGAAGTGCGCCGCGAGGTGCACCGTCCCGAACCCGGTGCCCGAGCCCACCTCCAGGCACAGCGCCGACGGCTCGAGGAGGCCGCGCTCGCAGGCGTCGGGGAGGCCCACGAACTCCTCGGGGCTCAGGCGGTCGGGCCAGTCGGGCGCCAACTCGTCGAACCGCTCGATCATCTCCGCCGCCGCCGCGGCGGTCCACGACGCCTCGTCGGCAGCCACCGCCCGAGTCACCGCCCGCACCGGATGATCCGAGCCGTCGACGTCGGGGGGCGCCTCCGGCGGCGGGATGAGCACCGGCAGGCGGCGGATGGCGCCGCGGTCGGCCTCGGTCTGCGGCCGCCGCGGGCTCACTGCGCGCGGAGGCCCCGGACGAGCGGCGGCCTCGCCCCACTCACCGGATCGCCTCGAGGCCGCGCATGTACGGGCGCAGCGGGGGCGGGACCTCGACAGCGCCGTCGGGCCGGCGCCAAGTCTCAGTCAGCGCCGCCCAGACCCTCGGCACCGCTAGGGCCGAGCCGTTGAGGGTGTGTACGAGACGGGTGCCGCGCCCGGCGGCGGGGCGGTAGCGGACGTTGGCCCGCCGGGCCTGGTAGTCGCTGAACCACGAGACCGACGAGCACTCCAGCCAGCGGTCGGTACCCGGCGAGTAGACCTCGATGTCGAAGGTCCGGGCTGCCGCGCCGCCGAGGTCGCCGGTGCAGATGTCCACGATCCGGTAGGCCAGCCCGAGATCGGCCACCGCGCCCTCCGCCCGCTCAAGCAGCTCGCTGTGCATCGCCGGGGCCTGCTCGGGTGTGGCGTAGGCCAGGATCTCGACCTTGTCGAACTCATGCACCCGCAGCAGACCGCGGGTGTCGCGGCCCGCCGCGCCGGCCTCGCGCCGGAAGCAGGAGGTGTGGGCCATGAGGCGCATCGGCAGGTCGGACTCTGCTAGCACCTCGTCGCGGCACAGCGACGTGAGCGGCACCTCGCCGGTGGGGATGGCCCAGAGGTCGTCGCGTTCGAGGTGGTAGGCGTCGTCGGCGAAGCGCGGCAGGTGGCCGGTGCTGGTCATGGTGGCGGTGTGGACCAGCGTGGGCGGGCGCACCTCCTCGTAACTGTCGGCGTTGCGGTCCAGAGCGAACTGCACCAGGGCGCGGGCCAGCATGGCCCCCTCGCGCCGGAACATGGCGAACATCGCCCCGGACAGCTTCGTGGCGCGCTCGACGTCCAGGAGGCCCAGCTCGGCGGCGAAGTCCCAGTGCGGGACGCGCTGGTGGGCGCCGTAGCGGTCGGGGGTGAAGTTCTCGACCCTCAGCACCGGGTTGTCCTCGGCGCCGGCGCCGGCGGGGCAGTCCTCGGCGGGGAGGTTCGCCACCCTCATCAGCAGCTCCTCGAGGCGGCGGCCCAACTCGTCGGCCTGCGCCGCCACCGCACGGGTCTCGTCGCCGAGCATCCGGCTGCGCTCGACGGACGCGGCGGCTTCGTCACGACGGCCGTCGCGGTGCAGCCGGCCGATCTCGGCCGAGAGCTGCTTCACCTCGTGGCGCAGCTCGTCGCGGCGCGCCAGCAAGTGCCGGCGCCGCACGTCGAGGCCGAGAGCCTCCCCGAGCGGCGCGGCGTCGTCGCCGCGGGACTCAACGGCGGCCCGCACCCGTTCCATCTCGTTGCGCAGCAGGCGGACGTCAAGCACCGAAGCACCGTACCGGGCAGCCGCCCCGAAGCGTCAGACCGTCGATCCCCGAACGAGCTTCCGATGTTTGATGTGGGCCTGCTCCCCGGTGCCTCGGATACAATCACAGCTCTGTAACTACATAGCTGTATTTCAATATCGTCGTGGAGGGTGCGCGGATAGGCCCTGAACAGGGGATTTGCTATTCGCTTGGCGAACCTGTCTGTGCTGGTGGCGAGCGGCGAAGCATGCCGGATCGGTGTCTCTGGGGCGGTGCTGACCACCTATCCGCGCACGCTCTTATTGTCGTCGCGCCGCCGTGTAGCATTCCGTACAGGTTCGACAGCGGTGGCTTCGGGGCCCGGCGCGGCCCGCTGCGGCATCGCTCGCACGCGGATCTCCGAGAGGTAGTTCATGGACACTGAGAACCCGGCGAGCCTCGGGTGGGAGTTCCGGCGCGCGCTGTCGGGCGAAGGACTGTCGATCATCGCCGAACTCAAGCGCCGCTCCCCGTCCCGCGGCGACCTGCGTCCCGAGGCCGACGCTGCCGAAGTCGCTCGCAGCTACCGCGACGGCGGGGCGGCGTGCCTCTCGGTGCTCACCGACAGTGCCCGCTTCGGCGGCTCGCCCGACGACCTGCGGCGGGCGCGCGACGCAAGCGGCCTGCCGGTCCTGCGAAAGGACTTTCTGACGACCCCCCAGCACGTCCGAGACAGCGCCGACATGGGCGCCGCTGCGATGCTGGTGATCGTCGAGGACGTCGGCGCCGAGGCGGCGCGGTCGTTGCAGGAACGAGCGCTGACGCTCCGCATCGACGTGCTGACCGAAGTGCGCACCGAGGGCGAACTGGAGCAGGCGGTCGAGGCCGGCGCCTACATGATCGCCGTCAACCAACGCGACGACCCGAAGCAGTCCCGACCGACTGTCGATTTCGGCAAGGCAGAGCGCATCGCCGAGATGTTCGACCAGCTCGACGACGGCATCGTCACGGTCGCCGCGTCGGGGATCGGGGTACCCGGCGGCACCCCGATCGGCGTGATCGCAGACGCCGGCTACGACGCGGCGCTGATCGGGGAGGCGTTGGTCACCGCACCGGACCCCGCCGCCGCGCTGGCAGAACTGATCGACAGCCTGTCGGGCCGGCGGTCCGGGCCGGCGAGCCAGCAAGAGCGCCCGCATCGCCTCGCCGCCGTCTGAAATCGGGTGGCCGGGTCTTGGATCCCGGCCCCGGATCGAGTCCGGGGCAGGCTCTTCGCCGGAATGACGGACACTGGACATGCCGCACTGTTCAGCAGCCCGCTAGGGGGCTCAGGGCGACTCCGTGCCCTGTCCCTCGCGGTGCTCGGCCGGCGGCTCGCCGGCGCGTTCGAAGGCCGCCACGACGTCTGAGTAGGTGAGGGTCTCGGCCGGCTTCGGGGCGGCAGGCCCCTCGGCGCGCTGGCGGGCCGCCCAACGGAAGAACACGGCGGCGATGATCGTCCACAGGTACAGCCCGCCCGCAATCTTCATGATGAGGCCTGCCATCTGCTGGTCGTTGGCCACCGTCACTCCCCAGAGCCGCAGCGGCGTGTCGTAGGCCGCATAGACGGGGGTCTGGGCGAAGGTCAGGAACCCGGCGGGCACCGTCGGCAGGACCGACATGGCGAACAGGTAGAACATCTTGGTTAGCGGCGCGAGCCGCAGTTCGCCGAACGGCCCGCACACCGGCACCCACATGGCGACCGCCGTCACGAACAGCGCCAGGTGCGCCGTGTAGTGGAAGACGCCGTTGGTGGTGCTGGTGTTCACGACCCACGGTATGTGCGTGATGGCCACGACCACGTTGAACGTGACGCCCACCGTGAGCGGGCGCAGCAGGCGCCGTGCCAGCGGGCCGGCGGGATCGACGACCCGGCGCGCCAGCCATTCCGGTGTAGCCAGGAGCAGCAGCGGCGGCACGACGAGGGTGATCAGCAGGTGCTGCAC
Organism: bacterium; assembly: GCA_026706565.1. Lineage (GTDB taxonomy): Bacteria > Actinomycetota > Acidimicrobiia > Acidimicrobiales > CATQHL01 > VXNF01. The sequence continues at coordinate 16,038 of JAPOYM010000140.1, forward strand.
CATGTGTACCGAGTACAGGAGATCCTCGGAGATGTCGTGTACGGGCCAGTCGCCAGCGAGCCAGAGCAGCGCCACGGCCAGCAGGTAGAAGCCCTTGTGGCGGCGCTCCACCTTCTCTCCCGCCGCCGGCGCCAGCGACCGGACGACGTAGACGCCGACCCCCAGCGCGCCGGCGACGAGCAGCCACACCTCCGGGTGCGGCGTCCAGCGCCACAGGTCGTAGTCGATCAGTTCCCCCATCGTCGGCCCCCTGAGGCCCGATCAGCCGCCCCAGATGCGGAACGCCGTCAACATCACCAGGTAGACCCCCAGAGCCAGCACGACGCCCGCTGCGAAGATGCGCCGCAGCAGGACCGAGTCGAACTTCAGGTGCATGAACCACGCCACCACGTAGATGAACTTGAGGACCATCAGCACGACGAGCAGCGCGTACAGCGCCGCGTCGCCGAGGTGGTGTACTGACTCGAAGTAGGTGGCGACCTCGAGCGCGGTCAGGGCGCCGAGGATGAGGGCGATCTTGACGTATTGCCGGTCCGAGGGGTGCTCGTGCTGCTCGCCGTCGTGTTCGTCGGCGGGAGGCCGGACCTGCGCAGGGGGAGCCTCGGTCGGGGCGGGGGGAGTCTGCGTCATGGAACGTGCGACCCCTCTACTGCGGGAACAGGTAGATGATCGTGAAGATCAGGATCCACACGATGTCGACGAAGTGCCAGTACAGGCCGATGAGCTCGACCGTCTCGGCGTTGCGCGGGCTCAAGCGGCCCCGCAGGCTCGCCACCAGCGCCGACATCAGCATGACGATGCCGATGGTGACGTGGGCCCCGTGGAAGCCGGTGAGGGTGTAGAAGGCGGAGCCGAAGATGTTGGTGGTGTAGCCGAGCCCGAGGTTGTAGAAGACCGTGAACTCGTAGACCTGCCCGGCGATGAACGTCCCGCCCAGCAGCGCGGTCGCCACGATCCACACCCGGAAGCCCCGCTCCTCGCCCCGCGTCAGCGCCGAGAGCGCCAGCACCATCGTCAGCGAGCTCATCAGCAGCACGAACGAGCTGACCGACGTGAAGGGGATGTCGAAAACGTCGTTCGGCCCCAGCTCGCCGGCGGGCAGTCGGGACTTGGCGAACATGTAGGTGGCGATGAGGGCGCCGAACAGCAGGCACTCCGAGCCTAGGAACAGCCACATGGCCAGCTTGTTGTGCGACAGTCCCGTGGTGGTCGGGTGCGCCGGGGGGGTGCCGGTCGGGGCGCTCGCGGCCCGCTCGGAAGCTGCGAGGTCGGTCATGGCCGATCCTCAGCAGCCTCGGCGGAGGGGCCGCCGGGCGCGGCCGACCCCACCAGCTCGCGGCCTCCGGCGCCGTCGGCGGACTCTCCGTCTCCATTGGCTGACTCTCCGTCTCCATTGGCTGACGGGCCGCCGGTCTCTCCGTTGCCGGCATCGCCCGACGGGTCCGCCGCATGGCCGTCGTCGTGGCCGTGCGCCTCGGGGTCGTCGGGCGGTTCGAAGACCCAGGCGTAGAGTCCGCCCAGGATCAGCAGCGCGCCGATGGCGGTGACCCAGAGGTTGTAGATGAGGCCGTAGGCTACGAACGGCAGGCCCAGCGCCACGACCACCGGCCAGTACGACGGCGAGGGCAGGTGTACGTCCGCAGCGCTCCCGTCGTGGGCCACGTCGTCGGCAGCAGCGACGCGCACCACCTTGTTGTCCTCGTCGTATCCCCACTTGCGGTGCCAGAACTCGTCCTGGCGCGTCACGGTGATCTCTCGGTCGAAGTTGTGCGTGGGCGTCGGCGACGCGGTCATCCACTCGAGTCCGCGCCCGTCCCACGGGTCAGGCCCGATCGGCGGCGCACCGCGGGCCCGGCGGCGGCTCAGCCCGATGTTCCAGAACAGCATCAGCACGCCCACGGCGATGACGAAGGCGCCGGCGGTCGCCACGGCGTTCCAGAGGTTGAAGCCGCTGTCGGCGGCATAGCTGTGGATGCGGCGCGACATTCCCTGCAGACCAAGGATGTGCATGGGCCCGAACGTCAGGTTGAAGCCGATGAGCAACACCCAGAAGCCGAGCTTGCCGAGGCGCTCGTTCAGCTTGTAGCCGAACGCCTTGGGCCACCAGAAGTAGAACCCCGACAGCATTCCCATGAGGGAACCGCCGAAGATCACGTAGTGGAAATGCGCCACGATGTAGTAGGTGTCGGTCTGCTGGGTGTCGGCGGGCGAGATGGCGTGCGTCACCCCCGAGAGCCCGCCGATGGTGAACATCGCCACCGCCCCGACCGAGTACAGCATCGCCGTGGTGAACCGCAGGCGGCCTCCCCACATGGTGGCCAGCCAGTTCAGGATCTTCACCCCTGTGGGCACGGCGATGAACATCGTGGAGAGGGAGAAGGCGGCCACCGAGACCGGTCCCATGCCCGACGTGAACATGTGGTGCGCCCACACGCCCCAGCCCATGAAGCCGATGGCTATGCCGGAGAACACCATGAACGGGTAGCCGAAGATGGGTTTGCGGCTGAAGACGGGGATGACTTCGGACATGATGCCGAAGGCGGGCAGGATGAGGATGTACACCTCGGGATGGCCGAAGATCCAGAACAGGTGCTGCCACAGCAGCGGGTCGGCGCCGGCCGCCACGTTGAAGAAGTTGGCGTCGAACAGCCGGTCGAAGCTCAACAGGAAGAGCGCCACGGTGATGACCGGGATGGCGAACAGCAGCAGGAACTGCACGACCAGCAGCATCCAGGTGAGCACCGGCATGCGGAACAGGGTCATCCCCGGGGCGCGCATATTGAGCACGGTCGTGATGAGGTTGACAGCGCTGACCAGCGAGGCGATGCCGGTGATCTGCAGGCCCAGGGCGTAGAAGTCCATGCCGTGGCTCGGGGAGTACGCCAGACCGCTGTTGGGGGCGTAGCCGAACCAGCCGCCGTCGGGGGCGCCGCCCAGCAGCCACGACGTGTTCAGGAAGATCCCTCCGGCCAGGAAGGCCCACAGGCTGAAGGCGTTGAGGCGCGGGAACGCCACGTCGCGGGCGCCGATCTGCAGCGGGAGCAGGTAGTTCGCGAAGGCCGCCGCCATCGGCATGATGACTAGGAACACCATGGTGACGCCGTGCATGGTGAAGACCTGGTTGTAGGCGTCCTCGCTGAGCACGTTGCCGCCCGGGACCGCCAGCTGCAGCCGGATGAGCAGTGCCTCGACGCCGCCGACCACGAGGAACAGCAAGGCGGCGGCGCCGTACATGATGCCGATGCGCTTGTGGTCCACGGTGAACAGCCAGCTCTTCCAGCCCGTCTCGCCGGTCGGGCGCGACAGCACCCCGAGCGACGTGGAAGGACGTACCAGCTGCTCGCCTGCGGTGAGCTGCAGCGGAGGTTCGGAGGTGGTGGTCATGGTGCTCGCCGGCGTCTCTTCGATGTCTGCTGTCGGTCTCGGCTCGGTCGGTGTCGGTCGCGCTGTCGGTCTCGGCTCGGTCGGTCCCGCCCCGGGGCAACTTGTCTATCGCAGGGTCGTCAGGTATTCGACGAGGGCGTCGATCTCGCCGTCGCTGAGGCCCGGGAAGGCCGTCATGCCGCGGGCCCCGTCGGCGTCGTTGGCCTTGCGCTCCGGGGCGTCGCGGATCCACGCCTCGAGGTCGCCGCGGTTCAGGTAGCCCCGCTCGGACGCCTCGAGGTAGGGGACCCGCTCGGCCCGGTCCTCGTAGAGGTCGAAGATCGAGCCCGCGAACGTCGTGCGGCTCGCAAAGTGCGTGAGGTTCGGGGCTGCGCCGGCCAGGAGCGCCGAGGTGATGGGCTCGGCGTCGAAGTCGCCGGTGCCCGCGTAGTCTCCGGGACCGTCGGGCACCCCGTCGAGGTTGGTGTCGGTAACGCCGTTCACAACGTGGCAGTTGGCGCAGTTCGCCAAGAAGACCTCCTGGCCCTCGTAGCCCGGCTCTCCGGGTGCCAGCGGCGAAGCGTCCGCGAGCTGCCCCTCCACCCACTGGCGCCACTCAGCCGCGCTCAGCGCCACGGTGTACATCCGCATGTAGGCGTGCGACAGGCCGCAGAACTCGGTGCACTGGCCCATGAAGCGGCCCGCCTCGTCGGCCTCGATCACCCACGGGTGCGTGCGGCCCGGCACCGCGTCGCGCTTGCCGTTGAGACGCGGGATCCAGAAGGAATGGATGACGTCGCGCGAGGTGATCTCCAGGGGCACCTGCTGTCTGACCGGTATCACCAGCTCGTTGGCGGTCACGATGTCGGGGGGCGTCGACGTGTCGCCGTCGAGGTGGTACTGGAACTCCCACCACCATTGCTGGCCCACGACGGTCACCCGGAGATCCTCCTCGGCGGCCGACACCCTGTTCAGCTCGACGAGGGAGATCAGCGTGAACACGGAGATCACCGTCAACAGGATGGTGGGGATGATGGTCCAGGCCAGCTCGAGCCGAAGATTCCCGTGTACCTGCTCGGGGTACTCCTCGTCGCCGTAGAGGTCCTCGTCGGCCTCGCCGTCGCTCCCTGCAGCGGCGCGGCGGCGCGCCCGGTAGCGCACGGCCAGGTAGACAATGGCGCCCTGCACCAGGAAGAAGACGATGATGGCCACCCCGAGGACCGGGAAGAACAGGTCGTTGATCTCCTGCGCGTCCGGGCCCGCCTCGGTGAGCGTGTCCAAGGGGTGCTCCGCGGCGCAGGAGGCCGCGGTCAGCGCGACCGCCGCGGCCAGGAGCACCAGCGAGAGCCGTCGCAGCGCCCGGCGGGCGCGGCCGGGGCCCATCACTCCTCGCCCTCGTGGGTCTCGGCCGCGTCGTCGGCGCCGTGCCCCTCGCCATGGCCGTGGTCGTAGGTACCGACTGCGGTCGCCACGATGCCGGCGGCCACGATCGCCACGGCGGCGAAGGCCAGCACCGCGGCGATGACCGACTTGCCGATCTTCGGGCGGGCGACGAACAGCATCGACACCAGCAGGATCACGGTGGCGACGCCGGCCGCGATCCACACCGCGCTGAACTCGCTCACCGCCAGCAGCACCCTCGAACCGCCCACAACGAGGATCGCCACGCCGGCGGCGCCCAGGACGGGGACCTCGATGGGGTGCATGAGCCGGTTGCGCAGCGCCCTGTTGGCGCCGGCGTCGCCGGTGGCGCGATCCGCCCAGGCGGAAATCATCCACTCGAACGCCACCACGGCGGCCAGGATGAGCCCGATCACGAAGATGGCCGCGTGGGTGACGAGTCCGATCACCGCCACCGCCACGGCGAAGGCGGACAGCGCCGGCCAGTAGGAGGGCGCGCTCGGCCCGACCGTCGGCGGTGCTTCGCCGCCCGGGTCGAGTTCGCCTACCGACTCGGCGTCAGCGTCCCGGAACGCCACCAGCATGCAGCCCAACCCGCCGCTGACCAGGGCGGCGAAGACCAGCACGATGAAGCCCGTGTGCTCGCCGACTCCCCCCTGCCATCCCAGGCTGATCACGCCCTTCCAGGCGTCGCGGTCCACGACGCCGATGTAGTCGGCCCCGGAGGGGTCGCCCGTGGCCACCCCGTAGACGACGGCGCCCACGGCGGCCAGGAGACCGAAGCCGAAGAACAGCTTGAACCCGGCGGTCAGCACGCCTGGGTCCTCTCGGCGGCGATGGGCGGCCGCGGAGCCGCGGGCGCAAGGAGGCTCATTATTTCGTCACGAAGAGTCCGACCCAGATGACCAGGTACACGAAGACCATGGCGTGCCACAGCACCGCGGACGCCGACATGCCGTCGAGGTGGACGCTGGTCCTCGGCGCGGTGAGCGCGCGCACGGCCATGATGAACAGGTAGACGAGCGCCACGACCACTAGGGCCAGATGGCTGCCCGAGATCGTGTAGATGAGCGGCGCCGCCAGGCTCCCGCCATCGATGGCCAGGCCCATCTGCCCGTACTGGAAGGCAGTCTGGTTGATCACCGCTACGCCGAACATCCCGGTGACCAGAAGAGCTGTCAGCGTGTGCCGGCGGTCGTCGCGGGCGGTCGCATGCACGGCCCACTGCATCGTCACCACGCTTAGCAGCAAAGTCCAGGCCATGACGGTGGGCGCCGTCAGCTCGACGCGGGCGCCGGCGGGAATCCACGACTGGCCGGGGTTGGCCCGCAGGAAATCGGCCCGCTCGGAGAAGTAGACGCCCAGCAGTCCGCCGAAGTACATCAGAACGCCGGCCGCCGCGAACCCGGTCCCCACCTGCAGGGTCCGACGCCGCGGCAGGACCGCCGGCGCCACAGGCCCAGTCGTCTCCACCTCTGCCTCAGTCACTGGGCGCCCCGCGGGGCGTCGGCGACGTCCGGGGCCGGCGCTTCCCACAGCGGATGGGGCGATCGCACCGTCGCCGGCAGTCGGTCGGCGAAGTTGTCCGCCGGAGGCGGCGACGCGGCGACCCATTCGAGGGTGTAACCGCCCCAGGGGTCGGGGACCGACGAGGCGCCGCGCGCCAGTTCGGCCGCCCCGCGCACCACCGAGATCATCACGATGGCCAAACCGAGCAGGATTCCGATCACGCCGACGGCGCTGAGCGCGGCGGCCACCTCGGCGCCCACCGAGGAGAAGTTCTGACTCGGTCGGTCCGGCTGGCCCAAGAAGCCGGCCACGAGTCCCATTGCGCCGACGAGCACCCCTCCGGCGCCGAGGATCCCCGCCACAGCGAACCCGGCGGCGTGCGATGCTTTGCGGCCGAAGATCTTGGGACTCCAGTAGAACAGCCCCGCCACGGCGCCCAGCACCGCGGCCGCCACGACGAGGTCAAGCAGGCCGGCTGCGGCCATGGTCCCCCGCAGCCCGTCGAGAGGCGCCAGGGCCCTGTCCAGGTCGCTCTGCCAGGTCTCGTTGTGCCGGGCGAAGCTCCGCAGGAACCCGACCGCCCCGCCGAGGCTGCGGATGAAGGCCGCGATCGCCGCGAACACCAAGACCCCGAGCGCCGAGAGGGCCAGCGCCAGATGCCCGCTGGGGCGGGGGAGCCGGCGGGCTCTGCGGCCGAGGTCGGCCCAACCGCCCAGCAGGGCCACGACGAGGAGTGCCGGCAGGATCCCGCCGATGACATACAGGGGCGTCGTCTGAGCCGCCGGGCTGAAGAAGCGTTGCAGGTCGGCGCCGAAGCTGAACGCCCCGGCCAAGCCCACGAGTGAGAGCATGACGCCCCAGCGCCGCTGCGGAGTGCCGAAGGCCACCGGCAGGATCTCCCCCACGACGCCGATGGCGGGAATGGCCAAGGCGAACACCTGCGGCTGCTCGAACACCCACGAGACCTGATCGAACAGGTGCTGACCGGCCCCGTAGCGGACCGCGTCGGGGCCGCGCAGGTCGACCCAGCTGATCGCGAGGTTGGCCACCAGCACCGGCAGGCTCAGCAGCCACACGGCCCCCGCAACCAGCACCGACCACGAGAAGATCGGCATCCGCTCGAGGCTCATGCCCCGAGGCCGCTGGGTTGCCATCGTGGTGAGGAGCACCGCCACCGCGGCCAGCTGGGCGACCACCACCATGGCGAAGGACAGCAACGAGAGCTCCACCGCCCGCTGCTCGCCCCCGGCCACGAGGCCTCCGCCGATCGCCCAGGACGAAATGAGGATCCCCGCGCCGGTGAGCCACACCCAGAACGCCGCCGACGCGGCCCGCGGGAAGGCCACGCCGCGGGCACCGATCTGCAACGGGACCACGTAGGTCGCCAGCCCGATCAACAGCGGCATCGCCAACAGGAAGACGGCGCCGATCCGATACAGCGTGAACACCTGCCGGAACGAAGTGATCCCCGGGAAGACGTCGATTCCCGGAAGGGCTGTGCGCTCGAGATGCAGCAACAGCCCACAAACCAGCACAAAGGCACCCAGAAGAAGCGAACTCACAATCCAAAGGCGCCCCACCGTCTTGTGGTCGCCGCTGGACAACAGCCCGGCGGGGCCCCGCACCGGCGCTGCGGCGTGCTCGGCAGGAGCGGCGTGCTCAGCAGGAACGGCGTGGGTCTCGGTGGCGGTCATACGTGCTCGGTCACGGGGGCGCAAGTCGTCCGTTCGGTATGACCGCCGAGGAGGGCCCCCTCGACGGCCACGGGGCCTGATCCAGCCCAGAACCCTACAGCGTGTCCGCGCGCCGCCCGCGCCGAGGACGGCGCCGCCCGCCGCGCTGCCGCCCGCGGATCCATCAGATCAGCCGATCCGCCGCCATGGCGCCGAACAGCAGCACGACATAGGAAATCGACCAGTTGAACAGCCTCATGGCCACCTGGGGGGTTCGCTCACGCAGCAACCGGACTCCCAGCGCCACGAACACTGCGCCGGTGGTGAGCGCGGTGGCGAGGTAGAGAACCCCCAGATCGGCCACGACGCCGAACGCGATGCTCGTGGCCCACAGCACCGCGGTGTAGGCGATGATCCGCAGCGCCACCGTGCGGATCGACCGAACGGCGGGCAGCATCGGCACCCCGGCCTGCGCGTAGTCGTCGCGGTAGCGGACCGCCAGAGCCCAGAAATGCGGCGGGGTCCAGTAGAAGATGACCGCGAACAGCAGCAGCGGCGCCCAATCCAGGCGGCCTTGCACGGCCGTCCAGCCCACGAGCACCGGCACCGCGCCCGCCGCGCCGCCGATCACGATGTTCCGCTCGGACCGCCGCTTCAGCCAGAGGCTGTACACGAACACGTAGAACAGCGTGGCACCGGTGGCCAAGGCTGCGCTGAGAAGGTTCACGAACAGCCACAGCCAGACGAACGCCGCCACCTCCAGGGCCACCGCGAACACAAGGGCGCTGCGCGGGCTCACGTCGCCGGTCACCAAAGGGCGGTCCTGCGTGCGCCGCATAACGCTGTCGATGTCGCGGTCTATGACCATGTTCAGCGCGTTGGCGCCGCCGGCGGCCAGAGCGCCGCCCACAACGACCGCGGCCATGAGCCACAGCGACGGGAGGCCGCCCTCGGCGACGATCATGGTCGGAACCGTCGTGACGAGCAGCAACTCGACGATGCGCGGCTTGGTCAACGCCGCATAGGACGCGATCCTGGCCCGGGCTCTCGTCGCAGGCATCGGCGCAAGCGTACGAGCCGGGCGCCTCCAATACTCCGACAAGAACCCCGGCCCACCTAGGCTGGCCGCAGATGGTGCTCCGGCAGGGGATCTCAGCGACGACTTATCGCCGCATCACGCTGTTCGCCCTCGCCGCCCTGATCTTCATCATCATCACCGGGGGGGCCGTGCGGCTGACGGGCTCGGGCCTCGGCTGCTCGGACTGGCCGACGTGCGAGGACAACCGGCTCGTGGCCGACCTCGAGTACCACGCCATGGTGGAGTTCGTGAACAGGGTGGTCACCGGGTTCGTCTCGGCGGCGGTCGCTCTGGCGGTCCTCGGGGCGCTCCTGCGTCGCCCGCGGCGCCGCGACCTGACCGTCTGCGCCTTCGGCCTAGTGGCCGGCGTGGCCGGTCAGGTCGTCCTGGGGGGGCTGGTCGTGTGGTACCACCTCTCCCCGTGGCTGGTGATCGGCCACTTCCTCCTGTCGATGGTGCTCGTGGCGAACGCGGTGGTGCTGCACCACCGCGCCGGATGGATCGAACCCGTCGGCGCCCTAGCCGCGGCGGGCGGGCGCCCGCCGGCGCGCCGGGCTGATGTGCGCATGACCCGACTGCTCGTCGCTCTGAGCGCTCTGGCCATTGTCAGCGGCACGCTGCTGACCGGCGCGGGGCCCCACGGGGGCGACCCCGACGTCGAGCGGCTGCAGTTCGACATCGGCGCCTTGGCGCGGCTGCACGGGGGCGCGATGGTGCTGTGCGCCGTCGTGGCGCTACTGGTCTGGGCTCTGGCGGAGCGGGGCCCGCCGCAGCGCCGCGACGCCTTCGCGGCGCCCGCCCGACTGGTGGTCGTGGTGATAGCGGCGCAGGCGGCCGTCGGCTATCTGCAGTACTTCACGGGCGTACCGCCGCTGCTCGTCGGCATCCACATCGCCGGGGCAGCGGCGCTGTGGACCGGGGTGCTGCGGCTCCACCTAGCGGTCCGCGACGCCGCTCGCTGTGCTCCCGACAGCGGCGAGGAGCGCACCGGGGAGCGGTCACCGAGGACGGCGCCGGTAGGCTGAGCGGTCCCGCCCCCATCGTCCAGCGGCCTAGGACACCGCCCTTTCAAGGCGGAAACACGGGTTCGAATCCCGTTGGGGGTACCGAAGCGGGCCGCGCCCACGCGAGGCCCGCGCCGCGCGGCCGGCGGCCCCGATACGCTGGCGGCTCGTCGGGTCCTGTGGTGCAGTTTGGAGTGCACGCCGCCCTGTCAAGGCGGAGGCCGCGGGTTCAAATCCCGTCAGGACCGCCCCGGTCGGGTAGCTCAGTCGGCAGAGCGTCCGCCTGAAAAGCGGAAGGTCCCCGGATCGACGCCGGGCCCGACCACACGAGGACGTCGTCGGCCCGCCGGGCGGCCCTTCACGGCTCCCCGGCGGGTTCGTAGGGGAACCCCAGGTCCGGCGCCGTGAGGAGGGCGCGGAACTCGAGACCCGCTCCGGCCGCCGCGGCGGCGCATGTGCCGCCCCTGTCCACCACCGCCAGGATCATCCGCGGCTCGCCGCCGAGGGCGCGCACCACGCGCGCGGCCTCCAGAGGCGAGCTCCCCCGGGTGACGGTGTCCTCGACGATCAAGACCCGGTCGCCTGAGCACAGGGCGCCGGCCAGACGACCCTGCACGCCGTGGTCCTTCGCCTCTTTGCGGATGCTGAATGCCCGAAGCGGACGTCCGCGCTCGGCGGCGATGGCCGCCACGCCGAACGCCACGGGATCGGCGCCGGCAGCGAGCCCGCCGATCGCGTCGATGTCCTCTGGCATCGCCTCGAGGACGGCGTCAGCCACCAGCACAATCCCGTCGGCGCGGCAAGCCGTCTGTTTGGCGTCACAGAACCAGCTGCTCCGCCGGCCGGACTTCAAGACGAACTCACCGGTACGAATCGAATGCTTCAAGAGGTGTCGCCGCAGGAGCTCCACACGGCCAAGCTAGTCGCTCCGCCGCAGGTTTCGTACACGGAAGTCCGGCAGAACCAAGCCCGGCGGACCACGATGCAACAGCCGGCCTGTGCAGTCATTCGCCATGAGGATTCGCCATGAGCGCAACAAGCCGCGTCAAGGTCGCTAGCATCTCTGCGGTTACACTCCTGCGGTCCGAGCACTTGTGCGCGGGCGGGAGAAACTAAACAACCAGACCCAACAACCGGACCCAGCAATCAGAGGAGAATTCACCATGAGCCAGGGCGGCGAAAGTTCAGACGGAAGGACCCGCGAGGTCACGCCGGAGCACAAGGCTGCGATGATCCAGGGTCGCACCGAGACCCGTGTGGTGCGCCAGTACCTCGAGGCGCTCGGAGGCGCCAAGCAGTCGGGGGGACGGCGGCGTTCCAAGGAAACGCTCGAGAAGAAGCTCGCCTCGGTGGAGCAGGCACTCGGATCGGCCGACCCCGTCACGCACCTGCAGTTGGTGCAGGAGCGCATCGACTTGGAGAAGGCCATCGAGGCCGCCGAGCAGAGTGTGGACATCGCGGAACTCGAGAACGAGTTCGTGCAGATCGCGGCCTCCTACAGCGAGCGCAAGGGCATTTCGTACCAGGCTTGGCGCGAGGTCGGCGTGGAAGTTCGGGTGCTCCGCGCCGCTGGCGTCCGCTGAAGCGGCGGGGCGGCGATCCCCTTACAGGATCGGCTCCGGATCGATTTCTCTCGCCTCGGGATAGCGCTCTAGCAGTTCAGTCGCTTCGCTGAGGAACTCTGCGACTTGCGCCTCGGCCCGGCCAGGTTCTATCGCCCCCTTCATCGCCGCCGCCGCAGCGTCGGCGGTCAGCGGGATCTCAGCGTCGTCCTCCAGTGCCGCCGACAGGTCGTAGGGCCGGCCCGATCTGAGTGCTTCCGCGGCGGCCGCGCCGTGGCGGCGCAGAACGGCATGGGCACGCGACCGCTCGGCGCCAGCAGAGGTAGCGGCGCCGAGCAGCGCAGCGCTCGCCAACAGCGGCGCGCTGCGGCGGATCTCCTCGGCGGCCGCTTCGGGGAACGCCTGCAGCTCGTCCAGCACCGTCAGGTACGTCTCGAGAATGCCGTCGACGGCGAAGAAGGCATCCGGCAGCACGATCCGCCGGACCACCGAACAACTCACGTCGCCTTCGTTCCACTGGCCTCCGGCGAGGCCCGCCGCCATGGTCAAGTGGCCGCGCAGCACCGTCGTCAGTCCGTTGATCCTCTCACACGACCGGGCGTTCATTTTGTGGGGCATGGCTGACGACCCCGCCTGCTCGTCGCTGAGCCCCTCGCGGAGGAGTTCGTGGCCGGCCATGAGGCGCACGGTGACAGCCAGGTCGGCCGGTCCGCTGGCCACCCCGAGCAGGCACGAGACCACGTCGAGGTCCAGCGAGCGCGGATAGATCTGCCCGACCGCGCCGAGCGTCCGCGCGAAGCCGAGCCGCTCGGCCACCGCGGCCTCCAACGCCTCCACCTTGGCGGGGTCGCCGCCGAGCAGCGCCAGCAGATCGGCCTGGGTGCCGACCGGCCCCTTGAGGCCCCGCAACGGGTAGTCCTCGACCAGAGCCTCGAGGCGTCCGACCGCGCCCAGCAACTCCTCGCCCGCCGCCGCGAAGCGCCGCCCGTAGGTCGTGACCTGCGCCGGGACGTTGTGCGTGCGCGCCGCGAGCGGCGCCGAGGCCAACTCCGCGGCGCGACGAGCGGTTCGTCCGACCGCGGCGGTCGCCTTGGTGCGCACCAGCACCAAGGCGTCTCGGATCTGCGTCTGCTCGACGTTCTCGGTGACGTCGCGGGACGTGAGGCCCCAGTGGAGGTACTCGCATCCCGCCAGCGCGCAGAACTCCTCGAGGCGGGCCATGACGTCGTGGCGCAGCCGACGCTCACGCCGCGCTATGGACGCTGGGTCGATGTCGTCGATGACTGCCCGGTAGGCCGCCGAGGCCCCCGCGGGGATCTCGACGCCGAGCGTGCGCTGCGCCTCGAGGACGGCGACCCAGAACTCCCGCTCGCGGCGGATCTTGGACTCCGGCGACCAGACAGCCCTCATCTGGCCGCCGGCGTAGCGCTCGGCCAGCAGGTTGGGGATGCTCATGGCCCCGGACGGCGCACGAGCTGGCGACGGCGGGGACCGACGCCCACCAGGGTGATCGGCACGCCGGCCTCGCACTCGACGAAGCGCAGGTAGTCGGCGGCTTCGGCCGGGAGGTCCGACGGCCGGGTGACATCCCCCAGGGGCGCGCACCAGCCGGCGAGCTCCTCCAGCACGGGGCGGGCGCGGTGGACGTCGGACTGGTGGTAGGGCATCGCCGCGCTCCGGCGCCCGTCGATCTCGTAGGCCACGCAGACCTTCACCGCCTCGAGGGAGTCGAGGACGTCGAGCTTGGTGATCGCCAACTCCGAGAGCGAGTTGAGGCGGACGGCGTGGCGCAGCATCACCAGGTCGAGCCAGCCGACCCGGCGGCGGCGGCCGGTGTTGGTGCCGAACTCGGCGCCGGCCATGACGAGCCGGTCCGCCACCGGGCCGGCGACTTCGGCGGGGAACGGCCCAGAGCCGACCCGCGTGGTGTACGCCTTGGTGATCCCGATGACCCGGGCGATGTGCCGCGGCCCCACGCCCGCGCCCACGCAGGCGCCTCCGGCCACCGGATTCGAGGACGTCACGAAGGGGTACGTGCCGTGGTCCAGGTCCAGGAAGGTGGCTTGGGCGCCCTCGAACAGGACCTCGCGGCCCGCTTCGAGCGCCTCGTGGACCGACGCTACCGTGTCGGCCACGTACGGCTCGAGGGCGGGACGGCACTCGGTCAGGTACTTGTCGGCCAGGACGCCGGCGTCGTAGCCCAACTTGTTGTAGACCTTCGCCAGCAGCGGGTTCTTCTCGCGCAGCGCCGCCTCTAGCTTCTCCCTGAATATCCCGGGATCGAAGAGGTCCTGCAGACGCAGGCCGATGCGGGTGGCCTTGTCGGCGTAGGCTGGCCCGATGCCCCGCTTGGTGGTCCCCAACTTGGCCGAGCCCAGGCGGCGCTCGCTCAGAACGTCGAGCTGCTGGTGGTAGGGCAGGATGAGGTGCGCGTTGCCGGAGACTTGGAGCCGGCTGGTGTCGATGCCCCGAGCCTCCAGCATGGCCAGTTCATCGAGAAGCACGAAGGGGTCGACGACGACGCCGTTGGCGATGACCGGCGTAATGTGGTCGTACAGCACGCCCGACGGCACCAACTGCAGAGCGAACGACTCCTCGCCCACCACGATGGTGTGCCCGGCGTTGTGGCCGCCTTGGTAGCGGACGACCATCTCCATCTCGGCCGCCAAGAGGTCGGTCAGCTTGCCCTTGCCCTCGTCGCCCCACTGGGTGCCGACCACCACGGTTGCCCCCACAGCAGCCTCCCTCGCGCCCGTAACGGCTCCGGCCAGCCTACGGATTCGGTCCGTCGACGCGCTCGGCCAGCGTGAGTGAGAAGTCCCCCGCCCCGTCGAGCCATTGCCCCACGACAGCGAACCCGGCATCGGACAGCTCGGCGCCGATCTCAGCGGGCCGGAACTTGGCCGAGATCTCGGTCCGCATGGCCTCGCCGTCGGCGAACGCCACGCGCAGGTCGAGCCGGCGGACGCGTACGACCTGCGGTCCGACCGAGCGGAGCCACATCTCCACCCACCGGGTCTCGGGGTCGTAGGTGGCCGCGTGCGCGAAGCGCCCGGGCGCGAAGTCCGCATCGAAGCGCCGGTTGATGACGCGCAGCATGTTGCGGTTGAACTCCGCCGTCACGCCTGCGGGGTCGTCGTAGGCGGCGAGCAGCCGTTCTCGGTCCTTCACCAGGTCAGCGCCGAGCAGAAGCATCTCGCCGGCCGCGGCGGTGTCGGCGATCTCGGCGAGGAAAGCCTTCCGCTGGGGCCCGGCGAAGTTGCCGATCGTCCCCCCCAGCAGCGCCACTAGCCGGCGGCCGGCGTTGGGGAGCGCCTGCAGGTCTCTGTCGAACTCGCCCACGACGCCGTGGACGGCCACGTCCGGGTAGCCCTCGGCGGCCGACGCCGCGGTGGCGCGCAGGGCGGACTCGTTCACATCGAAGGGGACGAACCCCTCGAGGGTGCCGGCGGCGGCCATGGCGTCGAGCAGCAGGCGGGTCTTGTCGGA
>JAPOYM010000187.1 GCA_026706565.1 bacterium
TGTCGGGAGGGCGCGGCACCGTCTCGGGCACCCTCCTGGGTGCCCTTCTGCTGGCGGTCATCTCCAACGGCCTGGCCCTCAACGCGACAGGAGCGTTCGTGCAGCAGATGTGGCTGGGCACCGTCACGATCGGCGCGGTCGTGCTGGATCAGTGGACAAGGAGCCGCCAGCCGAGCGAGTCGCTGGGCGCCGGCCTGCGCGAGCTCGGTTCGCGCTTGGGCCTCGGTAGGACGAGCGACGAGCGATGACCGCTGCGGTCTCCGGCGAGAGCATCGTCATTGAGGGGCTGCACAAGCGGTACGGCGACACCGTCGCGCTCGACGGGCTGGATATCGCCGTGCGGCCCGGAGAGATCCTCGGCATCGCCGGGCCCAACGGCTCGGGCAAGAGCACGATGGTCAAGACCCTGGCGGGCGAGGTGACAGCCGACCGGGGCCGCGTCCTGCTCGACGGCGTCGAGCGCGCCGCATCGGACCTGGCTGAAGTGGTGACAATCGTTCACCAGGAGCCGCAGGTCTTCCTGAACATGACCGTCGCGGAGAACCTGCTCGTCGGGCGGGAGCGCAGGAGGGTCTTGAACCGCCGCATCGACGCCGCGGAGTCCGAACTGCTGGCGGACATGGGTCTCGGCGCGCACGTACACACCGACCTCGAGCACCTCCCCTTGGCGGCACAGCAGCGCACAGAGATAGCCCGCGCCCTAGCGCAGGAAGCCCGCATCTTCCTATTCGACGAGCCGAACTCGGCTCTGACCGAGGAGGAGTCCGAGGATCTCTTCCGCCGCATGCACGACCTGGCCGATTCGGGACGCGTCGTGATCCTGGTGTCGCACCGGTTGCACGAACTGGTGGTGCATGCCGACCGCGTGGGCATGATCGTCGACGGGCAGTGCCGGGTGATCCTGGAGGGTGGCGACCTGACCGAGGAGCGCGTGGCTCGCGAACTCGTCGTCGGCGCCGCCACGGGGGGCGAGGCCGGCCCCGAGGACCGCGCGGGCGAGGCCGCGGCTGCCCGCGCCGGCGGCGCGGGCGACTCGGCGGCTCTCAGACTGTCGGGCTGGACGCACCGCGACGGCGAGTTCTCCGACATCGGCATGTCGGTGGGGCTCGGCGAGATCGTGGCCATCTCCGGCGTCGAGGGTTCGGGGGCCCGCGCACTGGTGCATTCACTGGCGGGCTTCGCGCCGGCGACCGGCTCTCTGCGCGTCGGGGCGGGCGACGCCGAGACGAACGGCGACTCACGGAGCGTCCGGGCAGCAGTCGCCCAGGTGGGGTTCGTGGGAGCGAACCGGGCGGAGAACCTCTTCTTCAACCTCTCGGTGGGCGAGAACCTGCTGTCGCGCCTCAGCACCGACATCTGCGACCGGCTGGGGCTGCTGCATCCGCGGACCCTGAGGTCGGCGGCCGAGCACCTAGCCGAGGTGTTCAGGGTGAAGGCCGGCTCGGTGGACGATCCGATGGGGTCGCTCAGCGGGGGCAACCAGCAGAAGGTGGCGATCGGCGCGGCCACGGCCACGCGCCCCCGCATCCTGGTCCTCGAGGAGCCCACCCGGGGCGTCGACGTGGGCAGCAAATCGGAGATCTACCGGCTACTGCGCCAGTACGCCGATCCGGAGGGTCAACTGGGGCTCCCCGGGATGGAGGGCCACGGTGAGGCCGTGGTGCTGTACTGCACCGAGGACGCCGAGATCTTCGAGGTGGCCGACCGGGTCTACGTCATCGCCCAGGGCCGCATCTCCGGCGAACTGACCCTCTCGGACTACGACGACGTGGAGTCCTTCGCCGCCGACCGCGTCCGCCTCGAAGCCGGCGGCTAGCAGCCCTCACTGCCGGCGCGATCTGCCGTTCCGGCAAGAGCCTGACCAGGACTTGATCCGGGGCCGGCATCCGTGCTGCCCGTACGATTGGGGGCGTGATGGAGCGGCCGGCCGCTTCGAGCGTCCCCGACGCCCCAGGGTCGTACCAGTTCCTCGACGCGGACGGGCGGGTCATCTACGTCGGCAAGGCCAAGTCGCTGCGCAGCCGGGTGGGGAGCTACTTCCAGAGCCCGGCGCATCTCTCGCCGCGCACGGCCCAGATGGTCGCCGCCGCGGCCGCTGTGGACTGGATCACCGTCGCCACCGAAGTGGAGGCGCTCCTGTTGGAGTACAGCCTCATCCAGCGGCACCAGCCCCGCTTCAACGTGCGCTACCGGGACGACAAGAGCTACCCGTTCCTGTGCGTCACGCTGGTGGACGAGTGGCCCCGGGCCATGGTGGTGCGGGGGGCCAAGCGCAAGGGCAACCGCTATTTCGGTCCCTACGGGCACGCCTACGCCATCCGTGAGACCCTCGACCTGCTGCTGCGGACATTCCCGATCCGCACCTGCTCGGACAACAAGTTCGCCGATCACCGGCGACTCGGCCGCCCCTGCCTGCTGTATCACATCGAGCGTTGCGCCGGCCCCTGCGTGGGGGAGATCGACGCGGAGCGGTACGGGGGACTGGTCGGCGAGCTGCTGGACTTCCTAGGCGGCGACACCGACGAGATCATCGGGCGCCTCGAGGCCGACATGGCCGCCGCCGCCGAGGCGCTGGACTTCGAACGGGCTGCCCAGCTCCGGGACCGCCTAGCGAGCGTGCGCAAGGCCGTCGAGCGCCAGGAGATGGTGGGCTCGCGGGCCGAGGACGCGGATGTCTTCGGCATGGTCTCCGACGAGTTGGAGGCGGCCGTGTCAGTGTTCTTCGTGCGCAAGGGCAGGGTCATGGGCCAGCGCGGCTTCATCGTGGACCGCGCCGAGGACCTCTCGGGCCCCGAGCTGATGGGGAGGGTCTTGGAGCGGATCTACTTCGAGGAGAACCCGCTGGGGTATCCCAAGGCGGTGCTCGTGCCGGAGCTGCCCGCCGACGAAGACATGTACGCGGCATGGCTGGGGGGCTTGCGAGGCTCGAAAGTGCAGGTCAGGGTGCCGCAGCGGGGCACCAAGCGGCGTCTCGCCGAGACCGCCCGCCAGAATGCCGCCGACTCCCTCCAGCGCCACCGCCTCAAGCGGGCCAGCGACCACAACAGCCGCGCCCGGGCGCTGAGCGAGCTTCAGCAGTACCTGGGCCTGCCGGACGCCCCGCTGCGCATCGAGTGCTACGACATGAGCCACCTCGGGGGGCAGGACTACGTGGGGTCGATGGTGGTCATGGAGGATGCTCTGCCCCGCAAGTCGGAGTACCGGCGCTTCCGCCTGCGCAACGTGGCCGGCAACAACGACTTGGCGGCCATGGAGGAGGTGCTGGAGCGACGCCTGGGCAACTATCTCGACGGCCGCTGTCTGCCGCCGGCCGAGCGCGGCCGTTTCGCCTACCCGCCGCAGCTGCTGCTGGTGGACGGGGGCTTGGGGCAGCTCGGCGTGGCCAAGCGGGTGTTGGCGCGTCTGGGGCTCGCGGGTGAGATCCCGGCGGCGGCGCTGGCCAAGCAGTTCGAGGAGGTGTTCGTGCCCGACCAGCCCGAGGCGGTGCGCA
>JAPOYM010000144.1 GCA_026706565.1 bacterium
CCTCGCCTGCGCTCGGGCCGGCATCGACCGCCAGCAGGCGGCGGACCGCGGCCGCCACCAGCGTCTCGACGCGCCCGTCGGCCACTCCGGCGACCCGCAGCCCGCCCGCCGTGTGCAGGTCCCAGCCGCGTCCGACCTGCTCGAGGGTCGGCACCGCCGCCGGCTCAGGGGGCGCCGCGTCGCCGGCCTCCAGCGGCAGCAGGACCCTTAGCGCGGCGCCGTGGGTGACGGGCCAGGTGAGTTCCGCTGCGGCCCGACCGGCGCGGCCCCGGACCCGCTGCGTGCCGGCCCAGCCCGTACCGGCGACCGGGCGTCTAGGCGGGGCGGCGGCCGCCGCGGCGTCGGCCAGCAGCCGTACCCGCCCCGGCGGCCGCTCCCACCACAGCGCCTGCGCGGCGTTGGCGCGGGCGCCCGCGGCGTCCACCTCCACCCGCCACAGCCCGTCGGGGCGCCAGAAGTCGCCGGGCCTCAGCGCCAGGGTCACCGCCACCGGGGCGGCGGTGCAGTTGCGCACCTCCAGCACGCCGAGCCCGCCGGCGCCCGCTCCCGCCGCCAGAGCGACGTAGGCCGACTGGGCGACGTCGCCGGACGCGGTCCGCACGACGGTCTCCAGAGCCGCCGGCGCGGCCCCTTCGGCGCCGACGGCGCGTTGGCGCAGGCTCGCCTCGTCGCCGGGGATGCAGCGGCGCTCACCGGCGCGGAGCTCCCAGTCCAACGACCAGCCGGTCCGGCCGGCGGCGATCCGGCCGGCGCCGTCCACCGCCAGCGCGCCGGAGGCGCCGGCGGCCGCCAGCACCGTCCAGCGAGTCCGAGCCCCGCCGTCCGGGCGCACCCCTGCGCCTACCCGAAGGGTTCGGGCTCGGGGCGGAGGCTCCGTCCCAGCAGGTTCTGGTAGGCCTCCGCCGGTTCCCGGCCGCCGTCGAGCACCGCGCACAGTTCGGCGGTGATCGGCATCTCCACGCGGTGCTCGGCGGCCAACTCCAGGACCACTCGGGCGGTCTTCGGGCCCTCCGCCACCTGCTGCATGGCGTCGGTTATCTCGCCCAGCGTCCTTCCCCGCCCCAGTTCCACGCCCACATGCCGGTTGCGGCTCTGGGGGCTGAGGCACGTGGCCAGCAGGTCCCCCAGCCCCGCCAGGCCAGCGAAGGTGGCAGGTTCGCCGCCCATAGCGACACCCAGGCGTGTGAGCTCGGCCAGACCCCGAGTGATCAGCGCGGCCCGGGTGTTGTGGGCCAGGCCGAGCCCCTCGGCCATGCCCACCGCGAGGGCCATCACGTTCTTCAGCGCTCCCCCCAGTTCGCAGCCCACCACGTCGTGGCCCACGTACACCCGGAAGTGCCGGCGCGCGAACACCGGGACGAGCCGCTCCGCCGCTGCCACGTCGCCCATGGCCAGCACGGCGGCGGCCAGCGAGCCGGCCAGGACCTCCCGCGCCAGGTTGGGGCCGGTCAGGACACCGATCGGGTGCCCCGGCGCCAGTTCCTCGAGGATCTGCGACATCCGGCGGTGCGAGCCCTGCTCGAGGCCCTTGGTGAGGCTGATGACTGCCACGCCCGGCCCGAGATGCCCCACGACCTCCGCCAGCACACTGCGGAACACATGCGAGGGCACGGCCATGACCACCGTGGCGGAACCGCTCAGCGCCGCGCCCAGATCGCCGTCGGCCTGAAGCGACGGCTCGAGGGAGAAGCCCGGCAGGTACTGCTCGTTGGTGTGACGGGCGTTGACCTCGGCGGCCAGCTCGCGGCGGCGGCACCAGAGCCGAACCGGGGCGTTGGCCGCCACCAGCGACGCGACCGTTGTGCCCCACGAGCCCGCACCCACCACCGTCACGCGCCGCACCGGCGCGACAGTACCGCCCGCGCCCGGCGGCGGCACCGGCGGGCCGGCGAGTCTCAGGAGACCACGCCGGCGGCTCGCAGCGCGGCGACGGCATCCGGGCCGCGCAGCCCGGCGATGATCTCGTCGGTGTCCCGACCGGGTT
Organism: bacterium; assembly: GCA_026706565.1. Taxonomy (GTDB): domain Bacteria; phylum Actinomycetota; class Acidimicrobiia; order Acidimicrobiales; family CATQHL01; genus VXNF01. The sequence goes on from JAPOYM010000144.1 coordinate 1,985, forward strand.
CGGGAGCGTGGGGCGCCCAGTCGGCGGGCGTGCCGGAGAACCGCACCGGCGGCCTCGTCTGGCGCATCCGCCCCGCCGCCGGGTGGACGCTCTCGCAGAAGAACTCACGGTGGCGCAGCTGCGGGTGTTCGGGCAGATCGCGGACCTCCACCGCTGGACTGTGCGGCACGTCGTGGGCCTCGAGGCGGGCACACGCCTCGGAGGTGGGCAGGGCCGCTAGGCGGGCGCGTATCTCCCGCCAGAGGGCACGCGCCAGACCCCGGTTCTGGTGGCGGCCGGCCATCGTCGCCAAGCGCTGGTCCACCTCCACGTCGAGCGCCCCGCAGAGTCCGGCGTACTGGTCGTCGCTGAGCGCCACGATGTACAGCCACCCGTCGGCGCATGCCATCGGCTTCACGTGCGCGGCCGGGTCGGAGCGCTGCGGCCCGTCGTAGTCGACCAAGGTCTCCCGGCCGGCGGCGTCGATCCACAGGAAGGAGGCCGACACCTCCAGCATGGCGACCTCCACCAGCCGGCCCCCGGCGCCCCGGTCCCGCGCCAGCAGCGCCGCGGTCGCCGCCTGCACCGCATGCAGGGCGGTGAGCTTGTCCGAGACGGTGTGGCGCAGGCTGTGCGGCTCGCCCGTCTCGACGTCCGCCTCGAGGGCTGCGATTCCCGACGCCGCCTGGATGATCCCGTCGTAGGCGGGACGGTCGGCATGCGGCCCGGTCGGCCCGAACCCCGTCACCGAGACCACGATCACGTCACCGTTGACGGCGCGCAGGTGCTCGTAGGCCACGCCGAGGCGCTCGGCGACGCCGGGGCGGAAGTTGCAGAAGACCAGGTCGGCGCCGGCGGCGAGGTCCAGCACGATGCCCCGGCCCGCCTCGGTGGCGATGTCCACGGTGGCGGCGCGCTTGGCGCGGTTGGTCATCTGGTAGATGCCCGAGACCCCTCCGACGGCGGGTCCGAGGTGGCGCACCACGTCTCCGCCGGGCGGCTCGATCTTGATGACGTCGGCGCCCTGCTCGGCCAGGATGCCCGCCGCCAGCGGCGCAGCGAGGGCGGTGGCAAGGTCCAGAACCCGCACGCCCGCCAGCGGCGCGGCGCCGGCGGACCGGCGGCCATCGGCTGAACGCCACGGACCCGCCGAGGCCGCCCCAGCCGAGGGGGGAGATTCTCCGAGCAAAGCGTCGATCCTTCCCGAGACGGCACCCGAGCCTAGGAGCGTGCCGAGTATTCCGGTTCTGGGTGTTCGCGTTCGTTGGTGAGTGTGGGACGATGTCTGTCACGCTGGGCACTGAGACGCCGGACCGCGGGTTCCGGAATGCGTGCAGCCGGTACGGAATGATCGGCAGAGGCTGCGGGGCTAGCCTGCGCGGATGGCGGAGCGGGCAACGGCCTGAGGCGGACGCGCCGATGAGCACCACGAACAGCGCCACCGTCGGGTATGAGGCCGAGCTTTGGGAGATGGCCGACGCGCTGCGCGGCAACATGGACGCCG
>JAPOYM010000084.1 GCA_026706565.1 bacterium
ACAGGGTGTGCCAGTCGGCGCCGCCCCAGGTGAGGTTGCCGACGTTCTCGGGCACTGCCACGGTGCCCAGCCGCTCGCCGGCGGCGCTGATGATCCACACGCCGCCGGGGCCGGTGACCCAGATGTTGCCCAGCTCGTCGCACTTCATGCCGTCGGGGATGCCGTCCTCTATCACGCCGGTGCCGATGCCGTCGAAGAACAGCCGCCGGCCGCTGAGGCTGCCGTCGGGGTTCACGTCGTAGACGTCGATGAGCCCCCCCATGGTGTCGTTGATGTACATGAGCGACTCGTCGGGCGAGAAGCACAGGCCGTTGGGCTGGTCGTAGGCGTCACGGTCGGTCACCAACTCCACACCGCCGCCGGGGGGGACCCGGAACACGCCCTGCCAGCCCAGGTCGCGCTCCCGCTCGAGGCCGAAGACGGGCATCCGCCCGAACCACGGGTCCGAGAAGTAGATGGAACCGTCGGAGCCGACGACCACGTCGTTGGGGCTGTTCAGCTCTTTGCCCTCGAAGTGCGAGGCCACTGCCTCGCGGGTGCCGTCGGTGTTCTCCCGTATGAGGCTTGACGTCACATGCTCGCAGACGATGAGGTTCAGGTCGGCGTCGTAGGTCATGCCGTTGCACTTGTTCGACGGCCGCATCACCTCGACCACGGCCCCGTCGGGGGTGTACTTGCGGCGCACGTCTCCGGGCATGTCGCTGAACAGGAGGTGATGCTCGGTGGGGTGCCAGATGGGCCCTTCGGTGAAGGTGAAGCCGGTGGCGGCCTGCTCCACCTCGGCGTCCGGGTCTACCAGTTCCCACACTGCCTCGGCGTGGGCTTGAACGTCTGCCACCTCTGCCCCCTTGTCGTGTCGATTGTCGTGTCGGTCGGTCTCGGGCGCGCCGACGGGGCGGCCGCCCCGCGGCGGAAGTGATCGACAAAGTAGCGGAATCTTCCACCTGCGGCCAATGGGCCCGGGCGCGGGTCCGCGGACTCGGGCGCGCCGCTTCGATGCCCGAGAGCCTCGCTTGCTATAGTCCGGCGGACTCGGGGAACAGCGAAGGGAACAGCGAAGGGAGAGCGTCGATGGGGTCTACCGCTGAGGTGATCCGGCCCGGTTCGCCGTCCGAGGCCGCTTCGGCCTTCGGGGACGGCGCCGGGGTCGCCGTGTTGGCGGGCGGCACGCTCCTCGTGCCCGACCTGCACTTCGGCCGGGCGCGGCCCGAGCGGGTGGTCATGCTGGGCGGCGCCGGGCTGGACTACGTCTCGCGCTCGAACGGCGCGGTGACCGTCGGCGCTGCGGTGCCCGTGGCCGCCCTCGTGGGCGAAGCCGCGCCGCTGGGGCCGTGCGCCGCCTCGATCGGCGACAACGAGATCAGGGCCCAGGCCACCGTCGGCGGCAACCTTTGCGCCCCGGCGGGCTTCGGCGACCTGCAGGGCCCGCTGCTGGCGCTCGGGGCGACCGCCCGCAGCACAGGCGCCGGCGGGGAGCGCAGCGAGCCGCTGGAGGACTTCCTGGCCGGGCGCGCGGGGCGGCTGCTGCTCGACGTCAGCTACGCCGAGCCTGCTGCGGGCGCCTTCGCCGGCCTCGGGCGTCCCCACGCCCACCACTACACGGTGATGGCCGTCTCGGGCGCGCGCGCCGGAGGCGGCGTCCGGCTGGCCGTGGTAGGCGCCGGGGCGGTCGGCTCGAGGCTCCGGGGCGCAGAGGAGCTGGCCGCCGATCCTGGTGCCGCAGGCGAGGCGGCGGCCCGCGAGGTTGAACCCTCCGACGATCCCCTGGCGTCGGGCTGGTACCGGGCGCGCACTCTGCCCGCCCTGGTCAGACAGGTACTGAGCGACTTGGAGGAGAGCGCGTGAACATCGTCGTCAACGGCAGCAACCGCGCGGTGGAGAGTCCGCCGCTCACTCCCCTCCTGCATGTGCTGCGGGAGGAGCTGGATGTGCTCAGCCCCAAGGCCGGCTGCGAGAACGGCGGCTGCGGCGCCTGCACGGTGCTCGTCGACGGCGCCCCTCGTCGCTCCTGCCTGACGGCGGTGGGCTCGATCGGCGGCGCCGAGGTGACCACCGTCGAAGGTCTCGGCACACCCGAGGCCATGTCGCCGGTACAGCAGGCTTTCGTCCACTACTGCGCCGCGCAGTGCGGCTTCTGCACGCCCGGCATGGTCATCGCCGCCACCGCCTACCTCGACGGCGGCGGCAGCACCGATGCGGCCGACATCACCGAGGCCTTGGCCGGCCATGTGTGCCGCTGCACCGGCTACCTGAAGATCGTGGACGCCGTCGCCGCCGCCCGCGACGGCGACTTCGACCTCTCCACCACCGCCGAGAGCCCGCACACCACGGTGCTCGGCTAAGAACCCGCCGGGCGACACCGACCGGCCCGGCGACCCAAGAAAAACGCTAACCCAGGCTAGGGAGGCGACATGAAAGCTGTAGGCGCCCGCCTGCCCCGCTACGACGGGGTCGGTCACTCCACCGGACGCACCGTCTACGTGGACGACGTGCGAGTCAACGGGATGCTCCACGTGCGGGCTCTGCGCTCGCCGCACCACCACGCCGCCATCAGGCGCCTCGACACTTCGCGGGCCGAGCGGATGCCCGGCGTGGCGGCCGTCGTCACCCACGCGGACGTGCCGCTGCTGGTGTACGGCCATCTCTCGGCGCTGGGGATCCCCGCCGACGAGCCGCTGCTGGCCTCGGAGGACGTCCGCTACAAGGGCCAGCCCATCGCCGTGGTGGCCGCCGAGGACACCGACGCCGCGCAGGCCGCGGTGGACGCAATCGACATCGAGTTCGAGGAGCGGCCGGCGCTGTTCGACATGCGCAAGGCGTTCGATGCCGACGCCCCGGAAATCCACCACTGGGGCACCGTCTATCCCCACTTCGAGGGCGGGATGAACGTCCGGCAGATCCGCAAGGGCGACATCGCCGCAGCCTTCGAGCAGGCCGACAAGATCGTCCAGGGCGTCTACCGCCCCGCCGCCATCGAGCAGATGCCCCTCGAGACCCAGGTCGGCCTGGCCGTTCCCGAACCCGACGGTCGCTTCACGATCTACTCCTGCACGCAAGCGCTGTACTTCTCCATGGGCGTCGTGGCGGCGCACCTGCAGATGCCGCTCAACAAGTTCAAGTTCGTGGGCGGCACCGTGGGCGGCGGGTTCGGCGGCAAGGTGGACACCGCCACCGAGACCCTGTGTACCTTGCTGGCTCAGAAGTCCGGGCGGCCCGTGAAGTGGCGCTGGACCCGCGAGGAGGAGTTCCTGTGCTCCAGCACGCGGGCGCCGTGGCACATGGAGATCATCGACGCCGTCACGAGCGACGGCTGGATCCTGGGCCGCAAGATGCTCACGCTGCACGACGCCGGGGGCTATGCCCGCTTCTCGCCCTACGGCGTCACCAAGCACAGCTTCCACCACACCGGCG
>JAPOYM010000148.1:0-12722 GCA_026706565.1 bacterium
GGCCGGGACCTCCTCACCGGCGCCGACCTCGGCCCCGAGCCCCCGGACCCGGGCCTCGACTCGGGCCCCTGACCGCGCCCGCTGCGCGCGGTCAGACCCCAGGCGAGGCCACACTGAGAGCGCTGATCGGGAGCGAGCGCCCGGATGCGGTAGTGGGCGAACAGCCGGATCGGCTTGCAGGTCGGCAGTGTTTCGCTGCTGGCGCGCTGGTGGGACACGTCGTCGCTCGCCGCGAGCGCGTACCAGGCGCCGGTGTCCACGAACACCCGGCTCACGCACCGCCGCCCTGACTTCGCCGCCTGCTCTCGAAGTCCTCGCCGAAAGCGTCCGCCACTATTCGCTGCTTGTCGCGGGCGATATCGGTCGGCTCGCCCGCGCTGCCGAGCATTCCGATCAGGACACGAATGTCACCGGACCCGCCTCGGGCGGCCGCCTCGTCGGCTTGGGACCGGCGGTTCGCGGCTTCGCGCTCTTTGGCCATGCGGTCCTTCCGCAGCGACTCGCCCGAACCCAGGATGGCGTCGCTGAGCCGGGTGCCGCGGGCGGCGACGAGGCCCAGTGTAGCTTGCCCAGTGTTACTCCAACGCGTCTGCCCAGACCAGTAGGTGATTCGCGGGGATACGGATGTTGCTGGGAATATGCCTGTAAACGGCGGTGACACGTTGCGCATCACTCCGCATGTCGTCGCACAGTTGAGAGAGTTCTCGCTGCGTGGACTGCTCAATCTCCCATGCTCGTGCTAGGGCAAAGTGGCGCTTTAGCTCATGATAGCTGAGTTGGTTAGGTAGCCTCTCGGTCCCTCGGCACACGCTGCATTTACACGCGAATGCAGAATCGTGCTCGATCAGAGTGGAGGCTACCGCGGTAGGCATGAACGCGTGAAGTCTTCGAACATAGTACCTAGCGGGGGCGGCTCCGGTAGCATCCAGCGTAGGCCATTCGCGAGATTCGCTGTATCCAAGCCCATTATTGAATCCAAATAATCCAAACTTGCTCAGCAAGATGCTGTAGTAACCGCCGTAGAGATTCACCAATTTGTAAGAGTTGCTTAGTTCACTCACTGCTTCTCTAACTATCCGAAGTTCAGAGCGAGAGACACTCCGTTCGTCGAAGCCGAGAATCCAGAAAAACACTGTGGAGGACAGTTCGCTCGGAACCTGTCGAACAGCTTCCGCGAGTGACGATCCCTTAGCGACAGGCACGACCGGTGAAATACCACCTGCACGTTCGAGCATCCTTGCCGATTGCCAGATGCGTTGAGTAACTTCCCACCATTCATTGGACAGTGATTCGACTGCAAAGTATGGACTCAAGACGTAGCGTGGGCCTCGTCGCCTGTTTACCGGGTCGATTTCGCCGCTACCTCCGTGGGCGAGATCAAGGAGCGATTTATACCGGTCCAGCTTCTCTACAATTTGCTCTGATCTTCCCCCATACTCTCGTTGAAACGAGATCATTGACGAGACCAACTCGTCACATATGTCAGAGGTGTAGAAGTTCGGTGGGAAATGGAGTCCGTGATTCTGCTCTGTAGAGCCGGTACTAACGTAGTCTGCGATTGTCGGTCCCATCGCCGCGGCAAGTGTATAGTGCGAAGCTCGTGGCTCACGTAGCCATTCTTGGAAAAGCGGGGTCCTCGGTTCTATAAGGTAATCCAGCTCCGATGACAGGACGAACGCAGCAGTCGCATCAGGATAGTATGTGGCGATTGTCGATGGAACCGATATGACATCAAAACATCGCCGCACCTCAGGATCACGAAAGCTAGCTTGATCCGAGTTTCCGTATGCTAGGCAATGCAACATTACAGATTCCCTTCAGAACAGGATGTCCTATAGCCAAAGGCTAATAGCCGTTCACGGATGCGGGCTTCTGGTTGTGCCTGGATTGCCGGCTGAACGATGCGAGTTGCCCTGTTGCTCACGCCGACAACGCCAATTCCGAAGCGCTTGGCGTCGTGAAGCTTCGTCGCAGTCACGTTGTGAGCCGGAATCGCAACATAGACGTAGTCGGCGCAGTAGCGATGAAGGTATGCCTGCGCGAGAACGCGACTCCAATGTGAGAGCTTGGCTTCTACGGCGATAACTGTTCCTTCACACGTTATAAGCAGGTCCATGTGAGCTTGATCATGACAGTGAACCTCCACCGCACTGCTTGCGTTTTCGCCCCAGATATCTGGAACGTGGCTCATTAGTTCGGCGAGCAACCCTGACTCCGACGGATACATTAGGCTTGCTCCGATCTGTGCTGGTGCGTCTCTTGGATACGCCGGTCAATCTTCGAGTTCCAGACTGAGAGTATGGCAATCCCCAACGTTGCCTCGGCCGCAACGAATAGCATGAGCCAACTGATCGTAGAGAGTCTCGAAGCCTCATCAACAAGAATTGTGGTCAGATGTAAGACGAAGCCGAGCGTGGTCATGATTCCGACGACTATGGAGATTCGCCGAGTCAACCGAATCCGTTGTTGCGTGCGGTTCAATAGATCGAACTCAATCAGGACAGCATAGGAGTCTCTAATGGCGCGACTCACTTCTGGTTTAGCAAAGACCAGTTTTAGCTCCTCGTTGAGACGCTCATCGTCGTCTAGGTGGAGATAGAGTTTCCGGAGCGGGCGCAGATTTGTGCGAAGGATGGCTATCGTGTGAGAGATTGCACTGCTCCTAAGGAGTTGTGACTGTTCTTGGGTGTGCTCAAAGCTGGAGCGCGTTTCACGTCGGTCTCTCCGCCACATCAGAGCGACCGACAGCACGGTGCAGGATAGTGTAACGAGATTTATGAGCGTCTGCGATTGAATGATCATCAAAGCGGTCTGAATCAGGTTGAGGATCCTATGATCTTCTCACGAATCACGGAGCGTCCTGTGTAGCCAGGATAACGAGAATAGACATTGTATATGAGATCCTGTAGAGATAGCCCTGCATACTTATCCTTGAGCCTGTGAATCTGTTGCTGGAGTTGAGGATGTGCGCGGGACAAGTATTCGGCGACGCGCGTGCCGTCTGAAGTAAGTAGGAATTGTCGCTCATAGGAGATTTCGGTTGCGGTATCCGAGTAGAGCAGTTCTTCGGCGTAGTCAAGGTCCGAGTCGGTGAACTCGCGCTTTTCTGCAATCAATCCTACTTCCTCGAGCAACTCGACAGATTCATAGACCTCTTTTGAGTATGGGCCATAGTGATAAGGAATGAAGTTGAAGGGTTCGCTTGGCGCGTCGTCGTATTCGCACTCTTGATCGATTAGAAACAGCAGCTTCTCAAGACGCGTGATTCCGTTGATTCGATTCTCGGCCTGCGGCCAACGGGTAGGAGCTACGAGCAACAAGAGAATGAGATCCGGAGCGATCAACTCTTCGGTGTACACAGGACTCTCCTATCCGAGGTGGTCGTCTGCTGTCGCGAGGCGAGCGCTTGCGCCGGGCATCGCTCGAAGAATCATGGCGATACAGGAGATGATAAGTTAATCGAGGGGAGATGTCAAGCTGTGGCATGGCTTGACAATTGGCAACAACTGTTCTAGCAACAACGGTTCGTGCATGACACGGCAAAGCTCTACGATCCCGCCACGATCATGGGTACGAGCGTAGCACCTGAGGGTTACCCGATCGGCCGCTGCTGGCACGGCCATCGACGCCCGTCTCGCCGGCATCGAGATGTAGCACCTGAGGGTTGCCCGATCGGCCGCTGCTGGAGCAGGCTGCCCGCGCGAATCATGCTGGCGACGATGCCGGTCAGCGGGCCGGGGCCGCGAGCGAGGCGACGAACGTTGCGCCACCGCCATTCGAAGAAGTCGGCGGTCACCTCTGTGAGCGCTAGGGCGTCAAGCACCAGCCGGGCGGTCACTGCCCTGTCGGGTGCGATCGTGGGGTGATCCGCAGCAAGTCCGTGCGGGTCAGGTCGCAGGTCGCCCGCCGGCGGGGTGCTGGCGCGTGGACCCGGTGAAACTGTGGGCACAGCCCGGCAAGTAAGATCGCGGCGGTGACTTCTTCAGCCGGGACGCGGCCTTCTGGTGGGAGCGACTGGCCCTACGGCGGCGCTCGGTGGTGGAAATTCGACTTCCACACGCATACGCCAGCCTCGCAAGACTACGGGAAGGGCCCCGACCAGGCCACCGAGAGGGAGGTTGAACCACGGGACTGGCTGCTCGGCTTCATGGGCGCCGGCATCGATTGCGTCGCGGTCACCGACCACAACTCCGGTGAATGGATAGACCGGCTCAAAGCGGCACTCGCGGAGCTGGCGGCGGAGCCATGCAGCGGCTTTCGCCCGCTCTGGTTGTTCCCCGGCGTGGATATCACCGCCAACGGCGGCACCCACATACTCGCCATCATGGATCCAGCCAAGAGTTCCGCCGACGTGGGCAGTCTGCTAGACAGCGTCGGGTTCCACGGCACTCGCGGTGCGAGCGACACGACGGCGGACCGCTCCGTGATCGACGTTATCGAGGCGATCGACAGGCGGGGCGGTATTGCGGTTCCCGCCCATGCCGACGGGAAGAGGGGACTGTGGGGCCTGAGCGGCAACACTCTCGAGACGCTGCTGCGGTCGGACAAGATCTTCGCCGTTGAGAGTTCCGGCACCGTCGAGGCGCCTGCCGAGTACGACAAGCCGGCCAGGTACGACGAGTTGGGACTTCGCTGGGCTGACGTGCTCGGGTCGGATTGCCATCACCCGCGGTCCGCCTCGCTCTCGATCGCGATGGGGGATCGCTTCACATGGGTCAAGATGGCTGAGCCTTCCTTGGAGGGCCTGCGACTGGCTCTCCTGGACGGCAACGAGTACTCCGTCAGGCGCAGCCGGCCGAGCGGGTCGTTCGATCCCCCGGAGTTGCCCCAGCATCACCTTCAGGAGCTGCTGATATCCGATGCTCGGCTCATGGGCCGGGGCGAAGCGGCCGAGGTTGTCTTCAGCCCGTGGCTGAATGCGATAGTCGGCGGTCGAGGCACCGGGAAGTCGACGATTATCCATGCTCTTCGTATTGTCTCGCGGCGCTCCAATGAGCTTCAGAGGTTCGATGACCGCAGTTCGGCGAAGCGCACATTCGAACGGTTCGACCGTGTTCCTAAACACAAGTTCGACGAAGGCGGGTTGGACGACCACACGGAGCTGAGCCTGATCGCGGTGCGCGACGGGGTCCGCCATCGTGTCCACTGGCGCCAGGACCCGAATGCTGCACCGGGCGAGGCGGACCCGGCACCCACCGTCGAGGAGATGGCATCGGGCATCTGGGAGGCCTCCGAAGTGCAGGAAGTGACTCCCGAGAGGTTCCCCCTGCGGATCTTCAGCCAGGGCCAGCTGGCCGAACTCGCTGACGGCGACCAGCAGGCTCTGCTTCAGATCATCGACGAGGCAGCCGGAATCGCTGACCACCAGGCGCTTCTCGGGCGGGCGACGGCCGCGTTCATGCAGACCAGAGGACGCATCAGAGACCTCGACCGGCAACTGAAGCGGCGAGCCGACACCCGAGTGAGTATTGCAGACACGGAGCGGAAGCTGCACAGTTTCGAGGACTCGGGCCACGCCGAAGTCTTGAATGCCTACCGTCATCGTTCGCGCCAACTCCAAGAGGTCGACCGGCACTTCGAAGTGGCCGCCCGAGCGGCGGAACTCATCGAGACCACCGCTGACCAGCTGCACTCGGAAGACATGGACAGACGGGCCTTCGCGGAGGGCTCCCCCGAGAACCTGACCGCGGTCTCGGCTATCACTTCGCTGGCTGCGGCCACGGCCAGAGCCGCCGACGAGTTGAAGAGAACAGCCGCCGACCTGCGGGGTGAGGTGGAGTCAGAGCGGTCCAGCTTGGGGCAGAGCGAATGGCAGACAGCTCTCGACCAAGCTGTCGCGGCCCATCAGGAATTGGTTGAGGTGCTCAGTGCAGAAGGAATACGCGACCCTGGCGAGCACGGGCGGCTGGTTCAAGAGCGCAGCCGCCTAGAGGGCGAGCTTGCAGCGCTCGAGTCTCAAGCAGAAGAGCAGTCTCGCCTGATCGAACGCTCCGAACAGGAGTTGGAGAAGGTTTTCGAGGCCCGCTGTGCGGTCAGCGAGGCGCGCCGCTCCTTCTTGCGCCGGGTGCTTGCGGACAATGAGTTCGTGCGCATGGAGCTGAGGGACTTCGGCGACTCGGGTGCCTTGGAGGTTGCCGAACGCTCCTTGCGCAGCGCACTCGGGGACGAGGACCACTTCGATTACGACATCCTCCACGTCGACGGCGACGAGCGCAGCGGCCTCGTGGTCGACCTGGCGGACGAGTTGCCTCTGGAGCAGGCCGTGCGCCACGAAGTGTTCAAGCACCGGATCGACGATCTGCGCGAGCGTTTCACCGAGGCGTGCATGGGCCGAGGAGGGTTCGGCGGGTACTTCAGCAACTTTCTTCAGCGACGGTACGACGGGGTGCCGGAGTTCTTGGACAGGCTCCTGACTTGGTTTCCCGAGGACACGCTCTGTGTCGAATACGACCGCTCTGGGCGGGGAACGGAGTTCGCCCCTACCGCGCAGGCGTCGGCCGGGCAGCGGGCCGCAGCCATGCTGGCGTTCCTCTTGGCCCACGGCGACGATCGGGTGAGCGCGTCACCGGACCGCCGAGGGACCGGCTCGCCGACGAGCTGGCCGCCTTCGCCAACAGCCGCGGCGGTGTGCTGGTTCTCGGCGTGAGTGACCGCACCCGAGAGATCGTAGGAATTGACGAGTCCCGTCTCGACGCCGTGGTCGACTTCGTCAGGCACGTCTGCACGGACAGCCTCGATCCTCCCTTGGAGAACGTGATCGTGGACAGGCTCCGTCTCCCCACGACTACCGGCGAGCGCGTCGCAGTGGTGAAAGTCGAGGTTCCCAGGAGCCTGTTCATCCAGCGAAGCCCGGGCGGCTACTTCAATCGCCTAGCCGACTCGAAACGCCAGATGTCCACCGACTTCTTGGCCCGGATGCTGCAGCAGCGCAGCCAGACTCGCCTCATCAGATTCGACGGGCAGCCAGCCGCTGGAGCTAGCGTCGAGAATGTCAGCAGCGACCTGTGCGCAGCTTTCCGAACTGCGCGATCAGACGCCGACGCCGACACCTTCCTGCAGAAGCTCGGAATCGTCGCGACCGACGAGGAGGGGCTTCTGCGTCCGACCGTGGCGGGGGTGTTGGTCGTCTGCACCGAGCCGCGCCGCTGGCTCCCGAACGCGTACATCCAAGCGGTCGCATACCGCGGGACCTCGATTCAGGTCTCAGGTGGCGTGGAGCCGTATCAGATCGACGCGATCGAAATCTGCGGACCGGTTACAGCTCAGATCGCGGACGCTTGTCGCTTCGTCTTCAAGAATATGAAGACTTCAGCGGTCAAGTCGATAGGGCGTCAGGACAAGCCGCAGTACGATATGACAGCAGTCTTCGAGGCCGTAACGAACGCGGTTGCTCACCGCGACTATTCGATTCACGGGTCGAAGATCAGGCTTCGCCTCTTCGACGACCGCTTGGAACTGTACTCGCCGGGCGCGGTCGTCAATTCGATGTCAGTCGAGTCGCTGCGGTACAGGCAGGCGGCCCGCAACGAGACCCTGTGCAGCCTGCTGGCGAAGTGCGCGGTGCCCCGCGTCGACTGGCTGGAGACCGGTCGTGGAAACATCATGGAGAAGCGGGGCGAGGGCGTTCCCGTCATCCTGGACAACAGCGCGGCATTGTCAGGCAGGGAGCCGCACTACCGGGTCATCGACGACTCCGAGTTGCTGCTGACGATCTACGCGGCCTGCACCAGCCAACTGCGCGGATCGCCGTAGAACCCGGCGAACGGAACGTAGGAGGTTAGCCGAGGCCGGCTATTCCGCCTCCGCTCAACGATGTGAACGGCGGGTAGACCAGGATGCCGGCCAGGGCCAGGGCTACGCCGGTGGCCGGCACCACGACCACCTGGGACCGGCGGTTCGCGGCCTCGCGCTCTTTGGCCATGTGGTCCTTCCACAGCGACTCGCCCGAACCCAGGATGGCGTCGCTGAGCCGGGTGCCGCGGCCGGCGGCGAGGCCCAACGAGGCCACGATGACCTCCAGGCTGCGGATGCCGTAGCGATCCACCAGGTCGCGCAGGCCCTCCCAGGTGCCGCGGCGCTGCTGCTGGGCGGACAGCAGGAAGCGGTGCAGCAGCCGCCAACCCGGCCGGGTGCCGGACTGGGCGGCGTGCAGCATGGCGGTGGCCGGTTCGACGCCGGCCGAGACCTGCTGAGCGACGAGCACCACCCACATGCGGACGATCTGGTCGATCTCGGCGCGCATCTTGCGGGCCGTGTCGCGAACGCTGAGCATCGGCAGGAGCCAGCCCGCAGCGGTCGCCAAGACGGCCAGCAGCACCGTGCCGATGGGGCCCCGCCCCATCAGCAACGAGAGGACGATCCCGGCGGCGAGGCCGCCCAGAGTGCCCAACAGGCGCTGGCGGGAGAACTCGGCGGCGGTCATCCCCACCAGCCGCAGCGACTGGAGCATGTGCTCGTCGCGCGCCTCGAAGAGGCCGAGCAGGCCGGGCTGGCGCTCCGGGGCAGAGGCGGGCGCCTGCACCCTCAGGCTCGCAGCGCCCGCGGAGGTCCTCGACCGCGTCTCGGCGGCGAAGCTCGCATCGCCGGCGGACGGCACAGGGGGCGGGGCGGCGCGGCGCCCGGGCCGAGCCAGGCCGACCACCAGCAGGCCGAGGCCGGCGACGCCCGCCACGATGAGCAGCAGCAGCGGGCTCACGCCGGCACCCGGCGCGGCATGTCGCACCGCGCCGTGACATAGAGGTGACGGGCACGCCGCTGGCCCAGCACACGCGCCAGCCCGCGCGGCACATCGCGCCGCGCCGCGACATAGAGGGCACAGCGGTCGCAGCTAGTCATAGCGGCTCCTTCAGTTGCTTGTCGCGGCGGCCCGGCGGCGCCATCACCGACGGCTTCTCGCGCACCACCGAATGGAAGACCAGGAAGCTGACCGACAGCAGGAGCAGGCCGGAGATGGCTATCAGCACCAGTTGGCCCCCGCCGGCACGGTAAGGCTCGAAGTAGGCCGGGTTGTTGCGGTACATCAGCAGGATCACGCCCGCCGCGAGCACCAGCAGCGCAATCGTCTGAGTCCACAGCGACACCACCGACTCGGTCTTGGTGCGGTGCAGGTCGACCACGTCGCCGATGCGTTCGCCCAGATCCAGCAACGGAGGCGCCACCGCGGCGCCGCTGCTGGCCGCCATGCGCAGACCGGCCGCCACTTCGGGCTCCCACGTGCGGCCCGAGGCGGCCAACTCGTCCAGCGCCGTCTCGACGCCGTGCAGGCGGGCCGTGACGGCCACCTTCTCGACGGTGGACCGCAACTCGGGCGGACAGTGCTCGACGCTGCCGGCGAGGGCGTCGGTGAGACCCGCCCCGGCTCGGGCCAGCTCGGCCAACTGCCGGGTCCAGAGCTGCCAGGCCAAGGCCGTGCGGGACTGCCGCCGGCGGCGGCGCGGCGCCGCCATGAACGGGGGCAGCAGCACGCCCAGCCCGCCGAGCAGCACCGACATTCCCAAAAGACCGGTGGCCCACCAGCCCAGGACGAGGCCGCTGAAGGTGGCGCCGAGCTGCCACAGGGCGACCACTCCGAGCCTGCGGGCGCTGGCCCCCGAGGACTTCGAGGCGCCCGAACGGCTGAACGGCCGGGACCGCGCCGGCGCCGACCCCACCGGGGAGGCCGCGACCGGCGGAAGCGCGGCGCCGGTCGTCCCGGCGGCCTGCTGGCCCGCTCGGCCGCGCCCGCCGACGAGCGCGACGACGAGCACCGCCGCCCCGACGGCGAAGATCGCGCCGAACAGCAGCAGGTTCATGGAGCTCAGACGCCTTCGGGCCAGGCCGCCATGTCGAGGCCGCCCTCCTCCACCCGTTCGATGACTTCGGGATTGCGGGGCCGGCCCATCATCGTGAGCGGCGCGCCCCGTTGCGGACGCCCGAAAATCTCATGCATGACGAAGCGGTCGTTCTCGGCGCTCATCACCTCGGAGATGGCGTTGACGCCCCTGAACCCGGTGCGAGGGTCGCCCCGCAAGTGGGCGACGAGGTGGATGACCTCGCCGACCTCCTGCACGAGGGACGACTGGATCCCCGCCACGCCCGAGGCCAGGCAGTAGCGCACCAGGCGGCTGAGAGCCTGACGGGGCGACGAAGCGTGGATGGTGGCCATCGAGCCGTCCGAGCCGGTGCCGCAGGCCGACAGGAACGTTGCCGCCTCGGGGCCGCGCAACTCGCCGACGATGACGCGGTCGGCGCCCGAACGCAGCGACCGTTTCGCCAGCTCGTCCATGGTGATCTCGCCCGTGCCGTCGCTGTTGGGCTCCCTCGTCTCGACGGCGAAGGAGAGCGGATGCGTCTGCTCCAAGAACAGCTCGAAGGTCTGTTCCAGGGTGCAGACCACCTCCGACGGGCCGATCTCGGCCAGAAGCGCCCGCAGCAGGGTGGTCTTGCCCGAGCCCAGAGCGCCGCACACCAGCAGGTTCACCGGCGCCGGCGGCCTCACCGCGGCCCGCAGGAAATCGCAGGCTTGCTGCGAGATGGACCCGCGCTCGACGAGGGCCTCGAGTCGGACCGTCTGGAGCCTGTGGCAGCGGATCGTGAGGAACGGCGAGGTGGACACCTCCATGGCGGCGAAGATGCGCTCGCCGGTGCGCAGACGCAGGTCCAGCAGCGGGGCCGACGTGTCGAAACGGCGGCCCGTCTGGCCGTGCGTGGCGGCTAGGTGTGACACGTAGCGGATGATCTCCTGATCGTTGGCGAACACCGGGTCGCGTACGAACTCTTGGCGTCCGCCCGTGAGGCCCAGCATCACGAGGTCGGCCCCGAACACGTAGATGTTCTCGACGTCGGGCCGGGCCAGGAAGCGCTGCAACGGTCCGGCGCCGAGCATGGCCGACACCTGCTCCCAGAGCCACTCCAGGTCGCCGTCGGTGAGCATGCGGCCCGTGAGGTTCAACTCGTGGGCCTGCTGGTTGCGGATGAGCTGCCGGGCCATGTCACTGCAGGCGACCGTCTCGTCGAGGCTCTGATCCACATCGGTGCCGATGTTGAGACGGTAGTCCTGAAGCTGTGGCATGACCTCGTGCCAGATCTCCTCCTTCAGAGCCATGGTCACACCTCCTCGGTGGGGTTGTCTGAGTCTTGTCGGGGGATGGAAGCTTCGTCGCCGTCGCCGCGGCCCCGGCGGCGACCGCGCCGGCGGCGGGACTCCGACGGCCCGGACGGTTCCGACGGCTCGGAGCGCTGCGCGTCGGCGGGGTCGGGCTCGGGTTCGGCCTTCTTGGAGCGGCCGGCGCGGCGAGACGGTTTAGCGGCCTTGGCGGGTTTGACCGGTTCGGCGCGTGCGGGTTTGGCGTCGTCGGCGGCCTTGGCGCCTCGTCGGGGCTTGACCGGCTTCGCCCGCGCGGGTTTGGCGTCGTCGCCGGCCTTGGCGGGTTTGACCGGCTTCGCCCGCGCGGGTTTGGCGTCGTCGCCGGCCTTGGCGGGCTTGACCGGCTTCGCGCGTGCGGGTTTGGCGTCGTCGGCGGCCTTGGCGCCTCGTCGGGGTTTGACCGGCTTCGCCCGCGCGGGTTTGGCGTCGTCGCCGGCCTTGGTGCCTCCTCGGGGTCTGCGCCCTTTGGCCCGTGCGGGCTTGGCTGCGTCGGCGGACTGGCTGGGTTGGACCGGCTTGGGCCGTTCAGGCTTGGCCGTGGAGGCTTCGACCGGCTCGGCGCCCGGGGCGGGCTCGCGGGACTCGTCCACCTCCGCGGCGAGCCGGCCCAGCACCCGCCGCAGGCGCTGGGGCGGCATGAGCAGCCTGGTGTCCCCGACGGCCGGCAGGCGGCCCAGGAACTCGAGGGGCGAGAGGGCGTCCAGCTCGTCGTCGCTCAGCTTGGCTTTCCCTTCCACGAGCAGCAGCCGCCTCTGGTCGTCGGGGAGGGGAAGGGCGGTCTCGACGAACGGGTCGGCCAGCGCCGCCCGGTCGGCCTCGGTGTCCGCCGGGGCGATCACCAGCAGGCAGGCGGCCCGGCGCAGCAGCTCGACGGGGACGTCGCTGCCGACCCGCTTCAGCGACGACGCCACCACCAGCCGGAAGTGCTTTCCGAGGGCGGCGACCGGCTCGGCGTTCTCGTTCAGCCAGGCGATGGCCTGCGCCGCCCCCCGGCGCGACGAAGGAGCGAACATCAACCACGGCGACACGCCGCCCGGATTGTCGAGGTGGTAGCAGTGATCGGTCACCAAGGTGGCTTCGAGGTGTTCGACGCCGGCGGCCAAGAGTGTGGGCAGGCCCCGCAAGCCCGGTGAGAAGTCGTCGCGCATCGCCTCGCTGAAGCGGTCGGCCAAGGCGGAGCCGGCGGGATCTGCGTCTATGAGCAGCACCTCCGGTCCCTCCGCGTCGAAGCAGCGCAAGAGCGCCAAGGCCACCGAACCCGGGTCGAAGCTCGCCCGCGGCGTGTCGAGGATCGCTAGCACGGCCCGACGGGGGCGCGGTTGGGCGAGCGGGCTCTAGTTCTGGCCGGGACGTCCCCGGCTCGTCCGCCCCGGCGGCATGACGCCGGCCCGCACACCGGCGGCGGCCGAGACCTCATGGGTACGCCTTGGGCTCGTCCGCCGGGGCGGGGCTCGCCGGCGCGCCGGTCATGGCGGGCTCGGCCCCGGTGCATGAGCGGGGGGGGGGGGGGGGGGCGGGGGGGGGGAGGGGGGGAGGGGGGGGCCCACGCCGCGTGGGGGGCGGTCAACTCCGCGGGCAGGGCGTCGGGGGGGCGGGC
>JAPOYM010000148.1:12732-30074 GCA_026706565.1 bacterium
GGGGGGGGGGGGAGGGGGGGGGGGGCCGGGGGGGGGGGGGGGGGGGGGGGGGGGGCTTGAGCGAGAAGCGGGGCATCACGAGGCCCACTCCTCGTAGGCGTCGTTCAACTCCTCGAGCAGGTCGTCGAGCTCGCTGTCGCTGAGCTCTCGGGACACCACCGGCAGCGCCTCGATCGGGCGACCGGCGTTGCGCTGCTGGAGGAAGGTGTAGTAGGCGTAGCGGTCGGCGGTGGCCCAGAAGTTGATAGACGAGCCGTTCCAGCCCTCAAGTCGGCGCCACTCCATGACGTTCGGCGGGTCGGCGGGATCGACTAGGAAGACGACGTCGCCCTCGCGGAGGCTCAGCGGCGAGCCCACCACGGTGACCGGCAGCGAGACCCAGAACCGGCTCTCCGGCAAGGGGCCGAGGTCGGCTAGGTCGGCCTCGTACGCGGCCTGCCAGCCGGCGTCGAGGGCGGCGGTCATCTCGTCTAGGTCGCTGCCTTCCAGCACCGGCAGCGCCAAGGGATCGCCCCCCAACTCGAGTTGCAGCGAGCGCCACTGAAGCCACTCGTCGGGAGGCACGAAGAGGCGCGCCCTGCCGCCTTCGAAACTGGTGAGCTCGAGGGGTCGCAGCACGCGGCGGGGCCGGCCCGCGTCGGTGGTGGTCGGCGCGACCCCGGGGTCTACCAGCAGCACCAGGTCGCCTTGGACTAGGCCACGCGGGCTGAGGCTGCCGTCGATGGCCACGTCCACCGCCAGCTCTCCGGGGTCGGGCCGCGAGGCGGCCAGCTGCTCGCCGAGCAGGTCCGCCTCGGCGGCGACGGCGGTCAGGGCCGTCTCGTACTCGGCCTGCCAGCCGGCGTTCAGGGCGTCGGCCAGCTCGGTGATGTCGCTGCCCGGCAGCACCGGCAGGCCCATAGGGTCGTCGACCAGTTCGGACTGCAGCGAGCGCCAGCGGAGCCACTCGTCGGGCGGCACGAAGAGGCGCACCGCGAACCCGTCGAAGTTGGTGAGCTCGAGGGGTTGCAGCACGCGGCGGGGCCGGCCCGCCTCGGTGGTGGTCGGCTCGGCGCCCGGGTCTATCAGCAGCACCAGGTCGCCCTCCTCCAAGGGCTGCGGGCTGAGGCTGCCGTCGATCTCCAGGTCCACCGCCAGCTCGCCAGGGGCGGGCCGCGAGGCGGCCAGCTGCTCGTCGAGTTCGGCTGCCTCCGCGGCCGCGGCGGCCAAGGCGGACTCGTACTCGGTCTGCCAGCCGGCGTTGAGCGACGCCGCCAAGGCGTCGACGTTGCCTGTGGGGTCGACCGGCAGCGCCAGCGGCGCCGACCCCAGGTCGCCGGGCAGGGCGTTCCAGTAAGACCACTCCTCGGGCGGCACGAAGAGGCGCACCGAGGCGCCGTCGAAGTTGGTGAGCTCGAGGGTCTGCAGCACGCGGCGGGGCCGGCCCGCATCGGAGATCGTCGCCGGGAGGCCCGGGTCGACCAGCAGCACCAGGTCGCCCTCGGTGGGCGGGGTGGGGCTGAGGCTCAGGTCGAGCGGGACGGTGACCTCCAGCTCGCCGGGACCGACCGCCGGTCGCACCAACTCGGCGGTCAGGGCCGCCTCGGTGGCGAGGACGGCTTCCAGTACCTCCGCGTAATCCGCCTCCCACGTCTCGTTCAGGCGGGCCGCCATGGCCTCGGGATCGCCTCCCAGCGCAACGGGCAGCACCTGCGGGGTGGCGCCCAGGATCTCGGGAAGCTGCGTCCAGAACGGCAAATCCTCGGGCGGCACGAACAGCCGGGTGGTCGAGCCGTCGAAGTTCTGCAACCGAAGCCAGTCGATCACCCGGGGCGGGCGGCTGTCGCCGACGGCCACGTCCTCGGCGCTGGGGGCGGCCCCCGGGTCGACCAGCAGCACCACGTCGCCCTCGAAGATCTCCGTGGGCGTCGCCGACAGGTCGAGCTCGAGCACCACCTCGAACTCGTCTCCGAAGGGGGCGGACTGCCGGTCGCGGAACATCTGGTCCAGCACCGGCAGGCCGGCGGGGATGGGGCCCACCGCTACTCGGTCCTCGAACAGGAACGCTGCCTCCGCCGACCAGGGGATGTGCGGCACGTCGCCCAGGTCGGTGTCGGTCGCCGTGAAGTCGGCGCTGCTGACCACGGCGCCGGGCGAGATGTCGACCGCCGCCACCAGCGCGCCCACCGACGGGACGGACTCCTCGAAGGAGTCCGAGGTCAGCAGGTAGCCGACGACGGCGATGACCAGCACCAGCACACCCGCCGCGACGAGGACGACGCGCCTGCGGGGGCGGCCTCGGCCGCCTCTGCGTGCTGCGGCTCCGGTGGGGGTCGGTGCCACTACCACGACGGCGGCCTCCTATCAGTGTGGTCAGGGGTTCGCGTCACGACCGGGGGGCCACCACCGAATCCTCGAAATCGTCGCCGTATGTTACCCGCGCGTCATCTTGGGTTGGTAAGGGCATGAGCGGATAGTTTCTGACCGGGCGCTTTGCAGTCGGCTGCAGCGGCGCGAATCGCGCCGCCGGAGCCGCGCTCTCCGCCACCGACGGGTCTCCTGGGCGCCGAGGTCGGGGATGGGCCGGGGGTGCAGCGGCTCGGGGCGGCTCATCCGACGGGGCCGTGGGCGGCGAGGCGCCAGGCCAGCACGCCGGCGGCGCCGAGCACCAGGTACGGCCCCCAGCGGACGTGGCCCTTGCCTCCGTGGCGCAGGATCGACGCGACGGCCTGCGGCAGGGCCGCCAGCGTGCCCGCCAAGAGCGCCCAGATGGCCCACTGCGGCCCCCACCAGGCCACCAGCAGGCTGTTCAGGATGATGAGCCGCACGTCGCCGAAGCCCACACCCTCCGGCGATACGCGGTAGATGACCTCGAAGCCCAGGCCCACGCCCGCGGCGGCGGCGAAGGCCCAGGCCAGGCGCAGCGGGTCGCCCAGCAGCCAGCAGGCGGCGCCCAGCAGCGCCGCCACCGCCCAGCCCGCCCGCCAGACCCAGCGCCCCGGGATGATGCCGCGGCGCAGATCGGTGGCCGAGACGTAGACCCCCAGCGCCGCCCAGACCGCCACGGCCACCGAGACGAGCGCGCCGGCGGCGGTCATGCGGGGGGGCCCATGAACTGTCTGCGCCCGCTGGCGTGTGCGCAGCGGCGGGCCGAGGGCGGCTTATCGTTCAGGCGGCAGCGGTGGCTGCTTCGCGCACGTCGAGCCGGCCTTCGACGCGGGTGACCCTCTCGCCGATGTTCCGCTCGTGGGCCGACAAACGCTCGGAGAGGTTCTCGATGCGGGTCGAGAGTCCGTCGATGCGGGTGGAGAGGCTGTCGATGCGGGCGCTTAGGCCGTCGATCCGGCTGTTTAGGCCGTCGATGCGGGCGGTGAGGTTCCGCGTCAGGTCGTCCATGCGGGTGGTGAAATTGTTGGACAGGGCGTCCATGCGGCGGACGAGGTACATCGCCACCGTGATTGAGACGGTGATGCTCAGGCCGACGGCCCCGAGCGTCACAGCGAACAGCGTGATTGCAAGTGTTGATTCCATGACTTTCAGTATATCCGGCTTCGGCGGGGTGTCAAGGGGTCGGGAGGAAAATCTTCCAGCCGGTCCCGCCGTGCCGTCGCCGGGGTCACGCCTGTCACAGCTCCGACCCTAGCAGGCCGCCGAACGCCCTCCAAGCGGCGCCCGTGTGCCGCCACGGTCCTCGGGCCAGGCTGGCCGAGCGCCGCAGCAGGCGCCGAGGGGCGTGCTGAGTGGTCCACGGGCAGCGCGGGCCGGGCGGGCCAGTTCTGGATTCCGGCTTTCGTCGGGATGACGGGTCGGGGCGTCGGCGGCGTTGCTCAGCAGCCGCCGCGGCAGCGCCGAGGCAGGTGGGCCGCGGCCCGGCGGAGGGGGTATGGGACTATGGGCCGTCGGTTATGTCGAGGGTCCAAGAGGTGCCCGTGGTCGTGAAAAGGAGTGGTTCCCGCCAGCCGGTGCCTGGCCCTTCACAGCGATCATTTACGTTTCCCGTGTCGCGATTGCGGGGTGGAGCGCACGGCTGAGTCGAGGACAGTTCGATTTTGATTTGTGTTAGATCCCCAAAGAAGTCTAATCCTGGTCGAGGATGAAGTGTGGGAAAGACAGCGGCCGAAAGTGCCTTCAGGTCAAATTGATCGCGGTTTATCCGACGTGTGCAACCGAGAATCTTGCTTTCATGTGAATATATTAGGGTATCAGCAGCGTCACGGAACGTGAGTGTTATGGTTGAGTCGACCGTGATCATTGCTTGACTCAATTCTGAGGCTGAGGGAGATGTGGTATCAACAATCACCCCAGTGGAGAGAGTGAAGCCGGGGTCTTCGAATTCTTGTCGAGTGACGCTGCTTCTACCGATCTGCGGTGGTGAAATGAGTACGTTTAGGGGTGGATCGTCGTCCACGATATTTACCGTAACCGTCGGGACGAAGTTCGGTGCCGCAGGATGCGGCGTCGCAGGAGCCGCTTCAACAGCATTGAGGTTGCTGAGCATTAGTCTGAACGTCTCGAATCTGGGTTCGTCCACCAAGTCGTCGAGTATGTGGCTGTCGGACGAGTTCTCCCACAGTAATTCGGCATTGACATTCTCGTCGAAGACGTTGTACCCTGGAAGTGGTTTGGTGGGATCACTGTGCTCATCACGGTGGTCTTGATTGACGAAACTAGTGGGTAGTTCTGCAGAGTCTAGTCTTTCGCCTATGAATTCGTTGAAGTCCGCTACCGAGCAGTCCTTCAGAGGGGGTGGTTCCGAATTGTCAAACGCTAATAAGTCATCATCTGATTCCGCGCCGCGGGAGATGATATTAAGGGAGAGGTCTCTTCCGGTTCTGACGCGCACTCCGGGCCGGAACGGGTCGCGCAACTCGATTCTCAAGGCAAGCTGATCGCATGCGCCCATTGGGGAGTCTTGAGTAGGCCCGGGCTTCTCCTTGAGCAGGTATTCTCCGCTTTCGTCACACATTCGCCCGTCGGTGTCGTCGTTCGAGGGTTTTACGAAGCCGATCAGCGGTGCGGGGTCGGTGTCGATTATGGTGACAGTGAAGCTGGACTCGTCGCTGCCGTTCTCGAAGACGGCGCCTTCGGCCTTCACGTTGACGGCGAAGCGTTCGTTGTGCTCGTCTATGCAGTCGTCGATGATCGTGATGGCGAACCGTATGCGCTGCTCGCCAGGGGGGATGACTGCGGAGTGGCTGGTGTTCCGATAGTCGTAATAGTGGGGGGAGGTGTCGGGGGAGGACTCGCAGCCGCCCCGGCCGACCGAAGGGCCGCCGACGGCGTCGATGGGCGCAGTGTTGGCCACGAGGCGCACCGAGTCTCCGACGACCGGCTGGCTGAGCGCGATCTCGATGGGCGCCGCGGTGAAGCGCAGTTCGGCCTGGTACTCGTCGCGTTCGGGGCCTTCGAACACCGAGATGTCGCGGAGCAGGACTGTGGGGAGCTCGGAGCGGAGGGCCAGGACGTAGGGCTCGGAGCCGCGGCCGTAGTGGACGACGGTGGGGGCGAGGCCTTGAAGCACGGGGACGGCGCCGTCGGTCTCGCAGCGCAACGCCACCCCCACGAGTCCGATAGTGCGAGACACGCCCTGATCGGCGGCGAAGTCGCGCTGCACCTCAGTGACGTACTTGTCGCCGCCGGCGGGCGTGGGGCCGTCGACGCAGAGGTAGTCCAGGTCGGGGCGCAGCGCCAGGATCTCCGCGGCCACCTGCTCGCGCCTGTCCTCGTCGGCGAGGGCGGCGGCCACCGCGGCCTCCTCGGCGGCCAGTTCGGCCGCTAGGCCGGCGTTGCCGACGCGCCCCGCCCAAACCACGAACAGCACGATCATCATGAGGACCGGCACGACGATCACCAGCTCGAGTTCCACAGCGCCGCGGTCGCCGCGCCGGGACGTCGGCGTCGGTGCCCGGCGGGCGGCAGGGGCGGGGCGGCGGTCGCTGCGGCGGTCTCGGCGGGGGAGGGCCAGGGGCGGCGGCCAGCGGGCAGATCGGCGGGTCAAGGGCATGGTCTCATGGGCAGACCGGCGGGGTCGAGCGTAGGCCAGCGGGCGGCGCGGCGGGGGAGGGCCAGGGGCGGCGGCCGGCGGGCAGATCGGCGGGTCGAGGGCATGGGCTCAGGGGCACACCGGCAGGGTTGAGCGCAGGCCCTCGACGGGGGCGGCGGGGCTGGAGAGGAAGCGGGCCGGTCCCTCGGCCACGGCGTAGACCCGGTCGAAGCGGTCGGGCCAGAGGGCGGCCAAGGGGCCCAGCACCTCGCCCGACACCGTCACCCGCACCCAGCCGGCCTCGCCGCGGGCGGGACGGTCCTCCGGCTCGGGGGCGCACCAGTCGCTCTGCACCTCGGCCACGTCGTTGTGCCACCAGCGCCACGACTGGGAGTCGCCGGCCGCGGAGGAGGCCACCGCCGCCTTCGCCCAAGTGGACATGCGCACCACCTCGGGGGAGATCAGTTCGTTCAGGAGCGTCTCCGGGAAGTTCGGCCCGGCGAACTCGCTGGTGGAGATGTCCAGGGTGGAGAGGTCGGACTCGGCGGCGGCCCGCCAAGCCGCCCGCAGCCCCACCGAGGCCGCCACCGCGGCCTCGGCCTGGGCGTTGGAGAGGATGAAGGCGTGCAGGGCCAGCAGCATGATGGCCACGAGCAGGACCGGCCAGATGATGAGCAGCGGCAGCGTCTCGCCCCGCTCGTCGCGGCGGGTGCGTCGTCGGGAGGGCGCCGTGCTCACGATGAGAGGGCTCGGGGCACTAGGACGCACTTCGCCGGGCCCTCGGGGGCGTTCTCGAGGGGGTTGGTTGCGGCGGCGTCCCAGTCCCAGTCCCACACCCACGGGTGGCCGGGGTGCTGGTCGGGCAGCGGGTAGTGGCTGGCGGGGCTTGCGGGCAGCGGGGAGGGCAGCGGGTCGGGCACCGGCTCCAGCACGTCGGAGTACGCCTCGACGACGCGCTGGCAGCGCAACGCGAAGTCGATGTCGGTGGCTGGGGCGTAGTCGTCGTCGGGGCTCGGCGTCCCTGCCAGGCGGATGGCGGTGCGGACCGCGTCGGCCGCTACGAAGGCGGCGTCGATGTCGGCGCTGATGAGGCGCACTGCGGGGTCCTCGGGCACCTCGATCTCGTCGTCGATGGTGCGCTCCACCACCAGCACCGACAGCGAGGCGACGACCCCCATGGCGCCGATGATCAACAGCCACTCCAAGGTCACCAGGCCGCCGTGGCCGCGGCAGGACCGCGGGCCGCCGCGGGCAGCACGCGCGGTGGACGGCGGAAGCGGGCGCATCGGCGGCTAGCTCGAGCCGGTGTAGAGGGACTGTGCCCAGATGATCTTGTCGAAGACGAAGTGCAGGGGGTCGTCCGGCTCGCGCCAGTCGGGCTGGGCCAGGAGGGCCCTCTCGGCGTCGGGGTCTTCGAAGGCTGACCGCGGCGGCAGGAGAAGGCCGAGAAGGCTCGCCGTGTCGCCGGTGCCCCCCGCTTGGGTCGCCACCTGTCGGGCTTGGCCGGCCTTGGGGACCGGTTTGACTTCCACGAGGATGCGGACCCGGTAGAAGCCCGGCTGAGGGATCACCCAGCCTTCGCAGTCCACGAGGCCGACGCAGCCCGGAACCGGCTCGCCGCCGCACCTTGGGCCCTGTGCTCTGGTGCCGGGCGCGGCGTTGAGGCACTCCCGCCACGCCGCGTCCAGCTGGATGCCGTTGTCGGGGTCGCTGTCGCTGTCGTAGAGCCGGGGGTAGGAGTGCTCGCAGACCTTGTTGATCTCGAACCGCAAGAGCTTCGAGGCGTCGGGAGCGTTGTCGCAGGCACCGTAGGGCCAGCCTTGGGATGACAGATCGCCCAGTTCAGTGTCGGAGTCGACAATCCGACTTGTCGGCGGGTAGGTCGGCCACACGCCGACGACGCTCATGGCGGCCTTCTGGCAGAACTGCCAGAAGTCGTCGATGTTCAAAGTCGCCGAGACAGAGAACAACGGAAGGCCCGGGTCGTGGGCTTCCTGGCCGGTCTCGCTGTCGAGTCCGGCATTGTCGCCGTCGCTGCCGTCTCGGAAGGCGCCCCCGTAGTCGAGCGACAGCCGGCGATCGTGACCGGGGATCAGAACGCCCCACCCAGACCCGACGAACGAGGCATTCGGGGCCTCGGCGGGCGACGGCAGGCGGAGTTCGGTGGACTGCGGGGAGATGCACCCCTCGGTGAGAGCGAAGTTGGCCGCCGCGGCGAAGTCGCAGCGAGTCTCCGACGAGTGCGGGACGATGACCTGATGGAAGCTCCGGCAATGTTCCAGCGACGACTCCCCCCCGGTCCCGTGATGGGGACAGGAAGCGAAGGCGGCCAGTTCCGGTGACGCGGCCGGGGCAGTGTGCCACAAGGGCACGCCCTCGTCGTCCCAGCACGGCACTAAGGGGTAGCACCAGTGCCCGGGCACCGTCCGGTCGCCGGCCGGGTCCCAGGTGCCGGCCGGGTCCCAGGAGGCGGACTCGTCCCAGTCGCCTCGTTCCCTGAGGGGGAAGTCCGTCAGGCACTTCGCATCGAGGGCGCCGGATCCGTCTTCGGAGTCGTCCTGGGCGGGGTACTGGCTCTCGCCGATGCTCGTTCCGGGATTGATGAACTCCAGAGTGACGAGAGCGTTGAACCTAGTGGGGTGGCCGGCGCGGTTCTGGCCGTGGTCGTATTTGGCTACGATGGGCGCTCTGCCCACGGGACACATCCAGAACTGCCGATAAGCCCTGTACTCGTTGGTCATTGCATCGGCATAACTGGTTGTCTCATGGATTACCCGGCCGCGATCGTCCCTCCGGGGCCCGTCCGACTCAGTGCCGCGGCAGTTGTTGTCTGGGGGGTTGTCAGGACGTCCCCAATCCCGAACCAGGGCGGGGTTCTGCGGGTCGAGCGCGGGGCAATCGAAGTTGCGCAAGCTCCCGCGATCGTTGGTCATAACCGGGTGGCTGTCCCAACCCAGCTCGTCGACGTTTCCAGCGAGACCGGTCTCCACCATGTTCCGGGCGAAGTAGAACTCTCCCTGGGGCCGGCCGGTCCTGCGGGCCCACTCGCGGACAGTCAGCAGCGGAGGGGCGTTGGGCGCCACCGGCTCCTCGAGCGATGTGGCCATCACACAGTGGCCCTGTTTCAGCTCGGTGAGATCGCGGTCGCCTCCGCCGAAGAAGGACCTGCGGTCGGTCCAATTCTCGCAGCCCACGTTCAGGGCCGAGACGCAGTAGGAGAGCGAGAACCAGTCGAATGCCCGCTTCTTTCCGCCCTCGAAGAGTTCCGCGGTTGCGCCGCGGGCGGTCTGGCGCGGGCTGATCCGCGCCGTCAGGGCCGACGGATCGGCGCCGACGTCGATGGTGAGGTCGCCGCCGTAGGGCAGCTTGCGCCGGCCTGCGAGTTCGTGGATGCGCAGGTGCTCGCAGTACCGGGAGGTGTCGCATGTGCTCACACCCTCGAGCAGCTTGAGCTCGTTGGCGGTGCCGGCGGGCTCGGCGGGGCGGGGCTTGTCGTAGAAGTGGACCTCGTCGTTGTCCATGACGGGCAGGTCCACTTCGAAGGACCAGTCGGCGGCGGGATCGGTGAAGCAGCAGTACTGCGAGACGATCTCGTACTTCCAGCCTTCGGCGCCTGTCGGCGGCATGTAGTCCCGCACATGCTCGTCGTGCCTCCAGGTGCCTTCGTCGCTGATGCCCCTCGCCTCCCGGTCGAAGCCGGCGGGCCACCCCGCGGTCGAGAGCGTGTAGGGGGCGGCGGGCGACGCCGAGGGGCGCAGCACCATGATCCGACCCGACTTCCAGTCGACCACCACATGGAAGTGGTCGCGCTGGATGACCACCCGCGCGTCGTCCCAGCCGGCCGGCTCCACGAGCACGGTGACCGGGGTCCACGGCTCGGCGCAGCCCGAGAGGCCGAACGAGTAGCAGTACCAGAGCGTGGTCTCGCCCATCTGGGTGCCCGTGAGGCTCAGCCGCGACCCCTGGAGGCTGGCGAGGTGGAACCCCGAGGCGCCCGTGATCCCCGGTTCGGCGGCCACTCCGGCTCTGGCGTTGCTGCCGGCGCCCGAGGCGCCGCCGGCGAACGGGTCCTCCCAGCGCAGGAACCGGGTCTCGGGGACTAGCAGGTCGTTGGCGCAGAAGTCGAACATCTCGATGAGCAACGACTCGGCCCGCTCCTCGTGGATGACCTTCCTCAGCGGCTCGTCCTCCGGCTTGTCGTAGATCCGGATGTCCCGCACCGAGCGGTACGCGGGGCGCTCGAGGCCGAACAGCTCCAGCAGGCCGACGACGAGGTCCGGCGCCTCGAACAGCACGTGGAACGGGAACCAGTACGGGTGATAGGACCGAGCACCGGGACGGCCGAAACCGCCCAGAGCAGTATTGTCGGGGTCCTCGGCGATGATCTTCAGGTAGGCCAGCACGGAGCGCACCGTGTAGGGCACCAAGTCGGACTTGAGGGATTGGGGCGAGGCGTTCAGTTCGGCGTGCAGGGCGGCCGCCGCGTCGAGTTCTGCCCTGAGTTCTCTGAGGGCCGCGGCGACGTCGGCGGGATCGGTGCTGGCCAGCTCAGCGCGCTGCTGCGGGCTGAGCCAGGGGTCCAAAGCCGCCGCCGCGTCGGGACCGCTCATGGCCTGCACGTCGTCTGCCCAGTCGTTGAAGGGGCTCCCGCCGGTGACGAGGCTCAGGAGCGTCCCGAAAGCTGTGGAGGTGTCGGGCGCTGCGTCCACGTCGACCTGCCTGGCGAGCGTCGCCGGATCCAGCAGGGCGCCCAGCGTGAAGGTGGGGAACCTGGGGGTGACGCCGCTGTCGCGGTTCGCCACCCACGCCGCGACGTTGGCTCCTGGGTTGACCTCCGGGTCGGAGATGTCGATCTGGGCTCTGGCGCGGTTCTTGTTGCGGACGCCCCAGCCCTCGGTGGCGTGGTCGCGCCGGATGGCGCCGAAGTCGGCGCCGGCCTCGCGGCGGAGGAGGACCGCGAAGCGCGGCACCGCGGCCATAGTCGAGTCGCCGGGCTTGAACGCCATGTCCCAGTCCAAGAACATCCAGCGCATCGGCAGCAGCGGCCAGGCGGCCTGCAGCAGCTCGTCGAGTCCGATCTGGCTGGTTTGGCCGTACTCGGGCAGCTTGAAGCCGTCCTCCTCGACGCCGGGCGTCTCGCCCGTTGCGACCTGCTGGGCGTCCCAGCTCTGCTGGATTCGGTGCGACAGGCCGTCCAGCAGGCTGTGCAGCTCCTCCATGTCTTCGAAGGTGGCGCCGCAGGTGGCGGTCAGCTCGACGCAGCCCTCGTCGCCGCGGTGGGCAGCGCAGCGCTCGAAGACCACCTCGTCGTTGTGGCGCACCGACAGCGGCGTGGGGTCGGCGTCGCTGGTGCCGTCGCCGTCGTCGTCCTTCCAGCCGACCCGCACATAGTCGGGGTGCGCCTCCACTGAGACATTCGCCTCGACTGTCGTGGCGTTGCTGACCCGCCGCGCCGCAGCAGCCGACGGGGCCAGTACGGCCGGCGCCAGCGAGGAGGCCAGCAGCCCCAGGAGCGTCAGCAGCCGGACGGCGGCGGCTAGCCGCGCCGCTCGGCGCGGGCGCGGCGAGGGCCGGGGGGCCGGTGGGAGGGGCCGCACCTATCAGCCCTCGAAGACGGTGCGGTAGGGCAGCGACTCCGACAGCAGGCGGGCCTCGTTCTGCGGGTCGTCCAGCCACTGCGGCACCCCGGCGTCGTCGATCATGCGGTAGCGGTCGTCGCACTCGTTGCCCTTCTCACCTGGCTCGGCTGCCTCGTCGCCCTCGGTCTCCACGAACAGCACGTTGAGATGGCCCACCGACTCTGAGGCCATGCGCACACCGTCGGGCCAGAGCTGCCTGGCCGCCCAGTCGCCGTACCAGTCGGCGGCGATGGCCACATGGTTGGCGTCGAGCAGCAGCGTGGAGCCGTAGATGCGGCACGGCGGGCGCGCGGCCGCCTCCGGCGCGGCGGTGTAGGAGTCGCCGTAGAAGCCCCGCACCGAGAAGATGTCCACCCCCTGGCTGTTGAGGTCGCGGGCCAGCACGCCCCAGAAGCCGTGGCAGGCCGCCGCGGCCTCGGCGTCGTCGGAGAAGCAGTCCGGCGGGAACCCGTCGAGGGGGCCGAGCAGCTGGTTGGTTGTGTCGCGCCAGACCACCGCCATGGTGGCCAGGTCGGCGGCGGTGCTCTCCACGGTGTGCTCGGCGGCGAGGCGCTGCGGCACCGCCATGGCGGCCAGCCCCAGGCCCAGCATCACCGGAACCATGAGCACCACCCAAAGGCTGATGGCTCCACCGCGCTGGTTGCGGCCTTCGGGAGAGCCGGTGGGGCTCATCGGAGCGTCAAGCCGACGGGAGGACCTTCACAGCAGGGCGGCTCTGTGGGTACGGACAGTTTGCGCTCAGCCGGTCCCGCTGTTGTGGGCTGTCCCGCGGTTCTCGGCCGCTGGGTGGTAGGTGGCTTGCGGACGGTGCAGCCGCTCTGCCCAGTCGCGGAACGAACCCGACGGCGCCGGTCCCGAAGCCACCGTCAACGTCGGCGGAGGGGGAGGAGGGGTGGGAGCGGGGGTCGGGGGGGCCGGCGCCGCGGCGGGGGCGGGCTGGGCGGCGCTCGGCGGCTCGACGGCGGGCTGGGCCGGGCGCGGGCTTCCCCGCTCGGGAGCGGCGTGGGCCAGCAGCGTCGCGCCCAGTGCGTCGAGGCTCTGGCGCCAGCGTCTCACCCGCCGCTTGTTGCGTTTGGCGAGGGCCGAGAGGTCGCTCTGCACATCGGGCGACTCGACGATGGAACCGCTGAAGGAGAGCCCGCAGTTCTGCTGCCATTGCGAGGCGGTCCAAGGAGACTCTCCGATGGTCACGACCCGCAGCTTCGGCGCGTCGCCCGAGGCCGCCGCCGAGCCCAGCGACTGGAGGAAGTCGAGGCCCTGCGGGTCGCCGGCGCGGGTCACGACGACCGCCGCCGCGGCGTAGAGAACCAGCGGCGAGCCCAGCGACTCCGCAGTGGCGCGTCCGCCGTCGATGACGGTGGCCATGCCGCTCTCGGAGACGTCGCGCAGAGCCTCGGCGTGGGCCGCGAACCGGGCCACGGTGTGCTCGGCGCCGGTGGGGTTGGCGGTGGACGGCATGACGTGCAGGGTGTCGTAGAGCACGTCCTGGGAGTGTTCGACGAGGTCGGCGGCCCCGAACGCCGCGTCGGCGGCCAGGAAGGAGGCCGACCCGGGCGTGAACTGCATGCCGAGGCGATGGCTCAGCGTGCCCCCGGCGGGATCGGCCTCGACGAACAGGACCTCCCGGCCGGACTCGGCCCACGCGGCCGCCAAGTAGAGCGCGGTGGCAGAGGCGCCCGGCGACCCCGGCGCGCTCAGAACGGTCAGCACGGCCGGCCCCCGACGGCAGCCGCCGGAGCGGACAGGCGCCCGAGAGGCTCGCTGGGCAGCCGGGCGTCCCGTGACCGCGCTTGTGCCTGTTGTTCACTCACTGAACCCCGATCGTACACTCGGTGAGGCCGTTTGTGACGGCGGGCGGGCGACTCGGCCCGCCGAGTCGCCCGGCGGGTTCCGCCGCTGCGTTCGACGGACGCTGGCTGGCGGGGCATAGGGTAGCGGTGACCGTCTCCGACTAGGCGGTCGCGGCGCGGTTCGACTCGCGGGCGGCTCGGTGTGGTTGACTTGCCGAAGGTGCCGAGCCTCCGTGCGGTCGGGCGACCGACGCCGGGCGACCGACGCGCGGCCGGCACGAACAGAGAGGCGGCTCTTGCATGGTCCCGATGAATCTGCGCTCGGTGAGGGCGCGCCCGACCGGCGGAGGCGGGAACACCGGGCGGCGGCCCGCCGAGCCTCCCCGTCGGCCCCCGGCGAGCGAGAACACCGCAGCCCGGCGGCGCCGACGACGAGACGAGGGGGGAATGACCACCTTGGAGTGGCTGCTGATCGTGGGCGCCGTGGCCGGGCTGGCCGCCTTGGCGGTCGTGCTGGTGGGCAGGCTGGTGGACGACACGGCGGAGAGCGTGGCCGAGGGCGGGGCGACCGCCAACCGGAACGCGGCCGAGACCGCCGCCGCCCAGATAGAGGAGCAGGCCCGGGCGGCGGACAACGTCGGGCGCTACACGACCTGGAGCGACTGGCGCAGGTACTACTCGGGCCGCTGCAGCAGGCTGGAAGTGCTCTACAGCACCATTGGGCTCAAGGTGGATTCGTACTTCTACGCGCCCTACGGCCAGACCGGGGCGCCTACGGAGGAGGCATTGGCGGACGCCAGACCGGAGAAGCCCGAAAACACCGGCGACCCGGCGCAGATCCGCTGCGAGATCAACGACTGAGGCACGCTGCTAGGGCACTGAGCACTTTGCCTGGGGTTTGGTGGCTGAGGGGGGGGTGTCGTCGGCTCTGGCGAGCCGGGCTTGGGCGCCGGGAGTGAAGGTGCGGACGACGGGGTCTCCGGCAGTGACCATGATTATCGGTTCGGTCCGTCGGTCGGCCTCATTTGTCTCCGACGAGGCTCTGAACTCTGGTTCCTCCACGTTGATTCCGTGGGCGGCGAAGGCGTTACGGATGTTCTGGCACTTCGTGTCGAAGTAGTCCTCCCACTCGCCCCAGAGGTGCAGCGGCCAGTTCGCCGGCGTGACGGTCACGGCCTCTATCTCCACGAGGCGGGCGGCGTGGCGGGCCGAGGCCAGTCGGGCCGGGTCGTCGGCTCCGGCGCGGTCCACGGCGTCGTCCACGGTCTCGGTCAGCACGAACACCGCCAGCGCGCCGAACGACGCCACCGCGGCGATCACCAGCAGCCACTGCTGGCTGGCCAGGCCCCGCTGGTTCCGCCCTCGACGGCTTGGGCCGGTCGAGGGCCCCCAGGGGCGCCTCGGCCGGGCCGGCGCGCTAGGGGAGGCCGTAGGTGGGGTCACGGCTCAGGAACACCTGGCAGACGGTGGAAGCGGGGACGTCATACAGTCGTTGTCCCGTGAGGCGTTGTATTCTGATCTCTGGCTCGGACAACTGGAACGGATGCCCGTAGATCCAGGGAACCTCGCCCAGGTTCTGCTGTCTGACCCTTTGGTGTAGAAGCGACACTCTATCCAGCCGGAAGTCGGCTTCCACTTCGACGCGCACGCCCTCGGCCTCGAGGTCGGCGAACACCTCGCGGATGCGCCGGCAGCGCGTGCTGAAGTGCTCCGCCCAGTAGACCGGGTCCTGGAAGCGGTAGTCGTACTGGTCGTACCGCAGCGACTGCACCTGCACGCGGTCGGCCAACTCGTCGGCCAGCGTCTGGGCCTTGTCCAGGCTGCGCGCCGAGCCGATGTCGGCGTCGGAGGACTCGGCCACCTGCGCCACGCTGTGATCCAGGTTGCGCTGCACGAAGGCCAGCACCAGCGCCGCCAGCAGCGCTGAGACCGACACGACGATCAGCCACTCCAGGGTGGCGAGGCCCACATGGCGCCGTCTGCGACGGGCTTGGCGCGGAGTCAGCCGCATCGGCGTCACGCGGGCCGGAGTTCGCAGCTCGCGGTGCCCTCCGGCCGGGGGTTGTTGCCAGGGTTCGGTTCGAGCTCCACATTCTTCAGCTGAAAGGGCTCGTGGTCGGCCTGACGGTCGTAGATGAGGTCGCTGGGGCGGGCGCCGGCGGGCCTGGTGAAGTCGGCCTCGACGGTGAAGCCCTTCAGATCGGAGAAGATCACCGGCGCCCGCAGGCACTTCGCCGTCCAGTAGTCCTGCCAGTTCTGCCAGGTTCCCGGCAGGGACTTGTCGCCGGGCCGTTCGCGGTCGTCGGAGGCGGCGTCCTGCGCCACGCCTCGGGCGTAGTCACGGGCCGCCTGAAACTCCAGGTTGTCGTTGTCCCAGGTGCCGTCGGACAACGTGGCCGAGACCGAGCGCGGCAGGAAGCACCACGCTACGGCGCCCTGATGGAGGCCCCGGAAGGTAGCGTTTCCCCGGATTAACTCTTGCCAGTGATTGACCCCGTACCTGCGCTTGTAGTCGCCGGGCACGTTGGTATGTCGTACGGCCACAATTATCTTGCGGGTGCTGAGCAGCCGGAGGACGGCCACCGTCGCCGCGTCGGCGCTCTGCTCGGGGTAGGGGGTGGTGTCGGCAGCGCGCAGCTCGGCTGCGGTGAGGGGCGCGTTGGCCTTGCTGGGGCCGGCGGTCTTGCTGGGGTCGTCGATCTTGTCGGTCTCTCCCTTGTACCAGTCCTCCCCACCGTGCGTCGCGTGATCCCACAGCGGCGGCAGGAACAGCGAGGTCACGGTGAAGCCGTCCATGTTGGCGTAGCTCAGCTTCAACCGGCGGCACTTGGCGTCGAAGTGGTCGGCCCAGTGCCTCCAGGTCGGAAAGCGCGGGTCGTCGGGGTCGGCGCTGACGGCCTCCTCCACGATCTGTTCGGCGGTGGCGAGAGCGCGGCGGATGGTGCGGTGCTCGCTGTTGAGGCCGAGGCCGCCGTCGAGGTAGGCGGTCGTGTCGCGCTGCTGCGCCGACTGCTCGACGGTCAGCGACTCGAGGTTCTCCTCCACCAGGTAGGCCGAGATGCCGCCGAGGCCGGCCACCGCGGCGATGACCAGCAGCCAGTCGGCGGCGAAGGCGCCGCGCTGGTCGCGCCGCGTTGCGCCTCGGGCCGTTCGCCGCGCCCAAGACCCGATGGATCGGCCCATTCCGACGATGCTACCGCGGCGCCGGGGGCGTCGAATGCCCCGCGGCGGGATCAACGGTCGCCCGGGCGGGGGTCAGCGCTCGACGTGCAGGGAGGATCCCAGGTCGCCTAGCACCAGGTCGCGCTCGAAGTCGGGCACATGGTCGCGGGGCACCGGCGCCAAGGCCTCGATGAAGGTGCAGCCGCCCTCGGAGCAGAGCTCGTGGGGCACGCCGCGGTTCATCACGGCCACGTCGCCTGCGACCAGCCGGCGCTGCTCGTGGCCGACGGTGAGGGTCATCTCGCCCTCGGTCAACACCACGACCTGCTCGGTGGCCTCGTGGTGGTGGCGCTCGACGGTGGTGCCGGGCTCGTAGGTGACCCGGCACACCAGCACCTGCTCGCCGCCGACGGCGTGCAGGAACACGCCGGGGAAGAGCTCGTGGGGGGCCACCCCGTTCCAAGTGCCGAACGGCGAGGAGGCGCCGTCGCTCATGGGCTCGCGGGGTCCAGCCGCCGCGGGGCCGAGGCGCTCAGAGCGCGGCCGTCCAGGTCTTGCCGGCGCCGACGGTGTTGATCGACAGCTCCTCGTCGAAGATCACCTGCTTGCCCTCGCGGCGGGGCCCACTCCCCGCGTCGCGGGCGTCGAGGGCGCGCAGCACGCGCTCGGGGGTGATGGGCAACTCGGTCACCCACACGCCGACGGCGTCGAAGACGGCGGTGGCGATGGCGGCGGGCTGGGCGTTGTTGGACATCTCGCCGATGCCCTTGGCGCCGTAGGGTCCGTCGG
>JAPOYM010000009.1 GCA_026706565.1 bacterium
AGCAGCAGCAGGAGGATCTCCTCAGCGAATCTCAACACGGCCCCTGTCGCCCCCGATCGCCTGATCGCCGTGCCGCAGCAGGCGGCCCCGGCCGTCCGCGCGGACGGCCCGAACCCTACCGAGCCAGCGGCCGGGTCGGGGATACGGAGGAACCATTCTCATCGCCTACCCGCTGACCCTCGCCGATGTCGTCGGACTGGCCAAGGACACCAGGCCCACCCACGGGTTGCGCCTGGCGCTCTCGGGCCGCTCACCGCTGGCACCGCGCATCAAGCGGGACTACCGGGATCACCTCGGCATCCCCATCGCCGAGAGCTACAGCCAGCCCGACATTCCCCCGCACCTTCAGCGGCAAAGCCGACCGACTTCACCTCAGCAGCCTGCACGGCACCTGATCTACGGTGTGCACCGCCAACCGAACCGACAAGGGGGAGGACACGCCATGGCAGCGTTCAGATCGGTGGATCATGTGGGGATCACGGTCAAGAGCCTCGAGGTCTCTGTTCCGTGGTGGAGCTAC
The DNA here is from genome assembly GCA_026706565.1 of bacterium. Taxonomy (GTDB): domain Bacteria; phylum Actinomycetota; class Acidimicrobiia; order Acidimicrobiales; family CATQHL01; genus VXNF01. The sequence goes on from JAPOYM010000009.1 coordinate 521, forward strand.
TTCCTCGAGGCGGAGCCCTTCTGGCAAGCCAGTTGGCTCGCCGCCGACATCGACGACTACGTGGGGCACATCGTGGGGTACAAGGACTGCGACATGACCTGCGCATTCTGGGAACTCCCGGGCGGCACCGTGCTGGAGATGCTGGAGTACCACAACCCGGGGCCCGGCCGGGTGGACATGGAGTCCTACAACGCCGGCAACACCCATCTCTGCCTGGAGACAGAGGACATCTACCGGGACTACGAGCGGCTGCAGGGCCGGGCGGAGTTCCGCTCGCCCGAGCCGGTCCGCTGCGCCTGGGGCAAGTACAAGGGCAACATGGCCTGCTACCTGCGGGACCCCGACGGCGTCTCCATCGAACTGGTGCAGTTCGTCGGCCAACCCCGCCCGTTCCAGGAACAGAGCCCCTTCGCCGACCCCTACGCGTGACGCCACCGGAGAGACCCGGTCCCCCTCGTCGGGGTCCACCGGCTCGCTCGCCGCCAGATTCAGAGCAGAGCGAAGGCGGCCACGTTCCGGTAGCTCCCCGGCGGGTCGCTGCGGACGAGGGCGATCTCGGTGGCCGCGAAGGCGGCGCGGACCGGGGGCGCGTAGCCGGCCGGCGGCCTGCCCCGGTAGCGGGCGACGGTCACATGGCCGGTGAAGGGCCGCGCGGGCGGGGACTGCCCGATGTGACGGGTTGCGGCGACGACCTCTGCCGCCAGATCGTCGAGGCCGCGTGCCGGCACCGCGAGGACCCCGCGGCCGAGCCGCTGAACGGCCGGGCCGAGGACCACCTCAGCCCTCGACAGGCGCAACCCGGACAGAGCCGCCACAGCGTCGCCCTCGTCGCAGTCGCCCAGGAACCGCACCGTGACGTGCAGGCGCTCCGGCGCGGTCCAGCGCACGCCGGGCAGGTCGGGACGGGGCAAGCCGGCGAGAACGTCCCCGACCTCCTCGGGAGGCCAGACGGCCACGAACAGCCGAGCCATGACGCCACAGTAGGGGCGGGGGCAGTCCGCGACGTCCCCGCCGCGCTGAGTCCCCGGATCCGCTCACGTCGGTGACCAGGGCCGCTTGATCGGCTGCGGCGCCGCGGTCGTTCCCGACGCGCGGCGACGACGCCTGTCCATTCGCGTCGCCGAGGCCATAGTACGGGGGCGTTCCCGGCGCGCGGCGACGCTCCGCCGGGCTCGCCGCTGCGGGCGCGGTGGTACGGTCCGGCGTAGCTGTCCGGCTGCGGACCCGCCGACGGTGGTTCTGCGGTTCGACCCGCCGGGGGCGCCAGCGCCATGAAGGCCCGACCACAACCGCCGTTCGACGCCCGCCGGGCGGAGATGGTGCGACGTGACCTCGCCCGGCGCGGCGTCCGCGACCAGCGGGTGCTGGAAGCGATGGGCTCGGTGCCCCGGGAGGCGTTCGTCCCGTCCACCCAGCGTCGCAGCGCCTACGCCGACCGGGCGCTGCCGCTGCGCTTCGGCCAGAGCGTCTCGCAGCCGTACGTGGTGGCCGTGACGCTGGAGGCGCTGCGGCTGGCGCCCACCGACCGGGCGCTGGAGGTCGGCGCCGGTTCGGGGTACGCCGCCGCCGTGGCCAGCCGCCTCGCCGCCGAGGTGTTCGCCGTGGAGCGGATCGAGGCCCTGGCCGCCGACGCCCGTGCCCGGCTGGGCGCCTTGGGCTTCGACAACGTCACAGTGGTGTGGGCCGACGGGGCGCAGGGCCACCCGCCGGGCGCTCCCTACGACGCCATCTTCCTGTCCGCCGCCGCCCCCGCCGTCCCCGAGGCGTTGTTCGAGCAGTTGGCCCCCGGGGGGCGGCTCGTGGCGCCGGTGGGCCGAGCCGGCCGGGACCAGCAACTCGCCCTCTACGAGAACCACCCGCCGGCGGGCTCGTCACCGACCGACGCGCCCCCCGAGATCACCCGACTGCTGCCGGTGGCGTTCGTCCCACTGCTCCCCGGCCTTCACACGGCCGAGAAGTAGCCTGACGGGACCCGTTCCCCTCCCCCAACCGGCTCGCCATGACGACGAACCCGCCGATCCGCATCGTCCCCTCCACTCTCTCCGCCGACTTCAGCCGGCTCGGCGCCGACGTGTTCGTGGCCAGCAGCGCCGTCTTCGGCCACCCCGAAGGCCCAGCCGCAGCGGTCGCGGAGTTGCGCCGACTGGCCACCGCCGCCCGCGGCGTAGAAATGTGCCCGTGAGAGGGACAGCGACACCCGCCGCAGACGATCAGAACCTTGGCTGCGCGACCCGCGACGACGCCGGAACCGAAGACGGCGCGCCGGTTCCTAGGGAGTTCTGGCACATGTTCTTGAACGGCGACCCGGCGACGCTCCGCCTGCCTCGGGATGCCGAGCATGTGGCCGTCCGGTTGATCTGCTCCCACAAGACCACATTGCCGATCATGGCATGGGCACTGTGCAACCTGCCCACCGACGCGCTCCTGGCCGCCGCCGCCGGGCGCAACCCGCCGACCGAGGCCACCCGGGCCATGGAGATCTCCTCGCGGCGGTAGACGTTCAGGACAGACCTCACATAAGCGTCCGGCAACTCGGGAGGGGCGAGTTCGTGCGCCACCACAAGCTCCAACTCCACGATGTCCGCGCGACGGGTTCGCGCAGAGAGCCGCCCACACCACCTGCCGCCTGCGGTCAGCGGATGGCGCCGCGGTCGGCGATTACCTCGTCGATGATGCCGTAGTCCTTGGCCTCGCCGGCGGTGAACCAGCGGTCCCGGTCGAAGTCGGCCTCGATCTGGGTGACCGGCTGGCCCGTGTGCTCGGAGATGCGTTCGGCCAGGATCTTCTTGATGTAGGTCATCTGCTCGGCCTGGATGGCGATGTCGG
>JAPOYM010000159.1 GCA_026706565.1 bacterium
GCGTGTGGCAACAGGAGATGTCGCCGGGGGCGAAGTAGACGCCGGGGATGCCGAGCGACCGCAGGAACGGCTTCTCGGACCAGTAGGGGGCGCCCTCGATGCGGGCCGGCTGCCCGGTGGTCGACTCGATGGAGCGGCTCAGCTCGAGGACTCCCGGATGGCGGGCGGAGATCTCATCGGGCGTGCCGCCCACGGCGTGGTCCCGGGGCGCGCTGAACACCACCTCGGCGGCCACGCCGTGGCGCTCGGCGACCTGCTCGCAGATCTGCTCGATCGCAGCCGCGGCCTCCGCGAGGTCCTCCCCGGGCAGAACCTTCTGGATCAGCGACAGGTCGAAGCGCCCCGGCACAGCGATGTTGCCGCCCGCCGAAACGCTCGTGACCAGTAGGAACGCCTCGCCGAGCAACTCGTGGCGACCTCCGGCGCCGAGTTCGGCGGAGTGGCGCCACAGTTCGCTCAGCAGGGCGTGCCCCGCCCGCAGCGCGTCGACACCCAGTTCAGGGGTGCCGAAGTAGGCCGACCGGCCCTCCAGGGCCACGTCGGCGATGAGGAACCCCATCTGGGCGGTGTAGATGGCCGAGGTGGTGGGCTCGGTGTAGACGGCGAAGTCGGCCGGCGGACCGTGCTCGCCCGCCTCGCCGAAGGCGTCACCCAGCGCCGCCCGCATGCCGGCCGAGACGCCGCTGCCGGGCTGGCCCGACTCCTCGTCGCACACGAACAGGGCCGTGACGGCGCCGCCGGGCCGGTGACCGGTGCGGTCCAGAGCGCGCAGCGCCTCTATGCCAGCGCAGATGCCCGCCTTCTGATCGGCCACGCCCCGGCCCCAGATGGCGCCGTCGATGACGTGGCCCCCGAAGGGGTCGGCCCGATCGCTGCCGGCCCAATGCCGCCGCCAGTCGTCGACCGCCACGGTGTCGAGGTGCCCGGCCAGCACCAGCGAGCGCCCGCCGGCCCCGCCGGCGAAGCCGTACACATTGGGCCGGCCCGGCGCCACCTCGGCGCAACGCACCTCCTCCCAACACCCGGCGGAGAGCTGCTCGGCGACCCATCGGGCGAAGCGCCCCTCCTCGCCGGTCACGCTGGGAATCCGCACAGCGCCCCGCACCAACTCCACCAGCGCCTCGCCGTCCACAGCCGCGGCGGCCGCCTCGGCGACGACCCGATCGCTCACCGGAGCACTCCCCGCTCGTCCCGACCGTCGAGCGCCTGCTCCACCAGCGAGTCCCGCAGCGAGCGCAGCGCCAGCGTGACGGCACCAAGGAACGTGGCGCGCCGCCCCAGCGTCGAGGGCGCCAGCTCGGGCGGATGCGCCAGCAGGTCGCCCAGTTCCCGAGCCACAGCCTCGACGAAGACGGGGTTGGCGCCCACCCCGCCGCCGAAGATGACCAGCGCCGGGTCGTTGATGAGGCACAGGTGCGCCACGGCGTAGGCCATGGCACTCGCCGCCCGGCCCAGGGCGTAGGCAGCCGCCTCGTCACCGGCGGCCGCGGCGGCGAAGATGTCCGCCACCTCCGCCCCGGCCTCCAGGGCCGAGGACCGCCCGTTGCTCAAGGCGCCGCTGAAGATCCGGCGGATGGCCGGGGCGGAGGCGACGTCCTCCAGCGTGGCCCGGACGTCGGCGCCAGACGGTCCCTCAGCAAGCGGCAGGACCAGCGAACCCAGCTCGCCGGCGGCGCCGGTGCCACCGCGGTACAGCTCACCGCCGATGATCAGCCCAGTGCCGATGCCCGTGCCGATCGACACGGCCGCGAAGTCAGTGTGATCCACGCCGGCCCCGGCCTCGCCCACGGCCGCCAGGTTCACGTCGTTGTCGATCTGGGTGGGCACCCCGAGGCGATCGCTGAGGTAACGACGGATGGCGAAGCCCTCGAAGCCGGGCAGGTTCAGCGCCATCTCCACGGTGTCGTCGGCGGCCCGGTACACCCCCGGCACCCCCACACAAGCGCCGCGCAGCCGGCTCGACCCGCCGGCACAGCTCTCCAGCAGGCGGCGGGCCACCTCCACGACAGCGTCGGCGGCTGTGTTGGCGTCGGGGGGCGTCTCGAGCATCTCCTCGGCCACCGGGCGGCCCAGCAGGTCGGCGACGCCCACGATGATCTTGGTGGCGCCGATGTCGGCCCCCACAACGAGGCTCGAATCGGGCACCACCTCATACAGCGCCGCAGGGCGCCCGATGCTCCCGCTGGGGCTGCCGGGGTCGGTCATGCGCACCAGCCCAGCGGCCTCCATGTCCCCAACCAGCGCCGACACCGTGGGCTTCGACAGCCCCGTCGCTCTGGCCACGTCGGCCCGGGAGATCCCCCGCGGCGCAACCTCCAGCACAACGTCGACGATCTTCCGGCTGTTGATCAGCCGCAGCAGGCTCGAGTCCGACCGACCGCGCATCGTTTGTCAGTCTAACTTACTAACTAACCCTGTCAAGATAGGGCCAAGATCACCTACCGGTCACCAACCAGCCTCCAGTTCCTGCTGGAACCGCCAATCCGCTTCGGCCCGCTCCGCCTCCTCTCGCCTCGGCGGAGCACACGGACGCACGCCTCGGGCAGCCAGCGCTGCTGAAGACCGCCTCGTCGGATTGACATCGAAGGACCGAACGCTACGCCACCGCGGACGTTGGTCACACGTCGTTAGGAAGTGTCGGCGAACCTCACCCGTCGAGCCCGTAGATCGCAACGAAGCCGCCGTCCTTGCGGGCGGCCAAGGCGCACAGTTCGCCGACGCTGAACCGCTCAGTCAATGAGGCGAAATCGACGAAGTCCCGGGGCAGAGCCCGGGCCCAGAGAGTGAGCACCTTGTCGGCGGCCAGATCTGCCAACGCCAAGACGTTGCTGCCCTTGATGCGCACCGGAGGCTCCAAGCGGTAGTCGGTGCCCACGTCGATGGTCGTAGAGTCGTCAGCCGAGGTGACCCGCAGGCGCGCGAAGTGGTCTCTGCCCTCCTCGCGGGCGACCCGCAGGCCGTCCGCCTCGAGGGCGGCTTGGACGCGATCCACCACCTCGGGCTGCGGCGACGGGTAGCGGACGAAGAAGTCGAGATCCCGAGTGCGGCGGTCGACCACACCCGACAGGACCAGGCCGCCACCACCGGCGAGAGCCAGATCGACCTCGTCGGCCACCGCGGCGAGCGTAAGGCGGATCCGCTCCTGCAGCGGCGACAGCACCAGCTAGACAATCAGGCCGTGGGTGCGCAGCCAGCGCTCCCACGGCGCACGAATGTGCGGCGACAGATGCAGGTCGCCCCACATGGCGGCGACCTCGTCCTCCACGACGAGTAGCCGGTCTCGCTCGCCCCGGGAATTGCAGCATTCCACGAGTCGGGCCTTGTGAGGTACCGGGGGC
>JAPOYM010000088.1 GCA_026706565.1 bacterium
ACTGGCGCACCTGCTTGACCGACACGTAGACGTCCTCGCGGCTGGGCAGGTGGCCCTTGAGGCGCAGGAACCCGTAACCCTCGTCCCGCAGGTCGAGATAGCCGGCGACCTCCACCGGCTCGCCCTCCCAGGGCTCCTCCTCGACGCGTCCGCGGCCCCGGCGGCGCCGACGGTTGGCGTAATCGGCGGGGCCGTCGTCCCAGCGGCCGCGCTCGCCCTCGGTGCGGTCGCCGCGCTCTGACTTCTCGGCGCTCGCCGCGCCGCCGGCCCGGTGCCGGTGCTCGCCGCCTTGGCGCCGCTCGCCCTGGCGGCGCTCGGCGGCCTCGGCGCGTCGGGCGGGCTGCCGACGGCTCTCGCTGGCCTGGGGCTCGTCGCCGGGCTCGGACCCGTTGGACGGCCCTTGTTGGGCGGCAGCCTCGGCGCCGTCGCCGTCGGCGGCCTCGGCGGCCCCAGCGGCCCCGGCAGGGGCGGGCGCGGCAGCTTCGGCGGCGTCGGCGCTGGGTGCGGCCACCTCGGCGGCGGCGTCGGCGTCGGCACCGGTCGCATCGGGACCGAATCCGGCCAGCTCGACGATCATGTCGACCAGCTCGGCCTTGCGGCTCCGCTGCGAGGGGCGTCCGCCCATAGCACTGGCGATGTCGATCAGTTCCGCGCGGCTCTTGGCCTCGAACAGGCTGCGTTGCGCCTCGACGGTCTCGGTGCTCACCTCAACCTCACTTCCACAGACCGGCTCAGTGGCCGGATCGTCTTTTCGCCCAGATCAGAAACTGGCGACAGGGTGCCCCGGTGCGACCTTGGCGCTGCCGCTGTGCATGCACGATGCAGCGACGAAGCATTTTGGGCGAAGCATTTTGGGGCGCCCACCGAACCTTCAGGCTGGAATGCGTACCGAAGGCGGAGACAAGCGTAACGGCGCTCGGCTCGGGCAACAACCCGAGCCGGCGCCGGGCGGCCTCAGCGACCCAGCAGCCTCCCCATCAGGCTGTGCCCCGCCGCCGCCGGGGCGCCCGCCACCGCCGCCTCGGTGTAGCAACCGCCGGGCCCTGCGGTCTGCGAATCCACCAGCAGGTACGGCACGGGATCGGAGGTGTGGGTGCGCAACACCAGCGGCGTGGCATGGTCGGGCAGCAGCAGCAGGCGCCACGGGCCGAGATCGTCGAGGCCCGCCACCAAGTCGGTGAGGATGCGCCGGTCCCAGTTCTCGAGGCTGCGCACCTTCTCGGGCGCGTCGCCGGCGTGGCCGGCCTCGTCGCTGGCCTCCACGTGGATCACGAACAGGTCGGCGCCCGCGGCGAGGGCCTCCAAGGCGGCGTCGCGCTTGCCCTCGTAGTCGGTGTCGTACCAGCCCGTTGCGCCGGCCACGGTGACGACCTCCATGCCCGTGAGGACGCCCAGCCCCCGCACCAGGTCGACCGCGCTGACCAGTCCGGCCGCCTTGCCGTAGCGGTCGGCGAAGGCGGGCATCTGCGGGGACGTGCCCTGGCCCCAGAACCACACCTGCGTGGCCGCCACGTCGAAACGCGCCAGCACGTCGCGGGAGGCCTCCATCAGCGCCAGCAGCCGGGGGGCGGCCGCGCCGGTGGGCAGCACCGCCTGCTGGCCGGTCAGATCGTGGGGCGGGGTGCAGTCGGCCTCGGCCCAAGAGGCGGGGGCCACCACGATGTGGCGGTACTGCACGCCGGCGTGGAACGAGACCTCGCCGCCGAGTTCGGCCTGTAGGGCGCCGACGACCTCGGCGGCTGCTTCGGTCGACGGGCGCCCGCCGGCGAAGTCCTCCATCGTGCCGTCGCCGGCCACGGTGACCAGGTTGCAGCGGTAGGCCACCTGCTCGGCGTCCAGGCGCAGCCCCATGGCGGCGGCCTCGATGGGCGCCCGGCCGTTGTGGTAACGCGCCGGGTCGTAACCCAAGATCGACATGTTGCCCACGTCGCTGCCGGCCGGCAGGCCCTCGGGGATCACCCGGGCGCGCCCCAGGGTGCCCCGGGCCGCCAGGCTCGCCAGCGTCGGCATGTGCGCGGCCTCCAAGGGGGTGCGACCGTCGAGGGCGGGCACCGGCTCGTCGGCGCAGCCGTCGGGAATGCAGACCACGTACTTCACGCCCGCCCCCCGGTCGGCGCCGGGGCATCCTCGTGTGGCGCACGGCATGCAGGACGCACATCAAGGCGTGCCCGGGACGGTCGGGACTCTACCCCCTTCATACCCATGGCGACGGCTTCACTCCTCGCCGCGGGTGCGGGTGCGGTCCGCCACGAACCGCTGAACCGCCGCGAGGTCGTTGCCCAGCACGCTGCAGCGCTCCGGACGATCATGGAGATCAGCCAGATGTTCGGGCAGCAGGGGGCGCCGCCCGCAGGCCCGCTCCACTGCTCCGGGGAACTTGGCGGGATGCGCGGTGGCGAGAACCACCGTCGGGGCGTCCGGGTCCCGCCGGACGGCCGCCGCGGCGCCCACGCCGACCGCCGTGTGCGGATCGATCATCCGCCCGGTGCGCCGGTACACGTCGCCGATGACGGCCAGCGTCGCGTCCTCGTCCACACGAGCCCCCGCCCAGAGGGGCCGAAGCCCGCCGGCGGGTCCAGACGGCAGCACGGCCTCACCGGTAGCGCGGAAACCCTCCAGGAGCGCCGCCGTCACAGCGCCGTCGCGGCCGAGCAGCTCGAACAGCAGACGCTCGAGGTTGGACGAGACCTGAATGTCCATGCTCGGCGACATCGTGGGGACCACCTCGCGGATCTCCAGGCGGGCCGAGGCGAAGAACCGCGTCAAGATGTCGTTGGTGTTGCTGCCCACCACGAACTGCGCGGTGTCGAGGCCCATGCGGTGCGCCGCGTAGCCGGCGTACACGTTGCCGAAGTTGCCCGTCGGCACGGCGAAGGACACCGGTCCGCCGCCCAGGGTCCGCGCCGCCGCCACGTAGTAGACGATCTGGGCCATCACCCGGGCGAAATTGATGGAGTTCACAGCGGCCAGCCGGTGGCGGCGGCGGAACGCCTCGTCGGCGAACATGGCCTTCACGAGGTCCTGGCAGTCGTCGAAGCTGCCCTCGACAGCGATGTTGTACACGTTCGCCGACGGCACCGTCGTCATCTGGCGGCGCTGCACGTCGGTGACGCGGCCGCGGGGGTGCAGCACGAAGATGTCGAGAGAGTCACGGTCGCGGCACGCCTCGATGGCCGCCGACCCGGTGTCGCCCGAGGTGGCGCCGACGATCGTGACCCGCTCGCCGCGCCGGACCAGCTCGTGGTCGAACAGCCTCCCCACGAGCTGCAGGGCGATGTCCTTGAACGCCAGCGTGGGCCCGTGGAACAGCTCCATGA
>JAPOYM010000045.1 GCA_026706565.1 bacterium
GCAGGCCATCCGCATCGTGGAGCTGCCGTGGCTGGTGGGGCCCGAGAAGGTCGTGGGGAAGATCAAGGAGGTCGTCGGCGCCGGTCGGCTCGAGGGCGTGGAGGACGTCAGGAACCTGTCGGACCGCCGCACCGGGATGTGCATCCAGGTGGACTGCCGACCCGGCACCGACGCCGCCGCCGTGCTGGAGAGGCTCTGGCGGCTGGCCCCGCTGGAGGAGACCTTCGCGCTCAACAACGTGGTGCTGGCGGGCGGGGTGCCTGTGACCTGCTCGCTGAAGGAGCTCATCGGGCACTACATCGACCACCGTCTCGACGTGGTGCTGCGGCGCACCCGCCACCGGGCCGCGGTAGCCGAGGAGCGGCTGGAGATCCTCGAGGGGTTGATGACCGCGCTGGACAACATCGATCTCGTCGTCTCGATCATCCGGGGCAGCCGCAACGCCGAGGCCGCCCGCGAGGCGCTGTGCGAGCGCCTGGGGCTCAGCGAGCGGCAGGCCGAGGCGGTGCTGGCGATGCGGCTCCGCCGCCTCGCCGCCCTCGAGCGGGAGAAGATCACCGAAGAGCGCGACGAGCTGGCAGCGGCGCTGGCCAGCTACCGCGAGCTGCTGGCGTCACCGGAGCGCCGGCGGGCCTTGGTGGTGGAGGAACTGGGAGAGCTGGCCGAGCGCCACGGCCGGGACCGCCGGACGATGATCGCACCGCTGGGCGCTGCCGACGCCGGCCCCGCACCGGCCGCGCCCGCCGGCGACAGCGCCGACGGATGGCTGGTGACGCTCTCGAGCACCGGACTGCTGGGGCGTTCGCCGGTGAGCGCTCCCCGGCGGCGCAACCTGGGACGCCACGACCTGCTACGGACCTCGGCGCTCACCGGCGCCGGGGGGACATCATGGGCGCTGACCAGCGAGGGGCGAGCCGTGCCGGTGGCCTCCGACGCGGTGCCCGAGATAGCGGGCCGCAGCCGGGGCGCCTCGGGCAGCGAGACCTTCGGCCTGCCGGCGGGGGAACGGATCTGCGGCATCGTGGCCACCGCGGGCCCCACAGGCGGGGCGCCCAGCGACGGCGGCGACGCGGGCGATGTCGTCATGGTGACCCGCCGCGGCGGCATCAAGCGGCTCGCAGGCGAGGAGCTGGCCGTCGGCGCCCGGCCGCCCGCGGCCCGCCTCGTCTTCCCCCTCGCCTCAGGCGACGAAGTGGTCGCAGCCTTCGCCTGCCCGGCGGGCGCCGACATCGTGATCGTGGCCGACGACGGTTCGGCGCTGCGCACGTCCTCGCAGAAGCTGCAGCGACGCAAGGGGCCGGCCGCCGGCGCCGCCGGCATGAAGCTGCGTCCCGGCGCGGCGGTCGTCGGCGCCGGAGCGCTCTTCGGCGAGGCATACGTCATGGTCGTCACTGCCTCCGGGGCGGCCAAAGCCACGCCTGCGGGGGACTTCACGCCCGCGGGGCGGGGCGGCATGGGCGTGCGGGTCTGCTCGCTGCGCGACGGCGAGAGCCTCCGCGACACCTACGTGGGGCCGCTGGTGGACGTGTTCGTGGTGACCGGCGACCGCCCGAGCGCCCCCGACAGCGAGCCGGCGCCGTTCCCGTTCCCGCCCACTCGGCGGGGCCTGGTGGCCCGCTCGGGGCCCAAGCCGATCCTGGCCGTCGGCCAGAGGCGGTGGTGACGGTGCCTGAAGGCCGCCCGGCGTCGCAGCTCTTCGACTCGGTTCCCGGCGAGGTGACAGCGGGCACCCCCGGCGAAGCCGCGGCGGGTCCGGCGCGGGGCGGCAACGGCGCCTCCTCCGAACCGGTTCTCGCCTCCGGGGCCGAGCCCGCCGGCGGCGACCCGCGGCAAGGCGCTGCCGCGGACCCACAAGCCGTCGCCGGCGACTACGAGGCCGACGCGATCCAGACCCTCGAGGGGCTCGAAGCGGTCCGCAAGCGGCCCGGCATGTACATCGGCGGCACCGGGACGGCCGGGTTGATGCAGCTGGTTTGGGAGCTGATCGACAACGGCGTCGACGAGGCGGCGGCGGGGCACGCCCGGCGCATCGACGTGACGTTCCACCGGGACCGCTCAGTGGAGGTGCGAGACGACGGGCGGGGGATCCCGGTCGGGAATCCGTCCGGGCGCGACACCTCCGCCGTCGAGGTGGTGTTCAGCGAGTTACACGCAGGCGGCAAGTTCGGCACCGGCGCCAACGGGTCCGCCTACGGCGCCAGCGGGGGGCTGCACGGAGTGGGGGCCTCGGTGGTCAACGCCCTGTCGGAGCGGATGCGCGTGGAGGTGGGGCGCGACCGTTCCGTGTGGCGGCTGGACTTCTGCGAGCGGCAGGCGGGGCGCCTCGACGGCGAACGGTTCACGCCCACCCACGAGCTGCAGCGGCTGAAGCCCACGCGGCGGACGTTCACGCAGGTGCGCTTCTGGCCCGACTGGGAGATCTTCGACGAGGATGCCGCCTTCGATGCCGCCGCGGTCTGCGAACGGGCGCGGCTGACATGCCACCTCGTGAGCGGCCTGCGGATCACCGTCAGTGACCGCCGCCGGGGCGCCGACACCGAGCCGTTCGACTTCCGCTCCGAGAAGGGACTCGGGGGCCTAGTGGCCGGACTCGCCGGCGACAGCACCATCACTCGGGTGATCGACATCGCCGGGCAGGGCAGCTTCGAGGAGAAGGTGCCGGTGGACGGCAAGCTCACCACCGTCGTGCGGGACTGCTCGGTGGCCGCCGCGCTGCAGTGGACCGACGGCTACCGCAGCGACGTGCGCAGCTTCGTGAACACCATCCCCACGCCCGCAGGCGGGACGCATCTGGCGGGCTTCGAGCGGGCGCTGACCCGAGCGGTCAACGACGTGCTGCTCGACGGCTCCAAGCGGCTCGCACGCGCCGGCGAGCGGGCGGGCCGGGAGGAGGCCCAGGAGGGGCTCGTGGCCGCCCTGCAGGTCGTGGTGCCCGAGCCGCAGTTCCGGGGCCAGACCAAGCAGGAACTGGGCACCCCGGCGGTGCAGTCCATCGTCTACGAGGCCGTCAAGTCGGCGCTGACGCAGTGGTTCACGACCGACGGGCCGCGCAGCAACGTCACGGCCCTGCGCGCCAAGATCACCGACGCCGTGGAGGCCCGGGCGGCGTCCCGGCGCCTGCAGGCCGACCGGCGCAAGGCGTCGTCGCTCGGCTCGGCCGGCCTGCCCGACAAGCTGGCGGACTGCCGGGTACACGGACCCGACAGCGAGCTGGTCATCGTGGAGGGCGAGTCGGCGGCCGGGCCGGCCAAGGCGGGGCGCAACGC
>JAPOYM010000077.1 GCA_026706565.1 bacterium
TCAAGACCGTCGAGCCCCCCCGCCACCAGACCGTCGTCTCCGACGCCGACGGCGATTAGACGACCTCGGCGAAGGATTCCTCTCGAAAGACGATCTTGAAGCGGGCCTTGGTCGCGCCGTTGCGGAGGCTGACCTCCCCGCACTCGTATGTAGCGGAATTGTTCAGCGCCGCCTCGAGCTGGGCGAAGACCTTCATCTTGTAGCGGGTGTCGGCGTTCCCTTCCAGGTGGGTGCCCTTTGTCTCGACGACGAGCAGCTGCATGTTGTCGTCACCGTTGCGCGCCGTGGCGACGAAGTCCGGCCAGATCCGGTCCTGGTTCCAGCCGCGGAGGTAGTACTCGTGCTGCTGGCGCACGGCGACGCGGTGCCACCACTGGATGGCCTCGTGCTGGTCGATATAGAAGGCGAACTGCTTCTCCAAGCCGGTATCGAACTGGCTCTCGAACACTGGATCGAAGAGACTCGAGCGACCCGGGATCGGTGGGTGCAGTGATCGCTCCCCAGTCGATGAAGGGAAGCATGTGCCGGTGGTAATCGAGATCCCCCATCCGTCTCCCCGCCGGTGAGGTTGCTGACGGCGTGGTTAGGTGTCGCCGACAGCTCGATGACCAGCCGCGGGTTCAGCCGGTTGACGGACCGCACGAACTCCGTCGCTCCTTGCCGCCGTAAGCGTTGTGCGCCTCGTCAGCACCACCGCCGGGCGGCGGGTCTTGAGAAGGTTGAAGAGGCTGTGCTTGACGGCGCCGTCGGCGGAACGCTCGAGATCTGGATTCTCGGCGAGCAGCGCGCCTAGGGCCCGGCGGTGGTCCTCCGGCGGGAACAGGTCGGGGTAGTGGCCCGAGTCTCGGAATATGCGGAGGAACTCCTTGCCGCGGTGGCGGTTCACGGCGGGCAGCGTCAGCAACATCACGCACAGGTAGTTCCCCAAGTCGCCGGCCGCGAGGCGCGCCTCCTTCTCGAGCACCTTGACGCGTCCGCCGCAGGCGAACTCCAGCATCTGGGGGTACGGGTGCTCCCGTGACCAGAAGGCGTCCTTGGTCTGGGCATAGATGGCCCGCGTCGGCACCACCCACGGGGGCGGGGAGGAGAATCTTGTCGTCGCCGTCGAGCGTCCAGTATGCGAAGTGCTCGGTGCGCTGCCCGTTGGCGAACGACGATCGCAGCGACTCCCCGAACGGAACTCTCTCCGGCGGCGCGATGGGGCTCTTGCTTCTCGCCCTGTTTGCGCTTGTCGCTGGGACCCCAGCGCTCCAGGAGGCCCGCAGGCTTCGCCTTCGGGCCGGATCTGGTCATGGCGGGCATCCCGGTTGCAGTTTGACGATCAGGTCGAGCAGGCGCGATTCGAATTCCTCTATCGGGCGGAGTTGTCCGGCGCGTTTGGTGAGTTTCCAAGTCGCCGACGATCCCTGATCCATCGACACTAGACGTCCGGCCGCTCCGGTCGCCACGTCGGCTTTGCTCCACGCGTCGAAACCGATGTCGTCGGGGCTGATCCCGACGCACAGCAGTCCGTCGTAAGGCCGGTGATAGCGGATGTGATTGAACTGGAACGAGCCGTGAACATCCTCGGTGGCGGTCTTGAGTTCAAAGGTCATGCCCTCGATGCGGACATCCCACGACGACTGACGGCTCCGGCCTTCGGGAAACTCGGTATCGAATCCGAGTTCATTGCAGAGGCGTTCCACGAAGTCCTGTCCTGCGTCGCCCGCCTTGGTGTTGGAGAGCCGTTTGATGGCCTCGAAGCGTGCGTCCACCCACTTGTTGTCGTCGGCGTAGCCTCCGATAACCGCGTTGTGAATCGCCTTGGCGTCAACCATTCACAAATCCGGCGTCAATGACGGCTTGGCGAATGTGGTACATAGAGATGTGGCGGCAGTTGTGCGCTGCGAGGTTGCTGTAACGACGCCAATCGACTCGTTGTAGCGCCTCGCTGACGCGGCTTTTGGCCTTCTTGATGACGATTCCGTATCCACACACGTATCGCACCATTGAAAATGATCTGACCGGTTTCGGCGGCTCGTGGTAGAAGGTGCGTTGCAGAAACCAGTCGGCCTCGGCCATGCGCTGTTGGCCGCAGAGTCGTTCCTTGCGCTGATCAACGGTGAACAGATCGATCCATTCGTCGCAGTGTTGGGGCGGGGGCTGATTGTTGACGCCTCGCTGCCATACCTGCCAGAGAGCGTTGATCTTCGCTGGGCGGCCGTCGGCATGGACGAAACTGTCGGGTGGCAGCGGCTCGGAATGGACTAGCCGCATCCCAATCACCCGATGCTTCGGGCTGCCCTTGCCGTCTGACTGAAACGCCATCGGCAGGATCAATCCGGCGTAATCGGCGAAGGTGGCGGCGTGGTTGAGAAACGCCAGAGCGAGCCACGCACGATACCCGAACGGCGGATTGCCGATGACCGCATGGCGACCCGTTGCCATCGGGTGCCAGGTGAGGAAGTCACAGCGCTCGAACTCGTCGCGCAGAGGCAGGATGTCCAGCCCTGTCCTCCTATCGGAGGGCAACAGGTCGTAGAACGCGCCCGCGCCGGCCCCCGGCTCGACAAACTGGTAGTCGCTAACGGGAGCATGGTCGATGCGCATCCGCTCAACCAGGTCGCTGTAGCACCGCTTGGCTAGGTCGCTGCGGGTGAACAGTTGGTCCAGGCCCACAGTTGCAGGGTCCACCCACGACGGAATGAGCGGAGTTGTCGCCCATCGCCGGTTCCGGTCCGCGACGGCCTCCCGAACCGCCGTTCCGTCCATGCGACCAGTATGGTCGCCGCCGAGGGGCAACTGGCGTACCTCCCTATCTCGCATGACTACAAACGGTCGCCGATCGGTATGCCTGGCGAGACGGGCTTGGGCATGGAGGTGGGGCCCTCGTAGCGGACGTGCTTGCCGAGCAGACCTGCGGCGGCAGTCGTCATCTGTGACACCGTGTCTTGCTCGCAGATTGTGGCGACACAGCACTCATTGACGTAACGGCGCAAATGGGTGTTGTGGATGCGATATACGCAGATATGCGGTTTTCCCTTGAAACCCAGCGTCGGCATGGCCCCCTCCTACGGCGCGAACGATGCTTCGCACGGTAGCAGGGGCCTGTGACATCCCAGGGAATTCCGGCGGCCGTGCCGGGGTTGCGGCGGCGGACCGATGGGGGTCCGGTCGGGTCCGCCGGTGGGCGTCGGCGGATCGTCTGGCGAAATCGATCCGGCGCCGTCCCCCCGGCGTCCCCTCCCTCG
>JAPOYM010000131.1 GCA_026706565.1 bacterium
GCGTCTTTCGGCGAGGCGGCGACCGTGTAGCGCGTGCCCTCGTTGCCGTCGGCGGTGAGCGTGACCGTGCCGTCGGGCTCATCCTGGGTGTCGTTCACCGTGGGCACGGTGAAGGCCGCCTCGGTCTGGCCCTTGGGGATGGTCACTGTGGCTTCGCCTTCATTCTTTGAAGCCACCATGTCGCTGCCGTCGACTTCCGACACCGCGAGGTTCACCGTCAGGGCCTCGCCCGGCGCCCGGCTCAGCGAGACCGTGAAGGCCGCATCCGCGCCCTCGGTGATGGAGGCCGCCTTCGCCGCAATCGAGACCTCCGGCGGCGGCTCCAGGATGGTGAAGGCCACTGCGCCGGCACCCTCGGCCCCGCCGCCCAGGTCCGTGGGCTTGAGTGTCCCGAGCCCTACCGTCACGGTCTCGCCGGCGCCTTCGTTCGCGCCGTCGGCGCTGGTCGCCAGTACCAGCGTCGCGGACTTGGCCGAGGGGCCGGTGAAGGTGACGGTTGGCGGCTTTGCCGGGTCGGCGCTGGCAAGGTTCGCGTGGCTGACTCCCGTCCGGCGGGCTCCTCTAGACCGCAATGTGTAGTCCGTCCCCAGGCGTGCCGTGCCACCCACGGCGAGCGGGATTGCCAGTGTCTCGCCCGTGACCAGCTTCCGGCCGAGCGTCAGCCGCACGAGCTTGCGCCCCGCGCCTTCCGCGAGATCGCCCGTCTCGGCCGACAAGGTCACCCCGGTGGCGTCGTCGTCGCGGATTGGCATCGTGGCCGTGGCAGATTCACCCACGGCATAGCCCGTGCCGGCCCCGAGTGTCGCCGTCACCGCGCCGTCCGGTTTGTCCTTCGTGTCGCTTTTGGTGGCCACCGTGAAGCCCGCCGACGCCGCGCCGGCGGCAATCGTCACCGTGCGCTTGCCGCGATTGCGGGAGGCGACGTAGCCGCCCGCCTGTTCAACGGTCACGGTCACCGCCAGGTCGGCCGTCGGCGCCGGGGCCGCGGTCAGGGTGAAGCCCGCGGCGGCGCCTTCCGTGACTGCCGCGCCGGGGGTTAGGGTTATCGTCGGCGTGGCGGGCGTCGTGCCGCTGCCACCGCTGCCGCCGCCGCTCCCGGCCTGCATGGCCTTCACCGCGTCCAGCACTCGCTGCCAGCGGTGCTTCGGCGTGCCCGAGAGACGGGCGATTTGGGCTTCCAACTCCGCCATCGTGAACCCGCCCGGCTGGCCCTTGAGGGTCTTGAGCGCCTGCTGCCACTTGGCGAGCGCGCCCGTGTTGCCCGTCACGTCGCGGTGGCGCACGATCATGGCCTCGACCAGCTTCACCACCGCCGGGTCGGCCGCGGTTGTCTGTCCCGCGCCCGCGGACACCTCGTCGGACTGCCCCCGCACCAGAGTGTCGCCCGGCGCCGGCAGGTCGAGCGTCGCCGTGCCCGCCAGCGCGTACAGCAGCCGCGCCTGGCCCTGCGCGTCGGTGTACCACGGCACCACCCGCACCGAGAGGGAGGTCGCGTCGGCGGCGCCATGCGCGATGGTGACCGACGTCGCCAGCACGCCGAAGTCGGCGCCGGCGTGGTTCGCCTGCGTGCCTCGCACTTCCCATTCCACCAGGTAGGCGGAGGCGCGCGGCACCGCGTCCCAGGTCACTTTCGCGCTGGCGGCGTCGAGCGCGGTGATGCGCACGTTGCCGACCGGGGTGTCGGGCGCAGCCGTCGGCGTCACGGGCGGGGCGGGCGGGGCGCCCAAGCCCGCGTCCACCACCGTCACCGTGGCCTGCCGCATGCCGAGCCGGTAGGGCGGCTTGGGGGGGCGGCCGTCGGCCAGGGTCCGCACGTCGCCCACCGTGTAGCCGCTGCCGGTGTTGACCGTCACCGTTACCCGGTCGCGCGTCCCGTCCGCCGCGTTGTCCTTTACCGTGCGCAGGCGCAGGTCCGCCGAGCCCCGCGCCCAGGGCTCGCCGGCGGGGATGGTGACTGTGCGGGTGCCGGCCTGGCCGCTTTGAAGGATGCCGTGCTCCCCCGCCACCGTGAGGGTGACCGTGAGAGCGGTGGCCGGCGCGGGGTCCGCGATGAGCCAGAAGACCGCGTCCGCGCCCTCGGCCACTTCCAGGGAGAGCGGGCGGACCGTGACCTCGGGGGTCTGCGTCGACGCCGCGTCGGGACCGTCGCTGACCGTGACCTCGGCCAGGGTGGGCTTCAGGAACGGGGAGGGGACGTAGACGCCCAGGCCCCCGCCCACTTCGGTCGCCACCGTGTCGGTCGGGCGTAGCACCGTCACGACCACGCTGGTGTCCCGCTCGAGGGTGGTCTGGGCCGCGGTATTCACCGGGTAGTCGAGGTGCCCGCTCGTGGGAATCGCAACCTTCTTCAAGCCCAGGGCGCTCTCGGCGACGTGGCCGACGTAGTCCTCGTGGCTGACGCGGCGCACCCGGCCCGGCTCCATCACATGGATGGCTACGTTGAAGGCGGCGGACGGCGCCGGGTCCATGGTGATGCGGAACTGCGCCGGGCTGCCCTCCGTGACCGTATCCGCGCCCAGCGGCTCGACCGAGACCTCCGGCGGGACGTTCTTGATGGTGATGGTGAACTCGGCTCGTCTGGAGATATTGTTGCTGTCTTCGATCTCCAACAAGGTGAACTCATCGCCTTCCAAGACCGTGTCCCGGCGTGCGGTCAGTTGGAAAGTGAAGATACGGCTCGAACTGTCCCAGCTTCTGCCAGAGTCATGGATACAAACATCCCAATTGGGAAAGAATGAGGCAGTGGAGCATGAGCCAATCGTGAGTGCATTGTGGTCACCAGCATGCTGGGCAATAATTCCCGGCGTTCCGGTCCAGGTGGACGGGATGCCGGTGATGGTGAAGGTGAGGGTCTGGCCCTCCCTGATCGTCGTCGGCGAGATGGACTGCGCGGCGGCCTCCGACGGGAGGCCCGCCCACAGGACCGGCAACAGGAGCAGGGCCAGCAACGCCCGGCGCGCAACGACGACGGCGCGGCGGCCGGCGACATCGCGCCGGCTCGCGGATGGACGGGAAGATGCGCCGGGAGAGTTGCCGCAGAGCGCCGGTGAAGGCGCAACGCCTCGACCCGCCCGCAGGCTGACTCGGCTGCCGGAACCGTGGTAAACTACTGGGTTAACGAAGTTACGCGGAAGCGCGGAAGCGCGGAAGCGCGGAAGCGCGGAAGCGCGGAAGCGCGGAAGCGCGGAAGCGCGGAAGCGCGGAAGCGCGGAAGCGCGGAA
>JAPOYM010000174.1 GCA_026706565.1 bacterium
ATGAATCCGGCGCCGACGACGCTGATGATGGATGCGATGACGGCTGTGTTCATGTGAGTGCTCCTGACAGTAGCAGTATCTGACGGCTGATCCGATAGCTATTCTAGACAAAGACAAGCTATGTGACGTTATAAAGAACTAATATAAGCTATATTGAGTACTTGAAGTGCCCAGCCGTCAGGAGGGCGGCGACGGCTTCCTCGGCTGTGCGAGGTCGTTCCCACACGAGCGGCGGTCGGGACAGGGGGGTGGAGCGGGCCAGGGCCTCGCCGGGCGCCGACGGATTGCGGGCGTGCGCCGCGAAAGCGCGCTCAGTCGGTGGGTATGGCGTCGTAGGCGGGGAAGTCGGGGTCCACCACGGTGCGGATGCCCAGACCGGTCACCACCCGGTTCACGTAGTTGAGGTGGGCGCAGTGGGCGTTGGCGTCCAGGATGGCGAGGTCGTCGAAGCCAGCCTCGCGCAGTGCCGCCACGTCGGCCTCGCCGACCTCGCCGGGGCGGGTCGTCAAGACGATGGTGTAGCGCACCAGGGCGGCCTCCGGCGCAGGCAGAGACTCAGCCCCCGCAGCGGGATCGCCGGCCAACAGGGCGATCTCGTCGTCGCTGAAGCCGTCGGCCCGCAGCTTGACGGTCACCTGGCTCATGCAGTGGACAGTGCGGTTGAGTGCCGAAGTCACGAAGCCGATGAGGTTGCGCTGGCGCGAGGTCAGGGCGGAGGGGCACCGCTCGGTGGCGGCGTACAGCTCTAGGCGAGCGCCCACGAGCCGCGGGTAGAGCGACCCGGCCAGGGTCATGTCGGTGACCTCGCCGAGCGACTCGCGCTGGCGGTCGTAGTGACGGCGCAACTCGCCGTCCGCCTCGTCGTAGGGCACGCTGCGGATCCACACCCCGCCATCTTCGCGCAGGCTGTCCGGTCGCGTGGCCGGCTTCGTCGTGGCGGTGGTCCAGCGCTCCGGGCGGCGCCGCGACCGAAGAACTAGTGTCCGCCCGTCCCAGAACGGCGCCAGCCGCAGCGCGCCGCTCTCAGAGTCGGCTCGGAGGATGCTGCTCTCGTTCAGCCGTGAGCCCCTTCACAGGTCATCGCACAAACCGAATCGCACAATCCAAGGGGGACGTAGATGACGAGAACCGAGCGCTGGAAGCGGCTCCGGGCGATCGGGGTCGCCGTCTGCTTGATCTTGTCGGCGTGCGCTGCCGAGGACGCAGCTGAGACCGACGCGGCGCGGGCCGAGGCAGCGGCGGCTGAGGCGGCAGCCGAAGCGGCGCAGGCCGCTGCCGCTGCGGCCGAGGCCGAGGCCACCCAGGCGCGGGCCGAGGCGGAGTTGGCCGCGGCGCGGGCGGCCGAGGACGAGGCTGCGGTCGCGGCCGCGGCCGCCGCGCTGGCCGAGGCGCAGGCCGCGACCGAGGTGGCCCAGGACGCTGCGGAAGCGGCGCAGGCGCAGGTCCAGGCAGCCCGAGCCGAGACCCAGGTGGCGCAGGCCGAAGCGGCTGCGGCGCTGGCCGTCGCAGAGGAGGCCGCCGCTGCTGCAGGGGTCGACCTGGACGACGTCGTCATCAGCACGCCGAGCCTCGTGGTCCAAGCCGACTATGCCAGAGCGCCCTACGTGGCGCCCGCCCACGCCGCCGGCCTGCTGGCCTTCGGCGGCTACCTCTACCGCTACCTGCCCGGCGGGGAGTACGTGCCCGACCTGGCGACGGACTTCCCGGAGTTCTCTGAGGACGGCCTCACGATGACCGTGACGCTGCGCGATGGGCTCGTCTACTCCGACGGCACGCCGGTCGTGGCCCAGGACGCGGTCGTGACGTTGCAGCGCGCCACCGACGAGGGGCCGTTCGGCGCCCAGATGGCTTCGTTCGAGTCCGCCGAGGCCGTCGACGACCGCACGATCGTCTACACCCTGAACGAGCCGTTCAGCTGCCTCAACAACCAGATCGTCTGCAGCGAGAACATGCCCCTGCACCCGCACGAGCAGGTGCTCGCCGATCCGGAGGGGTACTTCGCCGAGCCGGTCAGCGCCACGCAATACGTGGTCTCGGACTGGGTGCCCGGCTCGCCGACGATGGTGCTCGAGGCCAACCCCAACTACTGGGCCGGCGAGGCGGTCATCAAGAAGCTGACGCTGGCGTCGGCGACCGACCCGATCTCGCGGCTGCTGCAGGTGACCACCGGGGCCGCGGCCATGGGCTTCGACATCCCGGCGTCGGTCCGCGCCGACCTGCCGGACGACGTCATCCAGATCGTCCACCCCATCGGCGGCACGTTCTGGTTCGTGATCCGCAGCGACGTCGAGGGGCCTCTCGGTGACGTGAGGGTGCGCAAGGCCCTGTGCCTGGCCATGGACCGCGGTGCCATCAACGACAGGGCGTTCCTGGGAACCGCCGAGCCGGGCAGCTCGATCCTGTCGCGGTACCGGGCCGAGTGGGACTACCTGGACATCGTTCCGCTGGAGCGCGACGTCGAGGGCGCCAGAGCGCTCTTGGCCGAGGCGGGCTATGCGGACGGCTTCTCGACGTCGCTGCAGACAGTGGGCGCGCGCCCGGGTTGGACTGATGCCGCCACGGTCCTGGCCGAGAACTGGGCCGACATCGGCGTGACCGCAGAGGTGCGGCCTCTGGAGGACGCCATCATCGTCGACAACATCATCAACCGTGCTTACGACGCCATGTGGTTCGGGAGCGGCGGTCCCAACTTCGCGACCCTGCGGACTTTGTTCTACCCGGACAACTTCTGGTCTGACTCCGTCGCATTCGCTGACGACGCAGTGACCGCGGCGTTCGATGAGTTGGCAGAGGCCATGCCCAGGGGCGACACGGAGGCGTCGCAGCGCCTGCAGACCGAGGTGCAGCGCCTGGCGCTGGCTGTCGGCGCCAACTACTGCCCCATGGGTGAGCGGGCCGTCCTCGTCGGCAGCCGCCTGTCCCCGGACATCCTGGCGATGATCCCGGCCTCGCAGAACATCTGGGTCGCCACCGAGGCCCGCTAGCCCGCCGACGCCGACGTGGAGAGTGCTCTGCGGCGGCGCGGTGCGGTCCTCATCGAAGGCGCCCGAGGCTGTGGCAAGACTTGGACCGCTCGTCGTTTCGCCCGCAGCGAGGCCCGGCTGGACGACGAAGGGATCTTGCTGCTGGCCGCGTCGGATCCCTCGGCGGTGTTGCGAGGACCCACCCCTCGCCTGCTGGACGAGTGGCAGAACGCGCC
>JAPOYM010000100.1 GCA_026706565.1 bacterium
GAACCCCTCCGTCGCGACCACCGAGCCGCCTGCCGAAAGCGGCGCCAGCAGGCCCGCCAGAAGGCCGTGGATGTGGAACAGCGGCATGACGTTCAGCGAGCGGTCCGCCGCGGTGAGGCGCAGAAAGTCGGCGATTTCGGCGGCGGAGCACCCGAGGTTGCGCTGGCGCAGCGGCACGATCTTGGGGCGGGACGTCGTGCCGGAGGTGTGCAGTACCAGCGCCACGTCGTCGGGGCCGGGGGCGGCAATCCCGCCGGAGGTACCCGCTCCGTGGCTGCTGCTCGTCACTGGATTCCGGCCCCGGATCGAGTCCGGGGCAGGCTCTTCGCCGGAATGACGGTCATCGGGGAGCAATTCGAGAGCGTCGAGCGACCCCTGCATCCGGAGACGCAGGACCTCGTCCCCCGCCGCATCGCGGGCGGCCTCGCCCCCGCTGTCACCGGTGATGAGAACCCGCGCCCGCAGATCCTCAAGGTAGAACCGCAGTTCGTCGCTGCGGTAGCGGGGGTTCAGCGGTGCCGCGCATCCCGTGACCGCCGCGGCCAGGAACGCCACCGCCGCGCCTGGTCCGTTCGGCAGAACGATTGCGATCCGATCCTCCACCCCGACGCCGAGAGAGCGCATCCGGTCCCGGAGATCCACCAGCGTGGCGCGCAAATCGTCTTGCGATAGCACGGACCCGTCCTCGGCCAACAGCGCGGCATCGCCACCGACGCCGGTGCGGAGCAGGTCCCAGACGGTGTCAGGCATCGGTCCTGATCACAGTCGACGAGGGCGGGCGCACCCACGAAGCTGTCGGAGACTGGATTCCGGCCTTCGCCGGAATGACACTCATACTGTTCGGTGTCCCCGGCGGGTGGTGGGTCTGACCCTCCGGAATGTTGGCCGTGGTGCCTTGTTGCCGATCTGTCGGCCCGCTGCTGGCTGGGGACGCGCACCGACCGGTCGGACGGACGTGACCTGATAGGAGCCTTGTGCTGAGCACCGTGAGTGTCCTGTCCGCCGTCCCGGCCGGTGGGTGCCCTTGCCAAGCCGTCGAGCTCGAAGGAGGGCCGCACCATTATGTCCGAGAACCGAACCGAAGTCGTCGGCGGGGTCGACACCCATCGGGACAGCCATGTCGCCGCCGCTGTTGATGGGACCGGGCGCCTGCTGGGCGCCGAGGCGTTCCCCGCCACGAGCGCCGGCCACCGCGAACTGCTCGCCTGGCTGGCGAGCCGGGGAGCGCTGCGCTGTGTCGGCGTCGAGGGCACCGGCAGTTACGGCGCCGGCCTGGCCCGCGACCTCGCCGCAGCGGGCGTCTGCGTGGTCGAGGTGAACCGCCCGAACCGCCAAGAGCGCCGCCGGCGGGGCAAGTCCGACACCCTCGACGCCCAGGCCGCGGCCCGCGCCGCCCTCGCCGGCGACGCCACCGCCGTGCCCAAGACCCACGACGGGCCGGTGGAAGCGATCCGCATGCTCACCGTGGCGCGCCGCGGCGCGCTCAAGGCCCGCACCGCAGCCGCCAACCAGCTCCACGGCCTGCTCACCACCGCCCCCGAGGAGCTGAAAGTCCACCTCAGGGGCCTGAGGGGCCGCGCCCTCATCGACGCCTGCGCCGCCCTGGGGCCCGACACCACCAGCGACGCGCCGGCCGCCGCCGCCAAGGTCGCACTCGCCAGCCTCGCCCGACGCCACCAAACCCTCAGCGCCGAGACCGCCGCCCTCGACGGCGAACTCCAAGCCCTGTGCGCCGCCGCCAACCCCGCCCTCCTCGCCGCCCCCGGCGTCGGCCCCGAGACCGCCGCCGCCCTGCTGACCGCCGCCGGCGACAACCCCCGCCGCCTCCGGAGCGAAGCCAGCTTCGCCGCCCTCTGCGGCGCCAGCCCCATCGCCGCCAGCAGCGGCCGAACCACCCGCCACCGCCTCAACCGCGGCGGCGACCGCCACGCCAACAGCGCCCTCTGGCGCATCGCCATGGTCCGCCTCCGCTGCGACCCCGCCACCCAGGCCTACGCCGCCCGCCGCCGCGCCGAAGGCAAAACCACCCGCGAAACCATCCGCTGCCTCAAACGCCACATCGCCCGCGAGATCCACCGGCTCCTCACCGACCCGCCACCGGTCCCCCACGGCGGCGACCTCCGCCGCCGGCGCACCCAAGCCAACATCACCCTCACCGCAGCCGCCAAAGCCATCGGCTGCCCCACCAGCCGCCTCAGCGCCCTCGAACGAGGCACCCACCACAACGCCACCCTCGCCGGCCACTACCAACACTGGCTCACCCAAAACACCCCTTGACAAACATAGGAGCATCGGGGCGGGACTGGGGTCTCCGGCCAGCCGCGACGGCGGGGTGCCAGCGATGCCAGTGAGGCGGGTCGGCGGTGCTCAGCGGATGGATGCCGGGCCGGGATCAAGCCCAGGACAGGCTCTGCGCCGGAAAGACGGGGAGGGGCGGGATGGTGCCATGGAGGGGCGGGCCACGGAGGGGCGGTTCGGGAAGCTGCGGGGCGAGGTGGAAGGCACGGAAGGGCGGACCGCCGGCCGGGCGGCGGCGGTCTCAACGTGTGCGGGGTCGGGAGCGCTCGGCGGGCGGACTCCGGGCCGGGGCAGGCGCTGCGGAACGCCGGGGCGGGGGGCGGGGTTCGGGGGCCTGGTAGGGTGAGGTGACGGTTCGGGGGCTGCGGCTCCCCTCTTCGGCACGGCCGGCTCGTCCCCACAGGGACCAAACAACACCGCCGGCACCGCCGAGGAGGAACCCGTGACCACCACCGAGACCGACCGCATCGAACTGCACAACGAACTGGCCGAGGCCATCGGCCCCGCCGCCACGAGACTCATGCAACACCTCCCGCCCGACTGGACACAACTCGCCACCAAGACCGACCTCGCCGCACTCGGCACCGAACTCCGCGGCGAGATGGCGGCCATGGAAGGGCGCATCGACCGGCGGTTCGGGACGATCGACGGGCAGTTCGGGAAGATCGTCGGACAGTTCAAGGAACTCCGCGGCGAGATGACCGGACTGCGGGGCGAGATGGAAGGCATGGAAGGGCGCATCGCCAGCCAGATCGCGAAGTTCGCGCTGCCGATCGTGCTGACGCTGACAGGGCTCGGGCTCACGGTGCTGGGCCTGACCATCACCCTCATCATCGTCGGCCCCCTCACCGGCGCCGCCTGA
>JAPOYM010000147.1 GCA_026706565.1 bacterium
CCCACGGGGTGCCATAAGGACCCGGAACTCCGAGGCTACAGGGGCACTCGAGTTGGCATGGCTTGTGGGCGCCGCTGGACGTCAGGCGAGTTGGTAGTCGGCGACGGTGCAGCCGACGGCGAATATGGGGATCGGGGCGTAGAAGTGGACGGTGCCGGGGGCGCCTGCCGCGGCTGCGCTGACGGCCACGAAGGTGCGGATCTCGAAGCCGCCCTGGCCGGCCTCGGTGTAGACCGCGGCGTCGTCGTAGCCGCAGAGGGCTTCGCGGTCGTTGCGGCACCAGCGGTCCAGGAACTCGCGGTCCCAGGGCTCGTTGATCTTGCCGGAGTCGGGGGTGGCGGGCCAGTGGGAGATGCCGCCGGTGCCGATGAGGGCGAGCCGTTCGGGTGCGGTGTCGGCGGCGCGTCGCAGCGCCTCGCCGAAGGCCCAGGCCCGGCGCAGGGGAGTGAGGGGCGGTCCCTGGCAGTTGATGTTGGCGGGGATGATCGGCAGGTCGAAGCGGGGCGTGAGGAAGTGCAGTGGCACGGCGATGCCGTGGTCCAGCAGCCATTCCTCTGCGTAGGCCACGTCGACGGTCTGCATGACCTCGCTGATGATGCGCCCGGAGAGGTCGCGGTTGCCGGGTGCGCGGAACTTGTCGATTCGCAGCCAGTCGGGGTCCTCGATCGGGCCGTCGTAGAAGTTGGCCATGCCGATTGCGAAGGCGGGCATGTTGTTCATGAAGAAGTTGGCGAAGTGCTCGGCGGCCACGATGATGAGGGCATCTGGCCGGGTGGCCTCGATCCTCTCGCGCATCTGTTCCAGCGCCTCGTAGAAGTGGTCGCGCACGGCGGGGTCGGCGCGTTCGGCCCGGCCGGTGATGCCGGGCGCGTGGCTGCACACGCCGGCGTAGACCAGCGGCACGTCAGCCTCGTTCCCCGTTGGGTGCGCCAGGTGTCTCCGTCTGTCCGAGCCGGGCGGCGTGGGCCTGGGTGCCCTCGTAGCCGACCATGGCGTAGACGCCCTCGCGGACCGGTCCGTGGCGGGCGATGCCGTCGCGCATGCGCTGCAGGTAGTCGCTCCATTCGATGCCGTGCAGGGCGGCGAAGTGCATGAGGATCTGCCCGTTCACGCCGAGATGGAACAGCATCCCGATGTCGGGTTCGACGAGCGCCTGGACCTCCTCAGCCGTCAGTTCGTAACCCGTGAGCGCGCTGTGCCGGTCGGTGGCGTAGCGCTCCTGCAGCGCCGTGTCGCGGTTCAGCTGGTAGAGGAACTTCTGGGCGTAGTAGAGGCTCATGGCGCCGGCTCCTCGTCGAGGCGGCCGATGGGGTGGGTGTCCAGGGCGATGGTGATGTTCTTGGTCTCCATGTAGAAGTCGAAGCTCCAGTCGCCGCCGTCGCGGCCGATACCGCTGCGTTTGGTGCCGCCGAACGGGGTGGGCAGGTGCCGCACATTCTGGCTGTTCACCCAGATCATGCCCGCTTCGAGCGCCCCGGCGACGCGGTGAGCCCGTCCCACGTCGCTGGTCCACAGGTAGCCGGCGAGGCCATATGGAGTGTCGTTGGCGATTCGCACGGCGTCGGCCTCGTCGTCGAACGGAATCGCCACAAGCACCGGACCGAAGATCTCCTCCTGTGCGACGCGCATGGCGTTACCGGCGCCGGTCACAAGGGCGGGGGCGATCCAGTTGCCACCAGGGGGCGCGCCCTGCCAAGGCTTGCCCTCGATGACCGTGGCTCCTTCCCGCCGGGCGATGTCGAGGTAGCCGCGCACCTTGGCGCAGTGCTCGGGATGGATCAGCGGGCCGATCACGCTGGCGGGGTCGAGGGGATGACCCACCGGGATCCTCCGCATCCGCTCGGCGAGGCGATCGACGAACGCGTCGTGGATGGTCGCCTGCACCAGCAGGCGGCTGGCGCTGGTGCAGCGCTCGCCGTTGAGGCTGTAGATCATGAACAGCACGGCGTCGGCGGCCCGGTCCAAGTCGGCGTCGTCGAAGACGATCACCGGGTTCTTGCCGCCGAGTTCGAAGTGGGTGCGCTTGAGTGTGGGCGCGCCCTGCGCGGCGATGCGCGAGCCGGTGGCGGACTCGCCCACGAAGGCAATGGCCTTGATGGCGGGATGCTCGGTGACGGCCCGCCCGGCTGTCTCGCCCACGCCGTGGACCACGTTCAGCACGCCCGGCGGCAGGCCCGCGTCGCCGGCGATCTCGCCGAGCAGGTGGGCAGTCAGCGGGCTCCACTCTGCCGGCTTGTGGACCACGGTGCAGCCGGCGGCAAGCGCCGGGGCGATCTTCCAGGTGCTCAGCATGAAGGGGGTGTTCCACGGGGTGATCACACCGACCGGCCCGATGGGATGGCGGGTCGTGTAGTTGACGTGGTGCTCGGAGGGGAGGGCGAGGCCGTCGGCGGCTCCCGGCGCCCGGTCGGCGAAGAAGCGGAAGTTCTCCGCACCCCGCAGCGCGGCGGCGCGCATGAACCGGATGGTCTGGCCCGTGTCGACGCACTCGGTGACGGCGATCTGGGCGGCCCGCTCGACGATCACATCGGCGACCCGATGCAGGATCTCCCGGCGTTCGCGGCCGGGGATGCCGCGCCAGGTCTCGAACGACTCGGCCGCGGCCTGCGCGGCGGTGTCCACATCGGCGGCGCCGCCGGTTGCGACCTCGCCGATGGCGGTGCCGTCGATGGGGGAGTGGTTCGTGAAGGTGGCGCCGTTGCTGTTTGGCACGGTCTCTCCGGCGATGAGATGCGGCGTTGGCCCAGCGGCGAAGCGGGACAGATGGGCCTCGGCGGCCGCAAGGTTCTCGGCGAGACCCGCCGCGGCGGTCATCGCAGCGACTCCGGGTGCTGCTGTTGCTCGGCGATGCGGGCGCGCACCTCGTTGCGGTTGATGCGGAATGCCGCGTCGCTCTCGGTGACTTCCGCTGACCACGCCACGGCCAGAGGGTTCGGCGTTGCACCGATGTGCGCCTCGGCGGCGTTGAGGATGGTCTCCAGGTAGGTGCGGCGTGCGGCGGCGTCGCGCCCGGGGCCGACGCGCACCGCGATCGCCACGAACGCGTGGTCCGGGTCGCCGTCGGCGA
>JAPOYM010000160.1 GCA_026706565.1 bacterium
GGCCGACCTGGGGTATTCGGGTGTCGGGGGATCGGCGGTGGTTGCATGATCGATCCTGACGGCTCGCCGGTCCTGCTGGCCCTGTTGCGAGGGATGCGATCGCCCCACTGGGGTCCACCGATGAGGGGCCGGCCGACCTGGGGTGTCGGGGTGTCGGGGGATCGGCGGTGGTTGCATGATCGATCCTGACGGCTCGCCGGTCCTGCTGGCCCTGTTGCGAGGGATGCGATCGCCCCACTGGGGTCCACCGATGAGGGGCCGGCCGACCTGGGGTGTCGGGGTGTCGGGGGATCGGCGGTGGTTGCATGATCGATCCTGACGGCTCGCCGGTCCTGCTGGCCCTGTTGCGAGGGATGCGATCGCCCCACTGGGGTCCACCGATGAGGGGCCGGCCGACCTGGGGTGTCGGGGTGTCGGGGGATCGGCGGTGGTTGCATGATCGATCCTGACGGCTCGCCGGCCCTGTGGGAGCCCGCCGCGGCGGATACCGCCGTCCCGTTGCACTCCACCGGTCTGCATCCGGCCGACCCGGGGCATCCGGACGCCGGAGCGTCGGCGATCGTCGCATGACAGCCCCGGTCCGCACACTCGTTGCCCGCTGTGCCCACTGGCCGGTCGTGGCTCTCGGATATCCGCTCACCGAGCCGGTGGCGGTGGTGGTGGCGGGCCGCGTCGTGGCGGCCTCGGTGGAGGCTCGCAGCCACGGTGTGGTCCCGGGGCTCCGGTTGCGGACCGCGACGGCCCGGTGCGTCGATCTGGTGGTGCGCGAGCGCGACCTCGACGCCGAGGCCCGCGCCTTCGAGCCGGTCGTCGCGGCCCTCGACGACGTCACCCCGGCCCTGGAGGTGTCGTGCCCCGGTATGTGTTCCTTCGCCGCCCGGGGGCCGTCCCGCTATTTCGGCGGTGACGGGATCCTCGCCGGGAAGGTCCTCGAAAGGGTGACGCAGGCCCTCGGGGGGCGCGCCGAGGTGCGGGTCGGCATCGCCGACGGTCCCTTCACCGCGGCGGTGGCCGCGGAAGTGGCGGATCCGACCTGCATCGTCGAGCCGGCGGGGAGCGCCGCGTTCCTGGCACCCCTGCCGGTGCGGCTGCTGGGCAACCCCCAACTGACCGACGTGCTGGTCCGCCTGGGCATCGGCACCCTCGGTGCCTTCGCCGGCCTGCCTGCGGCTGACGTCCTGGCCCGCTTCGGCACCGAGGGCCGGCATGCCCAGTGCCTTGCCGCCGGGAGCGACGAGCGGCCTCTCGCCCTCCGGGCGCCTCCCCCCGACTGGTCGGTGAGCGCCGAGTTCGACCCGCCCGCCGACCGCCTGGACCAACTGGCCTTCTGCGCCCGCGCCCTGGCCGGGCAACTGCGGCGGCGCCTCGAGAAGGCGGGGATGTCGTGTGTGCGGATCGCCGTCGAGGTCGAGACCAGTGAGGGTGAGAGCCTCGTGCGGCTCTGGCGTCACGAAGGGGGCCTGTCGGCGACCGACATCGCCGACCGGGTGCGCTGGTTCCTCGACGGTTCCCGGCTCGGCTCCGACAGTCGCCCCACCGGCTCCGACGGCCCGGCTGTTTCCGGTGGCTCCCGGCAGGGCGGCGGGATCGTCCGGCTGGCGCTCACCGGCGACGAGGTCACCCCGGCCCGGAGTCGCCAGATGGGTTTCTGGGGCGGCGAGGCCGAGGCCGATGAGCGGGCGGTCCGGGTCGCCGCCCACCTCTGCGGTCGCCTCGGCCCCGAAGCGGTCCGGGTTCCGGACCGGCGCGGCGGCCGTCACCCTGACGAGCAATTCGCCCTGGTGCCGGCGGTCACCGTCGATCTCCGTGACCGCCGGCTCGCCGATGACGACCGCCCCTGGCCCGGCCTGCTGCCGGCCCCGTCGCCGGCGCGCCTGCTGCCGGTCCCGTGGGCCGCCGAACTCCACGATGCGGCGGATGCCCCGGTGCGGGTCACCGGTCGGGGATCGCTCTCGGCGGTGCCGTCCCGGCTGGTGATCGACGGCCGGACTCCGACGGCGGTGGTCGCCTGGGCCGGTCCCTGGCCCAGCAACGAGCGTTGGTGGGACGGCGCCCGGCATCGCCGCCGTGCCCGCCTCCAGATCCTCACCGGCGACGGTTCGGCCTGCCTCGCGGTCCTCGAGCGGGGACGGTGGCAGGTGACCGCCCTGTGGGACTGACGGGAAGATGGGCTGGCACAATCCCGACGTCCCCTGGAGCGACATCGAGCAGGTTCTCTCGGACCGGACACCCGCAGGTCGCCCCGTCGACACCTGGGCGGGCGACGGGAACGACAGCCCGGCATGGTCACGCAAGCGACGGGCGTACCTGCCGCCGGACGATCTCGGTCGGGGCCGGGGCTCGGTCCGCTACGCGGAACTGCACTGCCACTCCAACTTCTCCTTCCTCGACGGGGCCTCCCACCCCGAGGAACTGGCCGCCGAGGCGGTCCGGCTCGGGCTCGAGGCACTCGCCATCTGCGATCACAACGGCTTCTACGGCATCGTCCGTTTCGCCGAGGCGGCCGGAGCGCTCGGGCTCCCGACGGTCTTCGGCGCCGAACTCACGCTGGCCCTGGAGGCACCCCCTTCGCAGGCGGCCATCCCGCAGGCGCTCCGGTCGCAGGGGGCCTCCTCGCAGGGGGCCTCTCCGGCACGGCGCCGCCGGAAGGATCCCGAGCGCACCGGGGTGCCCGACCCCGACGGCGTCCACCTGCTGGTGCTGGCCCGCGATCCCCGCGGCTACGCGCTGCTGGCGCGAGCCATCAGCGAGGGCCAGTTGGCAGGGGCCAAGAATGCGCCCCGGATCGACTACCAGCGCCTCGTCACCCTCGGCGGGGCGGGCACCGGCGACCACTGGCTGATCCTCACCGGCTGCCGCAAGGGGTCGGTGCCGCGGGCCCTGGCGGACGGGGGCATGCCCGCAGCCCGCCGGGCACTGGATCGACTCACCGCAGACTTCGGCGCCGCCAACGTGGCCGTCGAGTTGTGGGACCACGGTCTGCCCGGCGACTCGGTGCGCAACGACGCCCTCGCCGATCTGGCCGCCGGGGCCGGCGTCTCCCTCG
>JAPOYM010000184.1 GCA_026706565.1 bacterium
GGCGGCGCGCGGTGGGCGAGGCGATCGTGGAGGGATACCGCCGGCTCCCCCAGACCGACGAGGAGATCGCCTGGAGTGACGAGGCGACCGCCGCCATGATCGCCGAGGAGCCTTGGTGACACCCGCCCAGGGCGACGTCTGGTGGGCCGAGGCCGAGGATCGGCGGCGACCGGTGCTGGTGGTCACCCGCGACGAAGCCATCCCGGTCCTGACCAGGATCCTGGTCGCCCCCGTGACCCGCACCGTGCGAGGCATCCCCACCGAGTTGATCCTCGACGCCGATGACGGTCTGCCGCAGCCCTGCGCGGCGTCCTTCGACAACCTTCAGCCGATTCGCAAGTCGTTCCTGACCGACCGTCTGGGCTCGATCCGCCACCGTCGCCACGAGATTTGCGCCACCCTCGAGGCCCTCGCAGACTGCTGACAGCCGAACCGACGACTCAGCCAACAGAGCGGCGTCGCCCAGCGGTTCTCCTTGTCTCATACCCCCTGGGACTCGAACCCAGACGGTGCCACCGCGCACTCGGGCTGTCGCCGGCGCCAGTATGAGGTGACGCTGTCCGTGACGCCCGTCCCGACACTCTGCTCCAGGTACGGGTCCTCGGCCACGTCGTCCAGATAGCCGAGAGTCTCCAGAATGTGCCGGACCGAGGCGTGGTCGGACTCCAGCCCGTACCGGGCAAGGTAGAAGGCGAACCCGTCAGTGAGGTTCAGTAGGAACCGGCGCGCCGTCTTCGGTTCCGGCGTCGTCGCGGGTCGCGCAGCCAAGGTTCTGATTGTCCGCGGCGGGTGTCGCCGTCCCTCTTACGGGCACAATTCTACGCCGCGGGCGGCGGCGGCCAGTCGGCGCAGCTCCGCGACCGCCGCGGCTGGGCCTTCGGGGCGGCCGAATACGGCGCTGCCGGCCACGAACACGTCGGCGCCGGCGGCGGCTGCGCCCGCGACGGTGGCCGGGCCGATGCCGCCGTCGACCTCGAGGTCGATGTCGCGGCCGGACTGGTCGATCATCCGGCGTACCTCGGCGATCTTGGGCTCCATGGTGGCGATGTACTTCTGGCCGCCGAAGCCGGGATTCACGGTCATCACCAGCACCATGTCGGTCAGGTCGAGTACCTCGGCCACCGCTGCGGCGGGCGTCGACGGGTTCAGCGCTACACCGGCGGCGGCCCCCAGCGCCCGGATCTGCCCCAGCGTGCGGTGCAGGTGAACGCACGCCTCGGCGTGAACGATCAACAGCCCGCAGCCGGCCTCCACGTAGCGCCCCGCCAGCGCCTCGGGCGTCTGCACCATGAGGTGCGCCTCGAACGGCAGCGAGGTGTGCGAGCGGCAGGCGGCGATGACGTCGGGGCCGAAGGTGAGGTTCGGCACGAAGACGCCGTCCATCACGTCCCACTGCAGGCGGTCGGCGCCCGCGGCCTCCAGCGCGGCGCACTCGGCGCCGAGCCGGCTGAAGTCGGCAGAGAGAGTGGAGGGGACGATGCGGACCGGTCTGGGTGTCGTCATAGCGAGGGGGGGGATCTGGCCGTGGCGCAGGACCGGCGCGGCGGACGCCCGGCCGATCCCGCCACTGCACTTCAACGGGCCCCGTCAGGCTACTTCTCGGCCGTGTGAAGGCCGGGGAGCAGTGGGACGAACGCCACCGGCAGCAGTCGGGTGATCTCGGGGGGCGCGTCGGTCGGTGACGAGCCCGCCGGCGGGTGGTTCTCGTAGAGGGCGAGTTGCTGGTCCCGGCCGGCTCGGCCCACCGGCGCCACGAGCCGCCCCCCGGGGGCCAACTGCTCGAACAACGCCTCGGGGACGGCGGGGGCGGCGGCGGACAGGAAGATGGCGTCGTAGGGAGCGCCCGGCGGGTGGCCCTGCGCCCCGTCGGCCCACACCAGCGCCGCAGCCGATCAAGCGGCCCTGGTCACCGACGTGAGCGGATCCGGGGACTCAGCGCGGCGGGGACGTCGCGGACTGCCCCCGCCCCTACTGTGGCGTCATGGCTCGGCTGTTCGTGGCCGTCTGGCCTCCCGAGGAGGTCGGGGACGTTCTCGCCGGCTTGCCCCGTCCCGACCTGCCCGGCGTGCGCTGGACCGCGCTGGAGCGCCTGCACGTCACGGTGCGGTTCCTGGGCGACTGCGACGAGGGCGGCGCCGCCTTCGCCCTGCACTGAGCGGCGCCCAGTTTCCCGTAGCATTGATCTCCGTGGCTGAGTCGTTGCCGGGGCCGGGGGGCGGTCTGCTCGATGGCTACGAGCCCGCCCGGGGGTTCGACGAGGCGTTCGAGCCCGACGGGTCGGCCCGCGGCGCCTACCGCAGGATCGTCGAGCGGTTCGGGGAACTCGACTCGGGCGAACTGCGCCGGCTCGAGCGGCTCGTCGCCGACGAGTTCCGCCGGCAGGGCATCACGTTCACCGTGTACAGCGACGAGGAAGGCACCGAGCGGATCTGGCCGATGGACCTGTTCCCGCGGCTCATCGCAGCAGCCGAGTGGGACGAGCTCGACCGGGGCCTCACCCAGCGGGTCACCGCCCTCAACTGCTTCCTCGAGGACCTGTACGCCGGCGAGGGTGCGGCCATCGCCGACGGGGTGGTGCCGCGCTGGCTGGTGGTCTCCTCGGGGGGCTTCGAGCGCAACGCCATGGGCATCCCGGCGCCGCACGGGGCGCGCTGCAACGTGGCCGGGATCGACGTGGTGCGCGACGGCGACGGCCGCCACCGGGTGCTGGAGGACAACCTGCGCAACCCCAGCGGCATCTCGTACGTGATCGAGAACCGGGCGGCCATGGCCAAGGCGTGCAGCTGGCTGTTCTACGACCACGCCGCTCAGCCGGTGGACCAGTACGGGCGGATGCTGCGCTCCACGCTGGAGTCGATGGCGCCCGACGGCCGGTCCTCGCCGCATGTGGTGGTGCTGACCCCCGGCATCTTCAACTCGGCGTACTTCGAGCACGCCTTCCTGGCCCGCTCGATGGGTGTGGAGCTAGTGGAGGGCCGCGACCTCGTCGTGGACGACGGCACGGTGTACGCCCGCACCATCGAGGGGCTGATCGCCGTGGACGTGATCTACCGGCGCGTCGACGACTCCTTCTTGGACCCGGTGGCGTTCCGGCCCGACTCGATGCTCGGCGTTCCGGGGCTGCTCGGCGCGCTGCGGGCGGGAACCGTGACCGTCTGCAACGCCATCGGCAACGGCGCCGCCGACGACAAGGCCGTCTACCCCTACGTGCCCGACCTCATCCGCTACTACCTCGGCGACGAGCCGATCATCGACAACGTCCCGACCTATGTCATGTGGGACCCCGACCAGCGTGCCGAGGCGCTGGGCCGCCTCGGAGAGCTGGTCGCCAAGCCCGTGGGAGGCTCGGGCGGCGCCGGGGTGCTGATCGGCCCCCAGGCCGACGAGCAGGAGCTCGAAGCCGCCCGGGCTGCCATCGAGGCCGACCCCCGCAACTGGATCACCCAGGAGACCGTGCAACTCTCGAGCCTGCCGTCGTTCGGCGGGGAGCGACTCGAGCCCCGGCATGTGGACCTGCGCCCGTTCGTGCTGACCGGCGAGCGCACCGAGGTCTTCCCCGGCGGGCTGACCCGCGTGGCGATGCGGCGGGGGTCGCTCATCGTCAACTCCTCGGCGGGCGGCGGCTCGAAGGACACCTGGGTGCTGGCGCCGGAGTACTCGTGATGCGGGCCAGAGGGCGCCGGCCATGATCTTGGCCCGCCACGCCGACGCCCTGTTCTGGGTGGGCCGCTACCTGGAGCGGACCGAGGCGACGGTCCGCTGCCTCGACTACGCCGCCAACTCGATCATCCACCTGCGCCCCGAGGAGGCCCGCGTCGAGATCGAACAGCTCGTCAAGACGCTCGGCCTCGAGTCGGTGGCGGCGCTGGCGGGGAGCCTCGAAGGGCGCCGGCAGCTCTTCTCCTTCCTGCTGTCGGACACCGGCAACCCCGGCTCGGTCCTCTCGGCGGTCGGCGCCGTCCGCCAGAAGCTGCGCTCGACCCGGGAGCGGATACCGATCGAGCTCTGGGAGGAGGCCAACGGGCTGTACCTGCGGTTCCGGGAGTTCGGCGACTCCGGACTGCCTTCGGAGCGGCTGCATGAGATCCTGCTCATGGTCCGGCGCGCCTGCCTGGCCATCAGCGGCGTCCTGAACGAGGGCATGCGGCGCGACGAGGGGTACGCCTTCATCGTGGTGGGACGGATGATCGAACGGTCGGTATTCACCGTCGGACTCCTCGTCGCCGGCTACACCGACCCCCGCGGCAGCATGGACGCCACCCGGATGCTGCGGCTGACGAGCTCGCTGCAGGCGTACCACCGCCGGCACGGGCACGCGCCGGACCCCGAGGGCGTGGTGCGCTACCTGCTGTTCGCCACCGACCTGCCGCGCTCGCTGCAGTCGTGCCTGCTGCGCGCCGAGGCGTGCCTCACCGACATCGGCGCCGGCGCCGGGGCGCTCGACCGGTCGCGCCGCAAGGCGGGCCTGCTGCGGGCTCGCCTCGAGCTCGGCGAGATCGAGGAGGCGATGGTGCAGGGGCCGGTCCCGGTGCTGTCGACGCTCCACTGGGACCTAGCTGAGTTGGCCAGCGAGATCGCCGTCGAGGTCGTGCCGCCGCTGGACTTCCCGACGGTCCGCTCCCAGTACCTGCGCCCCGGCGAGGGGAGTGCGGGCGCGGGCGCCGCGGCGGGGAGCGCCTCGGGGGGGCCGGGGCCCCGGACCGGACCGGCACTGGCGGCGCCGTGAGGCTCGACATCCGCTACCGGATGCACTTCCGGTACTCCGAGCCGGTCCGGGAGTCGCAGAACGAGATACGGGTGCGCCCCCGCGACGACGAGACGCAGCGCGTCGTGTCGTTCCGGCTGACCACCGACCCGCCGACGCGGGTGATCAGCGCGTTCGACTACTGGGGCACAGCGGTCTGCCAGCTGGGCGTCAGGACCGCCCACACCTCGCTCGAACTACTGGCCGAGACTTCGGTGGACACCTCCGCCCGCCCGGCGCCGCCGCCCGAGGGCGCTGTCGCGGCTCTGTCGGACCGCGGGTTCCGCTCGCAGCACTTCGAGTTCCTCGAGCTGTCGCAGCACGTCGCTTGGCAGACCGGCGACGGCGTGGCCGAGAGGGCCGCAGCGGCAGCGCAGGGCGCCCGCTCGGTGCCCGAACTCTTAGCGGCGGTGGTGGCGGAGGTTCGGAGCGCGCTGCGCTACGAGTCCGGCGCCACCGACATCGGCGTGCCGCTGGGGGCGCTGCTGGCCGGAGGCGGCGGCGTCTGCCAGGACTTCGCCCACCTGGCCATCGGGATGCTGCGCAGCATCGGCGTGCCGGCCCGCTACGTGTCGGGCTACCTCTTCGCCGCCGACGAGACCGCCGCCGCCGACGAGACCGCCGCGGCGGTCAGCGTGCAGACGCACGCCTGGATAGAGGCGGCCGTGCCCGGGGCGGGCTGGCACCCTTTGGACCCCACCAACGGCGGCCCGGTGGGGGAGCGCCACGTCGTCATCGGCTGCGGGCGCGACTACGGCGACGTGCCGCCGGTGCGCGGCGTCTTCATGGGCGGAGCCACCGCGGGGGTGGAAGCCGAGGTGGTCATCGGCCGGCTCCCCGCCACCGACCCCCAGCCGGAAACCAGCTCCCGCAGCCGTCCCCGCACCCTGGCCCACGGCCCCCCGGCGACGCCCCGCCCCCACCAACAGCAGCAACAGCAGCAGTGACCGCCCGGCGCTGCTCCAGTGCGTCGCCGTTCCGGGCGTCAGCACCCGAACTCAGGCGCCGTGGAGGGTGCTGAGGTGGAGGCGGTCGGCTTTGCCGCTGAAGGTCCGGGGGAAGGCGCCGAGGATGTGGACTCCGGCGGGGACTAGGGACTCGGGCACCCGGTCCCGGACACAGCCGGCGATCTCCTCGGTGTCCGCGGCGCCGGCGGTGTCGAGTTCCACGAAGCAGCGGACCTCGCCGGCGGCGTCGAGCACCACCGAGGCGTGGCGCACGGCGGGGTGCTCGTAGGCGGCGTCCTCCACCTCGCGCAGGAAGCCGCCCCGGCGGCGGGCGGCGTCGGCCTCCTGGACCCGGCCCATCACCTTGATGTGCCCCTGCGCTGAGGCGACCCCCACGTCGCCGGTGTGGAGGACGCCGCCCGCCGTGGTCTTGGCGTAGGCCTCGGGCTTGTTGCGGTACTCGCCGAAGAACCCCTCGGCCACGACGACCTCGCCGACGCTGCCGGCGGGGAGCTCCCGGTTGTCGGCGTCTGCCACGAAGGCGAGTCGGTCCGGGAGCGGCCGGCCCGCGAAGCCCTCAGGAGCGGTCTCGTCGCCGGGCGATCCGAGGACCATGAACCCGCCCAGTTCGCTCTGCCCGTAGCTCTCCGCGAGGGGGATGCCCAGATGCCGGCGGTAGTCGCGCTTGATGCGGGGCGCCAGTGGAGAGCCGCCCGACAGCGCTAGGCGCAACCCGTGGGCGGGCCTGGTGGCGGCGGCGAGGCCCACCACGTCGGCGAGCGTGAGCGGGTAGGCGATGAGGACGGTGCCGCCGTGGCCGGCGATGTCGTCCCAGACCTCCCTGGGTGTGTGGCCGGCGGCCAAGACCACGTGCGCGCCGGCGTGCAGGGCTGGCATGGCGCTGGCCACGAGCTGGAAGCTGCTGGCCACCGGCGTCGTCGCTACGAGCACGTCGTCGCGCCCGTAGCCGAGCCGCTCGGCGATGCACGCCGCCCCCAGCGTGACCGGGCCGCTGGTGAGCACCACGCCCTTGGGGTCGCCCGTCGTGCCCGAGGTGTACGACAGGAACAGGGGGGAGGAGTCGTGGTGGTCGTTCGGCGCGGCGGCCGCGGCCCCGCCGGCGACGTCAGCTAGCCGCGCCGCGTCGATCCCGAGGATCTCGGCGAGGCGCGGGCGGTTCTCGTCGTCGGAGACGACCACGGCCGGGTCCATGTCGCCGACGAAGTAGCCGAGGCGGTCGTCGGGGGTGCGGGCGTCGATGAGCGCCGGCAGAGCGCCGAGGCGCCAGGCGGCGAAGATGGCGAGCCACGCCTCGATGCTGTCGGGGCTGCAGATGCCGACGGTGCCTCCCTGCTCGACGCCCAGGTCGGCGAGGGCGCCGGCCACAGCGGGCACCCGCTCGCCGACTTCGGCGTAGCTGACCGTCGATCCCTCCCGGCTGAGAGCCGGCCGGTCGGCGTGTCGAGCGCATGCCCGCTCCAGAACGGTGACGATGTCCATGTGCTGTCCTCCCTGCAGTTCGATTTCCTAGACGTCGATTCGGCTCGCCTCGATGTCCGCCTTGGCGAAGTAGGCGTCGATAACGTCCATCGCTTGACGTCGCAGCGCCTCGATGTCCAGCGCGACGAACGCCCGGTCCTCGATGGCGACGCGTCCGTCGACGATGACGTGGCGCACGTCGGCGCCGGCGGCGCGGTACACAACGCTCCAGGCCGGATCGAGGATCGGACCGATGTTCAGGCCCCGCGCCGAGACGCAGATCAGGTCGGCGAGCGCGCCCGCCGTGAGTTCGCCTAGTTGGCCGCCCAAGCCGACCGCTCTGGCGCCGTTGGCCGTCGCCATGCGCAGGGCGACCGCGGGCGAGACGGCCCCCGGGTCCTCGTGGCGGATCGACTGCAGCAGCACCTCTTGGCGCATCTCGCAGAACATGTCGGACATCTGGTCGACGCCCAGC
Source organism: bacterium (assembly GCA_026706565.1). GTDB lineage: Bacteria > Actinomycetota > Acidimicrobiia > Acidimicrobiales > CATQHL01 > VXNF01. The sequence goes on from JAPOYM010000184.1 coordinate 7,646, forward strand.
GCCACGTTCACCCCGGCGGCGAGCAGGTCCGGCACACGCGTGAAACCCTTGGCGAGCTTCATGTGGTTGCTCGGGCAGTGCACGACATGGGTCCCGGTGCGCGCCAGCAGATCGACCTCGGCGTCGGACAGCAGGACGCAGTGTACGAGCGTCACGTCCGGGCCGCAGAACCCCAGCCGCTCGAGGAGCTGAACGGGCCGGCAGCCGTGTTCCGCCTCGACGGTCCGCACCTCGGCCGCCGTCTCTGCCACATGCGTGTAGAGGCGTAGCCCGCTGGCGGTCGCGAAGTCTCGGGCGGCGATGTAGTCCTCGGGCGCGGCCTGGCGGAACGAGACGGGTGCGAGCATGATCCGCTCCGCCGGCACGTCGGCGGCGAGCAGCGAGCGGACCCGTTCGAAGCCCACCGCTCGGGGCTCGCAGATCGGGTCGTACCCCCGCGTCATGAGACCTCGTGCCAGAAACCAGCGGATGCCGGTCGCCTCGTAGCCGGCGATTGCGGCCTCATCGAGCCGGTCCCGATGGAACGGGTAGACGTGGTCGACGACCGTGGTGGTGCCCGACGCCAGCAGCCGGGCCGTGCTGTAAGCCGCCATCGTCTCGTACTCCGCGGCCCCGGCGGCCTCGTTCAGCCGCCAATAGAAGCGCAGCATGTCGTCCAGCCTCAGAGCCTCGCCCGCGTCGAGCCCCGGCGTCATGTCGCGCAGGTGGTCGTGCAGGTTCACCAGGCCCGGCATGACGACCGTCCCCGAGGCGTCCAGGTTGCGCCGCGCCCCCCGGGCCGGGCCGCCGACGGCGACGATCCGACCGCCGTCGATGTAGACGTCGCCGTCGGTGACGGTGTCGCTCTCGTCACAGGTGACGACGAGGCCGCCCCGCACCGCTAGGTCGACGTCACCCGCGGGGGCCATTCGTCACCACCAGCCGGCCTCGACTGCGGCCCGGAGTCCCTCGACGCCGGCGCCGGCGAGTCCCCAGCCGGCGAGCGTCTTGCCTTCGCCGGCGTAGTCGCGCCCCGACGCCACCGACGCCAGGGTGATGAGGCTGTCGATCACGGGAACCTCGACGCCCAGCTCCCGGCCCAGCGACGAGGCGAGCACCAGCGAGTACGGCACGTCCTCGGAGACGAACCGATGGTCGAGGGCGTCGGGACCGCAGCGGAACCGCAGCGTGGGCAGCAGGCTCGACTGCAGCGTCTCGTGCAGGTCCGCGCCCTTGCGGGGGGCGAGGCCCTGGCCCACCAGGTAGTCCTCATAGGGCGTCTCGTTGGCGATGCCGAGGGCCTTGCGCATCGCCCGGTACTCGTCGTCGAGCGCTTCGATGACCCTGACGACGCCGGGGGTGCCGCCGGCGCCCCACAGGGTGAACGTGGCGTCTGGCTGCTGGATGGCCCCCAGGTTCAACAGCATTGCCGGGACGTGATCTATGGCATTGAAGTTCAGCAGCAGCGTCTCCCAGACGTTCTCCGCCGGCGTGGCCCACGGCCAGATGCCCGTCGCCACGCCTGTCACATAGTCGAGGCGGCCGGTCGGCAGGGCGGCCACGAGCGTGCCGCCGCTCTTGCGGATCGCCCCCACCTTCCCGGGGCCCGAGACGAGCGCGCCGTAGTAGGGGAGGGTGTTGGTGTCGCCGAAGGTGACGTCGACCCGCCGGCCGACGGCCCGCAGCGCTGCGACGGCCGCGAACGAGCCGCCCGGCTCGCCCACCCACAGAACCGTCTGGCCGCTCTGCCACCGGCCCGCCAGCATCTCGGCTAGGGGCTCGTGCCCGAAGGCGGGCACGCAGACGACCACCAGCTCGGCGGCCTCGGCGGCTGCGGCGGGATCTGCCGACGTCGCCGCCACGGGGGCGAGCCGCGCCGGCGAGGCGGTGTCGGTGAGCGAGGTGCGGAACGTCAACTCGATGCCGCCGGCGGCATCGACGGCCTCGAGGGCGGCCCCGAACCGGGGCTGGTCCGCCAGCACGGCCGGCCGGCCGGCCAGCCCGAGTTCGGCGGCGATGGTGAGGCCGCCGCCTCCCGTTCCGATGACGACGATGTCGGCTGCGGTCATGCGGGTCCTCCCTTGACGGTGGGGCCGAGCGCTTCGAGGACGGCTCTGGTTGCGGACAGGTCGCTCTGGTCGAGCTTCAGGATGGCGAGGTCTATGCCTGCTCGGCCGAGTGCGCCGAGGCGCGCCGCCACGCTCTCGAGCGTCCCGCCGAAGGCGAAGGCGCGCACCATGTCGTCGGTCACGTAGCCCGCCTCGCGCACATGGGGGTCCCTCAGCGCCGCTCGCAGCGTCGCCACGGCGCCGGGGTCGAAGCCGTAGACGGGGATCAGCTCGTCGGCGTAGCTTCCGCCCGCCATGAGCACACAGCGCGCCCGGAGCCGGTCGATGGCCGCCGCCTCGTCGCGGTCCGCCTCGACGTCCAGCATGACCGAGATCCGGCACTCCGCCGGGTCGCGGCCGACTCGCTCGGCGCCGCGGGCGACGCGGGCGCGGGCGTAGGCCAGGAAGTCGTGCTGCACGCCGTGGATGATCACCCCGTCGGCGATCTCGCCGGCCAGCTCCAGCATGCGGGGACCCCGCGCCGACAGGTAGACCGGCGGCGGATCGGTCCGCCAGCCGAGCGCGGCGCCGTCGGCGGAGAAGTACTCGCCCCGCCAGCTCGCCTGGCCCGAGCCGAGTTGGCGGATGATCTCCACCGATTCGCGGAGCATCCTCAGCGGGCTGCGGGGCCGCATCCCGAACTGGGCGCCGAACTCGTGGCCGCCGGGGCCTATCCCGATGACCGCCCGCCCGCCGGAGCACTCGGCGATCGTGGCGGCTGCGCTGGCGATGAGGGCGGGGTGGCGCAGCTGGACAGCGGCCACGCCGGTGGCGAGGCGCAGCTTCGTGGTGCGGGCGGCGATGAGGGCCTGCGCCACATACACGTCGCGCAGGAAGTAGTGGTCGGGCAGCCACACGTCGGCGAACCCCGCCTCCTCCGCTGCGACGGCCAGGCCGGAGAGCGCATCGAGGGGCTGGTCCAGCCAGATCGCCAGTCCGTACTCCATCGCAGGGGAAAGCTACCGACCCTCGCCAGTACTGCGGCTGCCGACCGGTGGGGCGGAGAAGCTGTCTGGTCTCAGTCTGGCGTGATGATGCAGAATGCATACCAGTGCGCTATGCTGAACGCATGATGCAGATCGTTGTCGGTACCCCCCCTGGGACTCGAACCCAGAACCTGCGGATTAAGAGTCCGTTGCTCTGCCAATTGAGCTAGAGGGGCCCGCTACGAGCCCGGCCGGAGCCGGTTTCGCGACGGTTGACCGAGGGGATTTGAACCCCCGACCTCCGGGACCACAACCCGGCGCTCTAACCAACTGAGCTACGGTCAACAGGGGCAACCATCATATGCCCGCGCGGGTGTGCCGACACGCTCCTAGAACTGCAGCGGGCAGATGGGTTCGTCGAAGCGCCAGCCTTTGGCGGCAAGGGTATCCAGCACGGTGTCCAGGGCCGTCAGGGTGTCGGCGCCGGTGTGCTCGTGCAGGATCAGGATCGAGCCGTTCTGCATCTTGAGCATGCTCCGGGTGAGTGCCTCGACCCCCGGGAATTCCCAGTCCCGCGGGTCCGGCTCACCCCAGTGCAGAATCTCGAACCCCTCGTCGCCGGCCCATTCGGCGATGTCGTCGCTGAGAATGCCGAACGGGGTGCGCAGGCAATTCGTGCCGAGTTCGCCGAACAGCTCGGCGCTGGCGCGCAGTTCCCGGCGGAACAGTTCTTCGCTCTCGAGCGCCGCCCTCTCATGAGACCACAGGTGGCTGCCGATGGTGTGCCCGCGGGCGACGATCTCCTCGACGATATGGAAGTTCAACTCGGCGTGTACTCCCGAGGGGAAGAATGTGGCGCGCGCCCCGTGCCGGTCGAGCAGGTCGAGGGTCGGCCGCGTCCAGCGGCTGCTCGGCCCGTCGTCGAAGGTCAGATAGAACCGCGGCGCACCCGCCTCGCCGGGGGGTCCCCGGCGGATGATTCGGGCCGGCCGCCCCAGGGGCTCGGCGACGTGTCCCGCCACGAAGGGAACCGACTCGGCGAGTGCGAGTTCCTCCTCGGTGAGTCCTTGGTGCAACTCTTCCGCGAACCGCAGCCAGTAGCAGTTCTCGCCGGCGCGGTAGAGGGTGAAGAACGGGTCCGAGGGATTGGGGCAGATCGTGGGGATGACGCCTCCGAGGGCGGCGTCCACGGCGCTCGCCTCCGGATCGGCCGATGCCGCCGAGGCCTCGTTCCCGCCGGCGGCATCGGGGGAACTCGTTGCCGCCGGGTCCTCGTCGCCGGGCGGATCACGCTCGCCGGCCTCCTCGGGAGGTGAGGCCGCCTCGGCGAGGTCCTCTTCCACCACGGCGGTAACTCTGGGCGGTCCGTCGGTCGGTTCGGGCTCCTCGACTGCGGTGATCGGCTGGACCGTCGACGGATCGGAGGCCGGCTCGTCGCCGGGTCCGTCCAGGGAGGCACTCGCCGGAGGTACCGAGGCCGAACTCATCGCCACCGCCAGAGCACCGACCACGGCGAGCACGGCCAGGGCGGCAAGCGTCGGGCGCCACCTCATCTGCCGTCGTCCCGCGCCGCGGCGCCGGCCGCGGAGGCGGGGCCCACGATCGCCGAGGCGCACAGACCGGCCTCGTTCACGAACCACATCCGCAGCGTGCCGTCGGCGTCGACGAACACCGGCGTGTGGAGAGTCTGGCCCGCGCTGACCGCCGCTCGGTGCTCGATCTCGGCGCGATAGGGGGCATCCAGGCCGCGTGTCGCCGCTTCCTCCAGCACCGCCGTCCAGTATGCGGCGTTGTTGACGTGACCGAGGACGTCGAGGTCGCACCAGCGGGGTACCCACCGCAGTGCGCCGTCGCCGGCCGGCGCGGGGGCATGGAGCAGTCCGGCGCCCACCCGGCGGCCGGCCGCGGAGGGCCCGAAGACAGATTCGAACTCGGGGGTGAGGCGGTGCGGTATGCCTGTGGCAGGGTCGAGGTGCACCCACAGCGCCGCTGCGTCGATCTGCGCACCACGGGCACCGCGCAGCTGCGTCGATCGCTCGGCCCAGCGGCTCCCGGTGCCCGAGCACCAGGTCGTGAGCGTCACGGACTCGTTGAAGAGGGCGGGAGTGCGCACCGCCACGAGGAGTCTGCGAAGCACCCACGCCCGGTCGTCGCCGAACCCGGCGTCGAGGTAGTCGTTGGTGGCAACGTCCTGGAGTTGGCAGGCGAGGGCGTCGAGTCGCAGCCACCCGTCGGGGCCCGCCTCGTCGAGCCGCACGCGACGCGCCTCGCTGAAACGCCGACCGGTCTCCGGCAGCGGTTGCAGGCTGCCCGCTCCGACGACTCTGGGCACGGATCGGACAGTAACACCGGCACCCATCCGCGCAATGCAACCCCGCCGCCGGAGCGGAAGGCCGTTAGCCTCCGGAGCCGGCGGTCGGGCGGAGTGATCGACGCTCCGGACCGGGACGTCCACAGGAGGCGGAAGATCATGGCCGGAACAGGGTCCGAGGCGAAGGGAACGGCCGGCGCCGTGGTGGATCTGCCGCACCGGGTGGTGGTGGAGGGTCTCGCCTTCCCCGAAGGGCCCGTGGCTCTCGCGGACGGTTCGGTCCTGGTCGTCGAGGTGCGCGGTCCGAGGGTCACCAGGATCGGCCCCGACGGATCCCGCGAGACGGTGGCCGCCTGGGACCGCGTCACGACCGCCGGACCCAACGGCCTGGCGATCGGCCCCGACGGAGCGGCCTACGTGGCCAACAACGGCGGCTTCGCCTGGTACGAGCGGCGCGGCGTGTGGCTGCCGTCGGCGCCGGGAACGGGCGCCGGGCAGAGCCCCGAGTACATCTGTGGCAGCATCGACCGCCTCGACCTCGACACCGGGGAGGTCACGGTCGTGTACACGGCGTGCGCCGGTCATCGCCTGTGCGGGCCGAACGACCTGGTCTTCGACGCCGGAGGCGGCATGTGGTTCACCGACCACGGCAAGGTGCGCGCCCACGACGAGGATCGGGTGGGCGTCTTCTACGCCACCGCCGACGGCTCGTTCGCCGTGCGTCCGATCTTCGGGCTTCCCGGGCCGAACGGCATCGGTCTGTCACCCGACGGTGCGGTGCTGTACGTCGCCGAGACCCCCACCGGGCGGCTGTGGGCCTGGGACATCATCGAGCCCGGCCGGGTGGACCACCGCAGCAAGCGCTGCCTGGCCAACACGTTGGGGCATTTCGACTCCCTGGCCGTGGAGGCCGACGGCACGGTGGTCGTGGCGGCGCTCGGCGAGGGCCTGTGCGTGGTGCGACCCGGCGGCGAGATCAGCTACGTACCGGTGCCGGGACCGCTGGCCACCAACGTGTGCTTCGGCGGCGACGACCTCCGGACGGCCTACGTGACCGAGGCGGCCGAGGGGCTGCTGCTGGAATACGAATGGCCCCGGCCGGGACTGCGGCTGGCGTACAACCGCTAGACGGCGTCGGTCCCCTCCTCGCCGGTGCGGATCCGCACGATCCGGTCGACCTCGGTGACCCAGATCTTGCCGTCGCCGATCTTGCCGGTGCGCGCCGCCTCGACGATCGCCTTGACGGTGGCGTCGAGGTCCTTGTCGTCCACCACGATGTCCATGCGCGACTTGGGGGTGAAGGAGATCTGGTACTCGGTGCCCCGGTACGTTTCGGTGTGCCCGCCCTGGCGGCCGTAGCCCTGTGCCTCCGAGACGGTCATACCGTGGATGCCAACGGTGTTCAGCGCTGCCTTGACGATGTCGACGTGGTGGGGCTTGATCACGGCCGTGATCAGTTTCATTGCGCACCTCCTGCACGATGTTCGAGCCGCCGGCCCGTCGGCTGCCCGCCCCCGATCCGGACGCTCCGCGCTGAACGCTCCCTTGGTGTCTCGCGCAGCCGGGTGACCGGCTGCAATGACTGCGACAGCGTAGCGGCTCGCGGAACGCTCAGAAGGGCGCGGCCGGGGCGGATCCGGGCAGCTCGCGATAGTTGGAGGTAATCAGGCATGTACGTGGAGTTGGACCTGCGGACGGGTGAGCGGCGCCTCGCGGAGGCCGACGATTTCACCCGGTTCCACATCGAGGCGGACGGCGATCGCCACGATGTCCTGGGCGTGCTGGGAGCCGAGGCGCGCCTGGGGCGGACGCATCACCTCTGGTGGTCGATCACCGCAGCCCGGCAACTGGCCCCGTCGGGCCGGGATCCGGCCTGGGACGAGCGGTTCGAGGCCATGATGGCGTGGGCGGCCACGCAGGGGTGGATCGACGAGGCGGGCACCCACGTCCAAGTGCACATCGAACGCCCCGGCGGCGGCATCGTCACGGTGCAGTGAGTGGCGCGCCCGGCCGGTTCCGGATGGCGGCGGCTCGGGCGATGGCGGCGGCGCAGCGGGCGTTGTTGACGACGAGTTCCACGTTGGCGTCGACCGAGCGCCCCTCGGTGGCCTCGTCGATGGCGTCGAGAACGTACGGCGTGACGTCGCCGCCCGTGATGCCGGCGGCCTCGGCACGCGCCAGAGCCTCGGCGACCGCGGTGTCGATGACGGTGTTCGGCACGGCCGCGGCGTCCGGGGGCGGCACGGTGAACAGCACGCCGGTGCGGCCCATGGCGTCCACGATGGCGGCGGCCTCGGCGGGGGTGTCCACGCGGTAGGGGAGTCCGAGGCCGCTGCTGCGACTCCAGAACGCCGGCAGTTCGTCGCACCCGTAACCCACCACCGGCACCCCCAGCGTCTCCAGGCGCTCCAGTGTGTGCGGCAGGTCCAAGAAGGCCTTGGCGCCGGCGCACACGGTCGCCACCCGGTAACGCGCCAGGGCCTCCAGATCGGAGCTCACGTCGCCGGTCTCGGCGCTGTCGCGGTGGACCCCGCCGATACCCCCCGTTGCGAAGATCCGGATGCCCGCGGCGTGGGCGAGCACCAGCGATCCCGAGACGGTGGTGGCGCCCGCCGGCCAGCGCTCGGCCATCGCCACCGGCAGGTCCCGTTCGGCCATCTTCTCCTCGCACGCCAGGATCTTCTCGTAGCCGTCGCCGTCGAGGCCCACGCGCGGCACGCCGTCCAGCAGCGCGGTGACCGCCGGGATTGCCCCTTGCGACTCAATGGCGTCAAGGCAGCGTTCGAGAGCCTCGGCGTTGCGTCCCGGCGGCAGGCCGAGTTGCGAGTACACGGTGGACTCCAGGGCCACCACGGGGCGTCCGGCCGCCAGGGCGTCGGCCACGCGGGGATGCACGACGGGTCGAATCACCTCACGCCTCCCGGTCTCGGGGAGTCGCCGGTCCCCCTCGGAGCGGATGCGGCGATCCAGCGGGAACGTGGATTCCGTCCTTCGCCGCAATGACGAGAGAGGCGGCCGGAACGACACTCGCGGGATGTGGCCCGAGTGACGCGAGAGGCAGGCGGCAGCATCACTCGGCAGTCTCCTCCGGCACCTCTCGGCTGGAATCAGGCCCGGCGCCGACCTGAGCGGTGTCGTCCTGCACGGCTATGGCCCGCAGGTGAGCGGCCGCGACGACTTGGCCCGCCACGGTCGCCTCGCGCCAGGCGTTCCCGGCCAGGCGGGCGGCCAGCAGACCGCCGGCGAAGGCGTCGCCCGCACCGGTGGTGTCCGGGACGTCCTCCAGGCGCGGCGGAGTGACCGGCTCGCCGTCGAAGCTCGCGCCGTACAGTCGCGTCGGGCGGGGCCCGTCTTTGACGACCACGAGATGGGCGAACTGCCGGTAGCCGCCGGTCGCGTCGAGCAGGGCGGCTTCGCCGGCGTCGCACAGCAGCACGTCGGGGGCGACCTCGGTCAGCGTCTCCCGGAAGGCGGCGACGCCGCTGTCGGCGATGGCGCCCACCGAGCAGGCGTCCACGCTCACGGTGCCGCCGGCGCGGCGGACCGCGCCGATCATGCCGAGCGCCGCCGAGCGGGAGGGCTCCTCCAGCAGCGAGTAGCCCGCGGTGTGCAGGACAGCCAAGCCGTCGAGCCATCCCGGCTCGAAGCCGTCGAACTCGGCGCAGGCGCCCCGGTCGGTGAGCATGGTCCGCTCGCCGTCGCCGCCGAGCAGCACCACGACCGCGCCGGTGCGCCCGCGGCGGCGCACGCAGGGCTCTACCCCCTGTGCGGCCAGTTCGTCCAGCAGGCGGTCGCCCAGACTGTCGGCGCCGACCTGTCCTAAGAACCGCACACGTCCCGGGCCGGCCACCCCGGCGGCGGCCACCGCCGCGTTGGCCGCGCTGCCGCCGCGGCGGCGCCGGATGACGCACGGCGTGTCGGTGTCGGCTCGCACAGCGCTGCGGCGGTACACCACGACGTCCTCGAGGAGGTCGCCGAGGAAGCCGAGGGCGCAGTGCTGAGGGCCGCCGCTGGTCGGACTGCGGGTATCGGCTCTCGCCGGAATGACACGCATACTGTTCGGTGTCCCGGCTCGGCGGTGGGCCGATCAGCGCAGGGTCGCGCAGAGCGAGTCCATGAACGCCTCGGGGGGCACGTGGGTCACCACTGAGACGTTCGGGGCCTTGCGGGTTGCGCCGAGGTGGTCGACGATGGTCTGGCCCCTCGCCGGGCCGTCGCCGCTCACCACCTCTACGTAGCGGTCATCTGTCTCGGCGATCGACGGGTCGAGCGCCACCGCCATGGCCAGCGGGTCCGGCAGGTCGAACCCGGCGATGCCGAGCATCCCCTCGGCGAACTCGGTGAGGGTGGCCTGGATGTCGCAGGTGAAATCGGAGTAGGGGGTGCCGATCGCTCGGATCCGGGCCTCGGCCTCGGGGCCCATGAAGGCGCAGGTCCAGGACACGTCCCAGCCCACCATGGTGATCGGCATGCCGGACTCGAAGACGATGCGGGCCGCCTCGGGGTCGACGTAGATGTTGAACTCGGCCGCCGGCGTGATGTTGCCGGGCAGCTGCCCGGTGCCGCCCATGATGTAGCAGTGCTGCACGGCCTCGGCCATCTCGGGCGCCCGCAGCAGGGCGGCGCCCACGTTCGACAGCGGCCCCAGGGTCACCAGGGTGACCTCGCCGGGCGAGCCGCAGATGGTCTCTACCAGCACGTCCACCGCGTGGCCCTCGGCGGCGCTGCGCCCCGTGAGGTCCAGGCCGATGTCGCCCAGCCCGTCCTGCCCGTGGACGATCTCGGCGGTAGTGAGGTCCCGGAATAGGGGCCGCGCCAGGCCTGCGTACACCGGCACCGACGAACCGCACAGCTCGGCGGTGTAGAGGGCGTTCTGGATGCAGCGGTCCAGCGGCACGTTGCCCGCCACGATCGTCAGGGCCTCGACGGCCACGTCGGGGGAGCGCAGCGCCATGATGAGGGCCACGGCGTCGTCGGAGGCGGTGTCGGTGTCGATCAGGAATCGCCGCATGGCGTCCTCCTTCGGTATCTGGCGGCAACGACGAGCCCCGAGTCGATTCGCCGGAATGACGGGTCGGGCATGCTGTTCTCCTCCCTCAACTGGCGCCGAGGGCGGCGTAGCCGGGCTTGACCACCTCGTCGATCAGAGCCAGCCGCTCGTCGAAGGGGATGAACGCGCTCTTCATGGCGTTGATCGTGAGCCAGCGAAGGTCGGCCATCGTCCATCCGAAGGCCTCGGCGCAGAGCTGCATCTCCTTGCTGAGGCAGGTGTCGCTCATGAGCCGGTTGTCGGTGTTGATGGTGACGCGGAAGCGCAGACGCCGCAGCAGGTCGATGGGGTGCTCGGCGACGGAGGGTGCCAGGGCGGTGTGAACGTTGGAGCTGCAGCAGAGTTCCAGGGGGATGCGGCGGTCGCGCACGTAGGCGGCCAGAGGCCCCAGTCGCGGCGGCGCCTCGGGGTCGTCGGCGTCGGCCTCGATGTCCTCGACGATGCGCACGCCGTGGCCGAGACGCTCGGCGCCGCAGTACTGCACGGCCTCCCAGATGGACGGCAGGCCGAAACCCTCCCCGGCGTGGATCGTGAAGTGGAAGTTGGCCCGCTGCAGGTACTGGAAGGCGGCGATATGCCGGGTGGGCGGATGGCCCGCCTCGGCGCCGGCGATGTCGAAGCCGACGATGCCGTCGTGGCGGTGGCGCACCGCCAGCTCGGCCACCTCCAGCGCGTGCGCCGCGTGGCGCATGGCGCACAGCAGCCCCACCACGCGGATGTTGCGCCCCCGACTGCCGGCGGCGAAGCCCTCCAGCACGCTGCGCACCACCTCGTCGGCGGACAGGCCCCGCTCGGTGTGCAGCTCGGGGGCGAAGCGCACCTCAGCGTACACCGCGCCGTCGGCGGCGAGGTCCTCGGCGCACTCGGCGGCCACCCTGGCGATGGCGTCGGGGGTCTGCATGACTCCCACGGTGTGTGCGAAGGTCTCCAGGTAGGCCTCGAGGTTTCGGCCCGAGGCGGCCCGGGTCATCCAGCGGCCCAGGTCGGCGGCATCGGCCGTGGGCAGACCCCCGTAGCCGCCCTCGGCAGCCAGTTCCACGATGGTGGCGGGCCGCAGGCCGCCGTCGAGGTGGTCGTGCAGCAGCGCCTTGGGGGCCCGGCGGATCTCCTCGAGGGACGGGACTGCGGCGCTCACGCCCGCCCGCCGGCAGTGACGCGCTCCAGGATAAGCGGCCGGGGCGGGCCGGCCTCGGCCACTACCTCGAAGCCGCCCTCCAGAGCGGCCAGCGCGCCCGGCAGCAGGGACTCGTCGTCGGTGTGCAGCTCCAGCAGCGGCTCGCCGGCCCGCACCGCGTCGCCCTCGGCGGCGCGGCACACGACACCGGCGGTGGCGCTCACCGGATCCTCCTTGCGGGCGCGCCCGGCGCCGAGGCGCCAAGCGGCGACGCCCACCGCCAAGGCGTCCAGACGGCCCAGCACCCCGTCGGCCGGCGCGTCCACCGTCTCGACGACCGAGGCCCGCGGCAGTTCGGCGTCGGGGTCGCCCCCTTGGGCGGCGATCATGGCTCGCCACACGTCCATCGCCGCTCCCGAGGCCAGGACCTCGGCAGGGTCGGCGTCGAGGCCCGCTGACTCGACCATCTCCCGGGCCAGGGCGAGAGTCACCGCTACAAGGTCGGCGGGGCCGCCCCCGGCAAGGGTCTCGACCGACTCGCGCACCTCCAGGGCACCTCCAGCGGTCAGCCCCAGCACGGTGTCCATGCCCGTCAGCAGCGCCGCGGTGCGCACGCCGTGGGCCTCGCCGAGAGTGACCATCGCCTCGGCCAGGCGGCGGGCTTCGGGTTGGGTCTTCATGAAGGCGCCCGAGCCGACTTTCACGTCGAGCACCAAGGCGGCGGTGCCCTCGGCGATCTTCTTGCTCATTATGGAGCTGGCGATCAGCGGGATCGACGGCACCGTGCCGGTCACGTCCCGCAGGGCGTAGATCCGCCGGTCGGCGGGCGCCAGGCCGGCCCCGGCGGCACAGATCACAGCGCCCACGCCGGCGAGCTGGGACACGATCTCGGTGTTCGAGAGGGCGGCCCGCCAGCCGGCGATGGCCTCCAGTTTGTCGAGCGTGCCGCCGGTGTGGCCCAAGCCTCGGCCCGAGAGCTGCGGCACCGCGGCGCCGCAGGCCGCCATCAGCGGCGCCAGCACGAGCGACACCTTGTCGCCCACGCCCCCGGTGGAGTGCTTGTCCACGGTGGGCCGGTCGAGGCTCGAGAGGTCGAGGCGCTCGCCGGAGTCGATCATGGCCTTGGTCCAAGCAGCCAACTCGTCGGGTGCCATGGCCTGGAAGTAGACGGCCATCAGCAGGGCCGAGGCCTGCTCGTCGGGGATCCGCCCGGCGGTGTAGCCGTCGATGAACCAGGCGATCTCGCGGGGCCCCAGCGCCTGCCCGTCCCTCTTGGCGCAGATGAGGTCGACGGCGGAGAAGTCGCTCATAGGTCCTCGGGGCCGAAGGCATCGGGCAGCAGGTCGGCCAACGCGGCGTCGCGGTTGATGATCAATTCGGGCCCGCCGACCTCGTAGAGCACCTGCCGGCAGCGCCCGCAGGGCTTGCCCGCAGGCAGGTCGTCCACGTCGTAGCCGCCGACCACCGCCACCGCCACGAGGCGCCCGCCGCCGCTGCTGTGCAGCGCGCACACCAGCGAGCACTCGGCGCAGAGCCCCAGCCCGTAGGAGGCGTTCTCGGCGTTGCAGCCCACGATGACACGGCCGTCGTCGACGAGCCCCGCGGCGCCCACGTGATAGCGGGAGTACGGGCAGTAGGCGTTGGCGGCCACCGCCCGGGCGCGCCGGAAAAGGTCGTCCCAGTCCGCCTCGGCGGCCGTCGCCGGGGCGCCGGCGGTCATTGCTGCTGGCCGCGCCGGTAGCGCATGCCGTCGGCGGCGGGCATGCGCAGCTTGGAGGTGTAGAAGAGCAGCACCAGCAGCACCGTGATGTAGGGCAGCGCCTGCGGGAACTGCTTGGGCACCGTCTCGGTGGCGTAGTGCCACACCGCGAAGCCGCCTGCGGCCACCGCCAGCCCGGCCGCGGCACGGTGTCGGCGGCGGACGAGGAAGACCAGGGCCATGAGGCCGAGAGCCAGCACCACCAGCAGCAGCAGCCCGTGTACCGCGGCCCGGTCGCGCAGCTGCAGGGTGTCGGCGAAGCCGAACAGCAGCCCGCCGAGAGCGGCGCCCACCGGTCGCCAGTTGCCGAAGATGGTGGTGGCCAGGCCGATGAAGCCCCGGCCGGCGGTCTGGCCCTCCCGGTAGATGCCGGTCAGCTCGATCACCAGGAAAGCGCCGCCGTAGCCAGCGAAGGCGCCCGACAGCACCACGCCGTAGTACTTGTAGCGGTACACGTCCACGCCGAGGCTGTCGGCGGCGATGGGATGCTCGCCGCAGCTGCGCAAGCGCAGCCCCCACGAGGTGCGCCACAGCAGCCAGACCGAGATGGGCACGGTGGCGTAGGCGATGAGCGTCAGCCACGACACGTTCCAGAGGAAGCCGCGGAGAATGCCGGCGGCGTCGGAGATCCAGAACCAGTCCCAGCTCTCGATGCGCCCGAGGGCATCGGCGGTGCCGGCCCCGCCGGCGAGGAAGGGAATGCTGAAGGAGTCGACGTCATCGACGCGCGGCGACTGCGTGATGCCCCCGCCGGGGCGCCCCTGGAAGATCTTGTCGGACAGGAAGCGCGTGATTCCCGGCGCCATCACCAGGATGGCCGCGCCGGAGATGATGTGGTCCACGCCGAAGCTGACCGTTGCGATGGCGTGCAGCAGGCCGCCGACGGCCCCGCCGGCGGCGCCGATGAGCATGCCCCACCAGGGGCCGAACTCCAGGGCACCGTAGGCGCCGAACCAGGTGCCGAGGATGAGCATGCCCTCCAGGCCGATGTTCACCACGCCGGCCCGCTCGGAGAAGATGCCGCCCATGGCCGGCATCAGGATCGGCACCGCGTAGGCGAGCGCGATCGACCAGGTCGTGCTGTTGGCGAGCTGGTCGGTGGCCGGCCGGGCGAACTGCTCGGTGAGGGCGAGGAGCGCCACGCCGATGACGGCGATGACGGCGAACCGCAGCCTCCGCTGGAACTGGCGATCCTGCGGCGTGTCCGTCGGCCGCGGGTACCAGCTCGGCCGGCCGGCGAAGCGCTCGAACGGCCGCCAAGGCTCCGGCGCGTCGCCGTCGGGGGTGGTCTGGGAGTCGAGTGTCATGTCGCGGGTCTCGTGTCGGACTCGGTGGCACCGGACGGCATACCGGTTGCCGGATCCGGCTCATCCGACGCCATGGCGAGCGAGGCGGCACGTGCTTCCTCGGCCTGGCGGCGCCGCTGCACCACGACGTAGGTGATGACGGCCGCGAAGATGATGATGCCCTTCATGATCTCCACGATTTCCTGGGGGGCGTCACCGTGCACGTCCAGAATCGGCGCGGCGCTGTCCAGGAACCCGAACACCAGCGCACCGATGGCGATGCCACCCGGATGGTTCTGGCCCAGCAGCGCCACGGCGATGCCGGCGAAGCCCAGGTTCTGGGTGAACTGCAGCCCGTAGGCGTAGTCGCGTCCCAGCACCTCCGGCAGCCCCACCAGGCCCCCCACCGCCCCGCTGAGCGCCATGGCCACGATGATCGTTCGCTTCGGGGAGACGCCGGAGGCCTCGGCGGCGAGCGGGTTGATGCCCGACGCCCGCAGGTCGTAGCCGGGCCGGGTTCGTGCGACGTAGATCCAGTAGAGGATCCCGATGATGATCGCCACGATGACGAAGCCCCAGAGCACCCGACCCTTGCCGATCTCCCGGGTGAACGTCTCGACGAAACCGTTGAGGTCGGGCATGCGACCCGAGGGCGGGATCTCGGCGGTCTCCTGGTTGAGGCTCTCGTCGGGAACGTCCCATTGCCGGAAGAGCATCGCCACGACGAAGCTGATGGAGACGGCGTTGAGCATGATCGTCGAGATCACCTCGTGGATGCCGCGTGTGACCTTCAGGACGCCGGCGATGAGCGCCCAGACCGACCCGGTCGCCATGCCCACCAGGATGATGACCGTGAGGTGCAACGGCGCGGGCAGCGACAGTTCGGCGGCCACCTGCGCGGCGATGATCGACGCCAGGATGTACTGGCCCTCCACGCCGATGTTGAAGAGGTTCATGCGGAAGCCGATCGCCACCGCCACCGCCGACAGGTACAGCGGTGTGGCCCGGTTGACCATGTCGACGAGGGTCTCCAACTCGAACCCGTAGGAGAACATGCGTCCGTAGGCCGGGAACGGGTTGCTGCCGCTGAGCACGAGCGCTATCGAGGCCACGGCCAGGGACAGGATCAGTGCTGCCACGGGCGCAGCCAGCGCCAGCGTGAGGCGCCGGTGTGCGGGGAGACGATGGGAGGTGCGGGTGCTCATGCGTGCTGCATCTCCTCGACCTCACCGGCGGCGCCGGTCATGTGGGCGCCCAACTCGCGCGGGGTGACGGTCGCCGGATCCAGCGCGGCGGAGATGCGGCCGCGGAAGATGACGAGCAGGCGGTCCGACAGCCCGATCAACTCGTCCAGATCGGCCGAGACCAGCAGCACCGCCAGCCCCTGCTCGCGCGCCTGGTGCAGCGTCTCCCAGACGGCGGCCTGGGCGCCCACGTCGATGCCCCGCGTGGGGTGTGCGGCGATCAGCAGGTTGGGCGTCATGACCATCTCCCGCCCGATGATCAGCTTCTGCTGGTTGCCGCCGGACAGGGCATGGGCCGCCACGTCGGGCCCCGGTGTGCGCACGTCGAAGGCGGCGATGAGTTCCCGGGTCTTGCTACGCGCCGCCTTGGGGGTCAGCCAGAAGCCCTTGCGCGAGTACGGCTCCTTGCCCTGGTGCCCGCACATGGCGTTCTCCCAGAGCGGTGCCGGGAGCAGCAGGCCTCGCCGGTGACGGTCCTCGGGGATGTACCCGATGCCCGCCTCGCGTCGCCGGCGCACGGTCCATTCGTTGATGTCGGCGCCCTCCAGGAGCACGCGACCCTGCGAGGGTTCCCGGATCCCCAGCAGGGCCTCCACGAACTCGATCTGGCCGTTGCCCTCCACGCCGGCCACACCTACGATCTCGCCCCGGCGAACCTCCAGGCTGATCCCCTTGACGACCTCCCGCTCGTCGTCGTCGAGGACCGAGAGACTTTCGACCTGCAGGGAGACGGTGTCCCGCACGGTCGTGGTCCGGGCCTCGGGGGTGGGAAGCTCCGAGCCGACCATCAACTCCGCCAGATCGCGGGGCGATACCTCGTCGGGCTTCACCGTGGCGACCGTCCTGCCCGCCCGCAGGACGGTGATCGTGTCGGCGATCTCCAGCACCTCGTCCAGCTTGTGGTCGATGAAGACGATCGTCTCGCCGCGGGCGCACATGTCCCGCATGTTGCGGAACAACTCCTCCACCTCGTGGGGAACGAGAACCGAGGTGGGCTCGTCCAGGATGAGGATGCGGGCGCCCCGGTAGAGCACCTTGATGATCTCGACGCGCTGGCGCTCGCCCACACCCAGGTTCTCGACCGGTTCGTCGAGGTGCACGTCCAGCCCGTAGGCGTCGCTGAGTTCGGTGACGCGCCGGCGCGCGCCGGCGAAGTCGATGCGCCCGCCTCGCCCCGTCGGTTCGGCACCGAGGATGATGTTCTCCAGCACCGTGAGGTTGTCGGCCAGCATGAAGTGCTGGTGCACCATGCCGATGCCGGCGGCCAGGGCGTCTCGGGGCGAGCGGAAATGCACCTCGTCGCCTCTGACGACGATGCGCCCCTCGTCGGCGGGCAGCATGCCGTACAGCACGTTCATGAGCGTGGACTTGCCGGCGCCGTTCTCGCCGCAGATGGCGTGGAT
This sequence comes from bacterium, assembly GCA_026706565.1. GTDB lineage: Bacteria > Actinomycetota > Acidimicrobiia > Acidimicrobiales > CATQHL01 > VXNF01. The sequence goes on from JAPOYM010000184.1 coordinate 24,826, forward strand.
CTCGCCCTCGGCGACCGTGAGGTTGACGCGGTCGTTGGCGAGCACCCCGGGGAAGCGCTTGGTGATGTTCTCCAACGACAGAGCCGGCGTCATGGCGTCGCGATCGACCTCCTGGGGCGAACTCGGCGCCTAGCTTGGCACGCCACCGTCGAGCCCGCGTGGAGTGCCCGGACGAGAGTTGACCGGTGCGGGGTCCCGGAACACGCCGGGACCCCGCACCGGTGACGAGCGCGCCGCTGGATCAGCCGGTCGTCTCCGGGACGACGATGTCGCCGCGGATGATCGCCTGCTTGAACTCCTCGAGCTGCGGGATGACGTCGTTCAGGAAACCGCCGGAGATGGAGTAGCCCACGCCGTTGGCTGCCAGGTCGAACACGGTGAGGCCGCCGGTGAAGGTGCCGTTGACCACCCTCTCGATGGTGTTGTAGACGGCCACGTCGACCCGCTTGAGCATCGAGCTGAGGATGTACGGCCGCACCTCCTCGGCGGACGTCCAGTACTGGTCGGAGTCCACGCCGATGGCCCAGACCTTGGAGTCGCCGGCCTCGCTGAACTCCTTGGCCGCCTCGAACAGGCCCGCGCCCGAGCCGCCGGCGGCGTGATAGATCACGTCCGCGCCGCCTTCGTACATGGACTGGGCGATGATCTTGGCCTCGGCGGGCTGCGACCAGCCGTCGAAGTCAGGCGGCTCGGTCACGTAGGTGGCCAGGATCTCGATGTTCGGATCCACGGCATAGACGCCCGCTTCGAAGCCGGCGTGGAACTTCCGGATGATCGGGATGTCCACGCCGCCGATGAACCCGACCGTTCCGGTCGTGGACTTCAGCGCCGCCGCCGCGCCCACGAGGAACGAGCCCTCATGCTCGGCGAAGGTCAGTCCGGCGAGATTGGGGAGCTCAGCGGGAAAGCTGTCGATGATGCCGAAGAAGGTGTCGGGGTTGTTGGTCGCCACCTCGGTGATGGACTCGCCGAACAGGAAGCCCACGCCGATCACGAGGTCGGCGCCGTCGGCAGAGAGTTGCAGCAACTCGGCGCGATTGGAGCCGTCGGGGTTCGGCGAAGCCTCCGTCGGGTTTATCCGCAGGAAGTCGGCCGCCCTGTCGAGGCCCGCCGCCGCGGAGTCGTTGAACGACTGGTCGCCGCGGCCACCGATGTCGAACACCAGCGCCGCGGTGACGTCCTCGCCGCCGCCGCGCTCGGTGGTCTCGGGCACCACGATGGTGCCGCCCACGATGGCTTCCTTGAACCTCTCCAGTTCGGGCACGATGTCGTCCACGAAGCCACCCGTGGTGGAGTAGCCGACGCCGTCCACGGCCAGGTTGAAGACCGTTGTGCCGCCGGTGAAGGCACCGTTGGCGACCGCTTCGATGGTGTTGTAGACCGCCACGTCCACCCGCTTCAGCATCGACGTGAGGATGTACGGGCGGACCTCCTCGGCGGAGGTGTTGTACTGGTCGGAGTCCACGCCGATGGCCCACACTTTGGTGCCGCCGGCCTCGCTGAACTCCTTGGCCGCCTCGAACAGGCCCGCGCCCGTGCCGCCGGCGGCGTGGTAGATGACGTCGGCGCCGGCCTCGTACATGGACTGGGCGATGATCTTGCCCTCCGCGGGCTGCGACCAGCCGTCGAAGTCCGGCGGCTCGGTGACGTAGGCGTCGAGGATGCGGATGTCCGGGTTGACGGCGTGGACGCCTGCCTCGAAGCCGGCGTGGAAGCGCCGGATCAGCGGGATGTCGACGCCGCCGATGAAGCCGACGGTGCCGGTGTTGGACTTCAGCGCCGCGGCCGCGCCGACGAGGAACGAGCCCTCGTGCTCGGCGAAGACCAGCCCGGCGAGGTTGTCGGTGCCGTCGGGGGCGCTGTCGATGATGCCGAAGTAGGTGTCGGGGTTGTTGGCCGCCACCTCGGTGATGGACTCGCCGAACAGGAAGCCCACGCCGATGACGAGGTCGGCGCTGTCGGCGGAGAGCTGCAGCAGCTCGGCCCGGTTGGAGCCGTCGGGGTTCGGCGAGGCCTCGGTGGTCTGCACCCGGAGGAAGTCAGCCGCCCTGTCGAGGCCGGCCGCGGCGGAGTCGTTGAAGGACTGGTCGCCCCGCCCGCCGATGTCGAACACCAGGGCCGCGGTGACGTCCTCGCCTCCGCCGCGTTCGGTGGTCTCGGGCACGACGATGCTGCCGCCCACGATGGCTTCCTTGAACCTCTCCAGCTCGGGCACGATGTCGTCCACGAAGCCGCCCGTGGTGGAGTAGCCGACGCCGTCCACGGCCAGGTTGAAGACCGTGGTGCCGCCGGTGAAGTCGCCGTTGGCGACCGACTCGATGGTGTTGTAGACGGCCACGTCCACGCGCTTCAGCATGGAAGTGAGGATGTACGGGCGGACCTCCTCGGCGGAGGTGTTGTACTGGTCGGAGTCCA
>JAPOYM010000051.1 GCA_026706565.1 bacterium
CCACCACCCACCAGCAGCTCTCCGAGGCCGACCTGGCCGCCACCGGCGTGTCGGCGGACATGGTGCGGCTCTCGGTCGGCCTCGAGTGGGAGCGACCCGCTGGTGCGGCCGTCTCGCCGGATCCGGACCGGACGGCCAGAACCCGAAACCCCCGCACCGCGTCACTGGTCATCGGCGGCTACCTCCCTGGCTTTCCTGAGGATGCCGTCGGCTCAGCGATGAACCAGCGGGCTCTCCAGCTGCTCGGCGGCCCGGACTGAGACTGCGCGGCATCCGGTGACTCGGCCATCGCCATCGCCTCGGCCACATCGAACGAGCTGACCCTAGCGATCACGAAATCCGACCCCACGGCGAGGGAGAACGGCGTGAGCCCCTCCCCTTCGGCCAGGCCGAACGCCTCGGCGGCGTCCTGCCAGCCCCAGCGCTCGCCGTCGGCCGACCAGCCGATCCAGATCGGTGGCATGCCGGTCGGGCCGAACAGTTCGGTGCGGGCGGCCACGAGCCGGTCGGTGTCGGGCACCATGTCCTCCTCGGTGAACCGCACGAGCTCCTCGCCGGTGTCGGGGTCGCTGAAGGCCAGCGAGACGGAACCGTCGTCCTCGGTCACCTCGCGTACGCCGTCGGGAGGTTCGGCGGAGGGCTCCAGCTCTTCGGCGGAGAACTCGTAGACGGCTGTGCCCGCGGCGAGGTCCCGGAGAGAGGCGCCCCCTGAGGCGTTGTCCAGGCGCAGCTCGTAGCCGTCCTTCTCGAAGCTCGTCACCTCGATCAGATCCCGGATGGGGTCGGGCAGCATCCATGCCGAGGTCACCACCCCGGCCGGTCCGGCCGACAGCACCCCCACCGGCTGTAACACGTCGAATACGGCCACCTGCCGCGGCTCGCCGGCGATGTCGCCGCGCCGGATCCGGTAGCCGAGCCAGTGATTCTCGCCCAGCCACACGGTGCCGCCGGGCCCGCGGGCCACTGTGGCGTATGCCTCCTCGGTGGTCCGGATCTCCGACCAGCTGCGCCCGTCGCGTGACGTGAGCCGCCGGACGCCCCCGGTGTCGGTCGCCAGCACCATGGCGAAGCCGTCGCTGGTCGCCACCGCGGACGTGGCCCACCCCTCGTAGTCGGCGACCTGCTCGGTGCCGGAGCCGTCGCCTGCCAGCACGCGGACCCGCCCCGACGCGTAGTCGTCGCAGTCGTGGAGCTGCTCGGGCGTGAGCCCTAGTTCGTCCAGCGCCACTTGCAGCGTGTCGCCGTCGGTGCCGTCCCAATCGGAGGGATCGCCGAGGCGGACCGTCAGGACGTCGTCCGTGCGCCTCCATTCGACTGCCGGCGTCCCCTCAGGGATCAGGCCCCGTTCGGCGAGCAGCGCCTCGATGTCCAGGAGTCGGCGCAGGGACACCAGCACGACGACGCGGTCGCCCGAGATCAGCACGTCCTGCACCGCCGACTGTTCGATGCAGTGTGGGGGCAGCCCCGCCTCGGAGCGGATGTCTAGGTTCGGTTCGCTCCAGGACTCGCCGCCGTCGCCGGAGACCAGGACCCGACCGGGATCATCGGCCGCGATCGATCCTTGCGAAGCGATCGCCCAGCCGTTCCCGTCGACCGACAGGCGGTACGGGAAGACGCCGTCGGGAAGTCCGGCGGCCCTCCAGGTGATGCCGTCGCCGGTGATCGCGACCCGGTCGCCGCTCTCGCCCCGGACGCGGGCGACGATCCGTCCGTCGCCCAGGGCCTGCAGCTCTACGGAGTCCGTCGGTCTGCCGCCGAGGTCTACTGACACCTCGGTCCACTCCAGGGCGGGACCGCTCGAGAGGTCCTCCGGCGCCGGGAAGTTCGACATGCCGCCGGGTTCCGGTGCCGTGTCGGTCTCCGGATCGGTCGGATCCGCCGACGGTGCCTCCGCTCCGGGCGCTTCGGCTCCTCCAGTGTCGGCGGCCGCTCCGGCGGGTTGCGCCGACGCGGCCTCCGGTCCGGCGGGCTCAGCTGGTCCGGCGTTGGCTGGTCCGGCGTTGGCTGGTCCGGCGTTGGCGGCAGGTCCGCGTCCGGCGGGTGCGGTCTCAGCGGGTCCGCCGCCGCTGGCGGGTCCGGCGTCCTCTGCCCGGCCGCCGTCGGCGGGCGTCTGCTCCGCCGGTTCGGCCGCGGTCGGCCCGGTCACCACCCGTTCGCCGTCGCTGCCCAGCGTGTTCCAGGCCGCCAGGCCGGCGGCGATGAGGGCCGCTGCGGCGGCGATGCTCACCGCCCCGTGCCGGACCCGCCTGGCCTTCGCACGGGCTGCGGCCCGCTCGGCGATGTTGGTCACCGGCGGTGGAGCAATCGGGGAGTCGGTCTCCCTGGCGACGGCTTCGCCGAGGGCGGCACCGAGCGCTTCTTTGCCGTCACCGGGTCGCCGGCCGTTTTGCCGGTCGTCGTTCATGGCTCGATCACCTCCCGCAGCTCCGCCAACCCTCGCGACACCAGGCTCTTGACCGTGCCGGGGCGGACGCCCATGGTCTCGGCAGTCTCCCGCTCGGACAGGCCGGCGTAGAAGCGCAGCACCAGGGCCGTCTTCCGCTTGGGTGCGAGCCGGTCGAGGGCGTCGAGGAGGTAGTCCCGCTCCGGCGGCGCCTGCCGGGGTTGCCCCAAGCCGATCCGGCGCCGGACCTCCCGCCTACGGAGTTCGCTGCGGGCGCCGTTGACCACCGCGGTGCGCAGGTAGCCGCCCGGGGACTCCAGCCGGCCCCAGCGCTCGAACACGCGGGCGAAGGCGTCCTGAGCGATCTCCTCGGCGGACTCGGTGGCGTCGACCAACCCGCGGGCGAGCCGCACCATGGGCGCGTACTCGGTCCGGTAGAACTCATCGAAATCGACGGCGATCACGCGACCATCCAACACCCTCGGCGGGGCGGTTGCGTGTTCACCGCTGATGGCGAGGGATACTCCCATCACCCGTGACGACGCCCGAGGCGCCCGATCGGTTCCCGAACGCAGTGTCGCTGCGGATCAGGTCGCCGCTGACGGCGAGGAATAACTCCCATCGCCTCCAACGACGCCCGAAGCCTCCGATCGGTTCCCGGATGCTGCGTCGTAGCGGCGGATCGAGTCGGCAGTCGACGGCGAGGGATACTCCCGTTGCCTCCCACGTCGCCCGAGGCGCCCGATCGGTTCCGCGATTCCGGACCGGGGCGCGGTTCGAGCTGGCTGCGGCATCGTCGCTCGTCGCCGATCGATGCGTTCCAATCGTCGAGAGCCGCGGCTTGCGATCCAATGGCGACCGCTCCGCCCTCCTGCCGCACAGACCCCCACGACCGGTGCCGAGGCCGCGAAAGCACGCGGATCCGCCAGACTGGTGCTGTACCGCACGCTCAACGAGGAGCTGTGATGTCTGTACTGGTCACCCCCAATCCCCTGCGTGAGGATCGAGACTGGCCCCCGGCCCCACCCGGGATCGCCGGATTCCACCGCCGGATGCCGGCCTACTCGCCGACACTCCTGCTGGACGCCCCCGACCTGGCCGAACGCCTCGGCGTGGGGCGCCTCCTTATCAAAGCGGAGACCCGCCGCATGGGCCTGCCGTCGTTCAAGATCCTGGGCGCCTCCTGGGCCACCTACCAGGCCATCTGCGAGCACGTCGGCGCCCCGCCGGCCCGCTGGGGCAACATCAACGAACTGGCGGCCCGCCTCGCCTACCTGCGCCCGCTGCAGCTGTGTACTGCCACCGACGGGAACCACGGCCGGGCGGTGGCGTTCATGGCACGCTTACTGGGGTTCGACGCCCAGATCTTCGTGCCGGCCGGCATGGCGGCGGCCCGCATCGAGGCCATGGAGTGGGAGGGCGCCAAGGTCACGATGGTTGCCGGCGACTACGACGACGCCGTTGCCCGCTCCGCGCAGGAGGCCGGCGAGCGCTGCATCGTGGTGTCCGACACCTCCTGGCCGGGCTACGAGACCATCCCCGCCCAGGTGATCGAGGGCTACACCACCATCTTCGCCGAAGTGGACGAGGCCATTGCCGCAAGCGGCCTCGAGCAACCCGAGCTGGTGGTGGTGCCGATGGGCGTCGGGGCGTTCATGTCGGCCGCGGTGACGCACTACCGGTCCGGCGACCACCGGCCGGTGCTGGTGGGCACCGAGCCGAGCGACGCCAACTGCGTGCAGGCTTCGGCCCTAGCCGGAGACATCACGCACGTCCCCGGCCCGCACCGCTCGATCATGGTCGGCCTCAACTGCGGCCAGCCGTCGCCGGTGGCGTGGCCCCGCCTGGCCGCCGGGGTGGACTGGTTCACCTCCGTGGATGACGACGCGGCCCGACAGGCCATGCGCGACCTTGCCGACGCCGCCGTCGTGGCTGGCGAGACCGGCGCCGCCTCCCTGGCCGGACTGGTAGCACTGCTGGCCGACCCCGCCGCCCGGGGGGCGCTCGGCGACCTGTCGGGCAAGTGCGTGATGGTGACGGTCACCGAGGGCGCCACCGACCCCGACGCCTACGAGCGGATCGTGGGCCGCAGCCACGACACCGTCGGCAGGGTCCTCACCGCCATGCGCTGACCCCCGAGGACTCTCCACCCACCCCGACGGCCGACTCGCTCGCTCTCCTGTCATGCCGGCGGAGAGCCGGCCCCGGACTCGATCCGGAGGCCGGAATCCAGCGACCCGGCGGCCCGTCGGCACCCACCGGTAGCGTGTCAAGAGGTCGCCGTAGTTGAGCGGTCCGCGACAGGAGCAGCCATGACACGCCCATTCCGGTTCGGCCTCACTCTGGAGAGGACCAGCAATCAGGACCAGATAGCCGAGCAGGCGCGCCGGGCCGAGGAGTTGGGCTACTCGTGCATGGTGATGACCGATCATCTGGACGCCCGGAACGGGCCTCTCGTGACGATCACCACGGCGGCGCTGGCCACTTCGACGCTGCGGGTCGGCACGCTGGTGCTCTGCAACGACTACCGCCATCCCGTCGTCCTGGCGAAGGAACTCGCCACCCTCGACAGGATCTCCGGCGGCCGGCTGGAGATCGGCATCGGAGCCGGCTGGATGACCACCGACTACGAGCAGGCCGGCCTGCCGAAGGACCGGCCGGGCGTGCGCGTCGAGCGCTTGGCGGAGGCCGTTTCGGTCATGGAAGGCTGCTTCGGCGACGGGCCGTTCGACTTCGCCGGGGAGCACTACACCATCGGCGGCCTGGACGCCGGCCCCACGCCCGTACAGCGTCCGCGCCCGCCGCTGCTGATGGCCGGCGGCGGCCCGAGGATGCTGACGCTGGCGGCGCAGCGAGCCGACATCGTGGCGGTCAACGTGAACCTGCGCAGCGGCGTGATGAGCGAGAGCGTGGCGGCCAACGCCACGGCCGAGGCGACCGACGAGAAGGTGGCGCTCGTGCGCGAAGTCGCCGGGGAACGCTTCGCCGGCATCGAACTCAGCGTCGGCGTGTTCATTGCCACCATCGTCGACGACCGCCACGGCTTCGCCGCCGATCTGGCGCCCGCCTTCGGCCTCACCGTCGAGCAGGCCCTCGGGTCACCCCACGCCCTCTTCGGCACCGTCGACGAGTGCATCGCCGCCCTCGAGGAGCGCCGCGAGCGCTGGGGCATCTCCTACGTGACCATCCCCGCCGAGACGGCCGTGGATTTCGCCCCCGTCGTCGAACTCCTCACCGGCCGCTAGCGCCGGATCTTCCGCCGGTCGGCGGAGTCCGGTACCGTTGATTCGCCTGCAGGCGACGGGCGCCTGCTGGGCGGAATCAGTTGCCGCCAGTCGGGAAAGAGCAAATGGCCAGGACCGAGGGCTACGTGCCGGACGGCATCCCGATGGAGCCGCCCAGGTTCCTGACGCGGCCGTCGGACTCGCTGAGGGCGATCAGCAAGCTGACCAAGCTGATGCTCTGGCCCTACGGGTTGTTCTACATCGGGCTGTCGGTGGTGGTCTGGAACTACTTCACGCCTGCGTTGGCCCGCATGCAGCGCTTCGAGATCGGCTGGGTCGCCGAGATCTACGTGCGCAACCTGGTGATGGTGGCGGTATGGGTGAGCGTCATCCACTTCTGGCTCTATGTGCGCCGAGCGCAGGGTATGCGGTTCAAGTACGACGACCGATGGCTCAGCACCACCGCCCGCCGTTTCATGTGGCGCAACCAGGCGTGGGACAACGCCTTCTGGACGCTGGTCAGTGCGCCCGTCTTCTGGACCTTCTGGGAGGCGCTGCTCTACTGGTGCTACGCCAACGAGTACATCCTGCACGCCCGCTGGAGCGACGGGGCGGGCTGGGTGGTCTACCTGGTGGTGATGACGGTCTTCTCGTTCTGGCTTGTGGCCGGCTACTTCTACGTGACCCACCGGTTCCTGCACACCGGGCCGATGTACCGGTGGGCGCACTACCTGCACCACAAGAATGTCAACACCGGGCCGTGGTCGGGCCTGTCGATGCACCCCATCGAGCACCTGCTCTACTTCTCCACGCCGGTGTTCTTCCTGTTCATCCCCGCCAACCCGTTCATCATCATCGTCACGCAGATCTTCACCGGCCTGGCCCCGTCGCTCGGTCACTCCAACTTCGACCGCATCGTGACCGTCGGCGACCGCACCCTGCCTGCCGGCGACTACTTCCACGACCTGCACCACAAGTACTTCGAGTGCAACTACGGCACGCCGGTGGTCCCGGTCGATGCCTGGGTGGGCACCTGGCACGACGGCTCCCCCGAGGCCCACGAACGCATGCGAGCCCGCCGGGAGGCTGCTGGCCGCTCCTCCGGCTGAGGGGATCGACGGCGCGCGCGACCAGACCGGGCGCTCTGTTTCATGAGCCCGCCTGCTGAACGCAGCGCGGCGACCTCGTCGGCAGGCTCTCCGCTCGCCGGCAGGACCGCCGCTCATCCGTGTGCGGTCGCTCGCCGCGTCTGCGGGGGAGGCGGGACGCTCGGTCGGCTACTGTTGTCCAGGGGGGACAGCGGGCCGCGGGGTCGGCGCTGTGCGCGGTGCACCCGGTCGGCCCCGGCCGCTGGGCGCCCCGGCCGTCAGGTCCTACGCTCGGACGGTGGCCAGTGGACCGGGAGCCGGGTTCGTGTGCCTGCGGTGGGCACCATGACCGGCATGGAACTCCCCCTGCTCGGTGCCTTCGGCGAGCGGCGATTCGTCGAGGCGTTCTCGGGCGACCGAACGATCAGGGCCTGGCTGCAGGTCGAGGTGGCGCTGGCTCAGGCGCAGGCCGAGCACGGAGTGATCCCCGCCTCGGCGGCCGAGGCGATCCGGCGGGAACTGGCGGCCGTCGAGATCGATCGCGAGTTGCTCGACGAGGGGACCCGGTTAGTGGGGTATCCGATCCTGCCGCTGTTGCAGCAGCTCGGCCGGAGGAACCCCGACGTGGCGGCCTGGCTGCACTGCGGTGCCACCACCCAGGACATCATGGACACGGCGCTGGTCCTGCTGCTGCGCGATGCCTGCGGGGACATTGCCGACGCCGGTGCCGAACTCGGCGACAGCCTCGCCGCAATCGCCGAGGCCCATCGCACCACGCCCATGGCAGGCCGGACGCACGGGCAGCAGGCGGTGCCCATCACGTTCGGCATGAAGGTCGCCGGCTGGCTCGACGAACTCGGTCGATCGCTCGTGCGACTCGGCGAGGCACGGGCGGCAGCCGAGGTCGTCCAGTTGTACGGGGCGGCCGGCACGTCGGCCGCCTACGGGCCCCTGAGCGCCGAGACGCGCCGCACCGCCGCCGGGCTCCTCGGTGTCGGCTGCGACGACGTGCCGTGGCACAGCGTCAGGGACCGACTGGCCGCGGTGGCGGCCTCGCTCGGCGTGTTGGCCGCGGCCGCGGGACGCATCGCACTGGAGGTCATCGACCTGGCCCGCAGCGAGATCGCCGAAGTGCGCGAGGGCGGCGGCCGTCTGGCCGGCGCGTCCTCCACGATGCCCCAGAAGGCCAACCCGATCCTCTCGGAGACGATCGTGGGGCTCAGCGGGATGGCTGGCGCGCTCTCGGCGGTGCCCCTGCGGGCCATGACCGCTCGCCACGAGCGTTCGGCCGGTGAGTGGCAGATGGAGTGGGACTCGCTGCCGCTACTGGTGGCCTACACCGGGAGTGCGGTGGCCCGCTGCGGCGACCTTGTGGAGGGCCTGCGCGTCGACGCCGCGGCAATGGCCGCCAACCTGGAGGTGGACGGAGCCCTCGTCATGGCCGAGGCCCTCATGATGCAGCTGGCGCCGCGCCTCGGTCGCCACGAGGCGCACGAGGTGGTCTATGACCTCTCGGCGCAGGCGAGAGCCGCCGGCGCCTCCCTCGCCGACGCGGCCCGCGCGTACGCCGGCGAGCAGGGATTCAGTGAGGATCTCCACCTCGACCCGGCGGACTACCTGGGGGAGGCGGAAGCGATCGTGACGACCGCCGTCGAGCGCTGGCGGACCACCCACCGACCACGCATCTGCGGCATGTGACGATTCCGCTGCACCGCCGGTCTGGACTGCTCCGAGAACGTTCTCATCCTTACTTACACTCGGGTCAGCGGTGTGCAAGATCCCCAATCTGGTCGGGGAGATCCGGGACTGCCAGGAATACGAACTCCCTGCCGATCTTGGTCCGAACGAACAGACCGAGGTCCTCGAGGCCAAGCAGGTCAGTGCGAGCGGATTGGTATGCCACCCGGTGCTGCCGCTGGTGAGCCTTGATCGTGAATGGCTGGTGCTGATCCCGGATCGCGCTACTCAGGAGGGCGCGTTGGCGATGGTTGAGGGCGGGGCTGCCATGGAGGAGCATCTGGAGCTTCCTGTCCTCTCTGACTTTGCGCGTCAGGTAATTCTTGAGTCCCTCGATGGCACGCTCGATCACGCGCAACTGGTAGATGATGAAGTAGGTGAGGTCGTTCTCGTCGCTCTCGGTGTAGAGGTACGACATGGCGTATTGCGCGGGTGCCTTCCTCAGGATGCTCGAGATCGAGATGTATTGCGTGAGCCAGTATCCGGATCTCAGCATGGACCAGTAGAACAGCGCCCGCGCCGTTCGGCCGTTGCCGTCGGCAAACGGATGGTCGTAGCCGAGCCAGAAGTGCAATGTGACCGCCCGGACCACCGGATGGACAAACCCCTCGCCTAACTCTTCATTGGCGAAGGCGCAAAGTTGGGCCAGGCGCTTCGGCAGTTCCGACGCCGGGGGTGGACGGTGCAGGAGCAGGTCCGTCTCCGGCGCGTAGACGGCGACTCGTTCCTCGTGAGGTGTCTGGATCCGGCCGGCGTCGGCTGGGTCGTCGAGTGCGTCTTCGGTCACCACGCGATGGAGTTCCAGTACGTCCTCGGGAGTGAGAGTGTCGGTGCCTTGGGCCATCAGCTCAGCCAGCTGCATCGCGTTGAAGTTGTTGACGATCATCTGCTCGCTTCGATCCCGAGGGGCGCGCCCGGACTTGAGGAGTTCCTTGCCGATGGCCCGGGTCGTGCTGGCCCCTTCCAGCTGGCTGGAGGTGATGGCCTCCTCGATCAGTGAACTGATGAGATAGCGATCGCTCGACCGTGGGTCCGTGACCAGGTCGTCGGCCAGGATCTGGCCGCTGGCCTGCTGGTCGATCCAGTGGAGCATCTCCTGGATCGGGTCGACGTTGCTGAACCGGAAAGGTTCGCCATCCCGGTCGACGGGCGGTAGAGGTCGAGCGGTAGCCCGCCGGCTGAGCGCCACCCCGAGCCACCACTGCTCGCGGGTGAGGCCGTCAGGGGGTGTGCGGCGGCGCAGCTGGTCCCAGTGCAGGTAGCGGCCCTTGCGATCGACCGGCCGACTGTTCGCGAGGATCTTGGCCACTCGTTCTGGGTCACCGTCAGCGGCCTCTGCCAGCAGAGGGCCGAGGTCAGGGGGGCTCTGAGGGTGTTTCACCGATCACTCCGATTTCCTACTAGTGGTGGGTTGATCAGTATTACGCGTCCGGCGCCATTTTGCTACTAGTCTGAGGAGACTTAGTAGTTGGCTAGTAGTTGGCGCTGCCGCCCCAACAGCGCGGCGCTCCGGCCCGGTTCGCCCGTGTCCGGTGTGTTGCGAATGCAACTACTAATCGTTTACTAATCTAAGTTGTATTAGTAGCAACTCCGCGACGGGACCCGCCTGGCGGGGTACCCGATCCTGCAGCTCTTGCAGCAGCTGGCGCGCACGAGCCCGGAGGTCTCGGCCTGGCTGCACTTCGGCGCCACGACGCAGGACATCATGGACACCGCCGTCGTGCTGCTGCGGGACGCCTGCGTTGACATCGCCGCGCTCTCGGCGGCGCCCCTGCGGGCCATGACCGCTCGCCACGAGCGTTCGGCCGGTGAGTGGCAGATGGAGTGGGACTCGCTGCCGCTGCTGGTGGCCTACACCGGCGGCGCGGCTAACGGTGATCCTCAAGCGCTGCCCGCCGGGTCCGACGTTGCGCAGGTGGTGTCAGTCCACCGCAGCCTCGACGAGAACCCCCAGCAGGTCGATCACTGCTAAGGCCTTGCCTTCGGAGATCGCGTCGAGTGGCCTAATGCCTTCGAGTTCGGGCTGGGGCGACCGCAACCAGGTTCGCGCCTCGCGGTCGGGCATCGCCTTGCGGGTGAGATCCACGACGGCGCGCAGCTCGAGGAGCCGTTCCTCCACGTCGCGACGGACGGTGGCGCCTCGATAGCGCCAGCGGACGACGTTGCGCTTGCTGGTCCGGGTGACCTGCGCGAGGTCTCCAACGGTCAGCACCCCCCCGGCGCACACGTTGTCCAGCAGCGACCTGATCGTCGTCATCGTTGCGGTCCTCCCTCTACTTGGCGTGACCCGTGTCAGCGGCTCGGCCTGCGACCATGCCGCTTCGCATCTGCGTGCGGAACTCCTCGAAGGTCATGGCAGGCTTCCTGCTGATGATGCACACGGTTCGGACGGTCATGGCGCCGACTCCTGTCGCAGTTGCCGAGCGGTCCGCCGATGGTACCCCTTGACGCTCGGAGGTCTCCGCAAGCCAGTCGCAGGATGCGCCCGCGGTCCCCTTGTCGGCAACCGTGCGGGGCGACCACGGGCGTCTCGGTCGCAGGCAGCCTCTACGCTCGGCTTGGTGGCCCGGTTGGAGGGCAAGGGCGTCCGTGTGCGGGGCGTGCTGTCCTGGGACGCCTGCTGGAATCTGGCGGCGGTGCCGCGATGATCCCCCAGACGGAGCGGCGGTGAGCGGAACGGGCAGACGGGCGGGCGTCCCACTGCAGCCCGCGGTGGCTCAGCAGCTGTTCCGGGCTGCTCTCGTGAGAGGCGCTCAGGCCAGCACAGCCATCGAGGGCAACACCCTCACCCTTTCGCCGACGGCAATGGTCGGACTGCACGGCTGCTCGAATACGCCATCCTCGCCAGATCGGGTGTTGTCCCGTTTCCGGCGGCGCTTCTTCTCTCCAACCACTACAACCTCACTCGGGATCTCTACTACCGAGAGCTTGAGGCTGCTGACCGGAGTGGCACGATCACAGGATTCGTGCAGTATGCGGTGCAGGGCTTGGTCAATGGCCTGCGCGAACAGATCGAGTTGGTCACCGAGCAGGTGCTACGAGTCACTTGGACCAACTACATCCACACAGTTCTCGATGAATCGCCGGCCACGAAAGGTCGAGACAGGCGACAGGCGCTCGTGCAGGCCATGGTGCCCTCGGAGGTGTACACCCGCCGCGGGTTGGCCGACTTGGCGCGTGCGGCTACGCCACAATACGCCCAGGTCGGGCCCAAGACGCTCAGCCGCGATCTGAACCGGTTGGTGGACATGGGGCTCGTCGTCAAGGAGGAGGAGGGCTGGCGGGCCAACGTGGGCGTCCTCGCGGCGTTCCTGCCTCCCGCCGGCAGCGCAGACTGACGAGTCTGTCAGCGTACGCACCGGTCGACTCGGATCTCCTCGAAGCCTCGAACCGCCATCAGCGAGGTCGCCTCGGGACCCCGGTGGTGGGCTCGATCTGTCGGTTGCCGCAGCAGCCGAGCTGATCTGGTCTGGTGCTGACCAAACTCGCCGCCACCGCCTCGCCCACGCAAGCCTCCCTGCTTTAGCTGTGGACCGCTGGCGCCCCGATGCGGGCCTCGCCGCTGAGCGCCGCTGGAGCAGAGTGCCGTCTACATTTTGTATACTCTCGTCATTGCGAATTCCACGACCATCAGAGTCGCTCTCAGCACCCATGAGCGACTTGTGGAACTCAGCCGGGCTGCGGACACCTCACTGATCCAGACGGTGCGAGACGCGGCCGAGGCGCTCCGCCGCGAGCGGTACGCGCGCCAGGTCAGGGCCGAGTTCGCTGCTCTGCGGGCGAACCCGCAGGCTTGGCAGGAGTATCTGGCCGAAGCGGAACTCACAGCCGTCACAGATGGCGTCGATTGACGAGCTCTGGCTCGTCGACTTCGGTGCTCCGTATCCGGCGGAGCCTTCGTTCCGCCGCCCCGCCTTGGTCGTCGGTCCTCCCGACTGGAAGCGCCGCCCGCTTGATCGCCTGCCGCGAGTTGGCGCGTAGAGCCGCGCCCGTCGATCCGGCGCCTTGAGTCCGTCACCGCGCAAGCTGATCGAGGTGGCGTTGCCGCTGGAGGCCGTGAACGCCGCCGGGCGGGACGAGAAGGCGGTGCCCCGCAAAGGGCACCCGGCCACGATGCACCCGTGGTGGTCCCCCAAGCCGCGGGGCGTCGCGCGCGGAATGCTGTTCGCCTCGCTGGTGGACGACCCGTCGGCTCGGCCCGACCTGTACCCCGCCGAGGAGGAGCAGCAGGAGGAGCGTCGGCGGCTGTTGGGGTTGGTCGCGCAACTCTGTCGATGGGAACGAAGCGGCGACGCGGCCTTGCTGGCCGAGGCGCAGCGCTGCATCGCGGCATCTGCCGGCGATGACCTGCCGCAAGTCATCGACCCTTTCTGCGGGCGCGGAGCGATCTCGACCGAGGCGCTGCGGCTCGGGCTGGACACCCTCGCAATCGACCTGAACCCTGTCGCCGCCCTGGTGAGTGCGGCCGGCCTGTCGATCGCCCAGCGGTTCGCCGGGCAGCCTGCCGTCAACCCTGGCGTGCCCGCGGGCGGTGACGGGTTGGCGGGGATCGCCGCTGACATCGGCCACTACGGGGAAGCCGTCGAGGCGGAGTGTCGACGGCATCTGGCCGGCGTGTTCGAGGCGCCGGTGAGCCGGCACGCTCCGGGCGGGCGCACCGCGGCGATCTCGTACCTCTGGGCGCGGACGATCCCGTGCTCCAATCCCGGCTGCCGCCGCACCACGCCGCTGCTGTCGACGTGGTGGCTGTCGAAGAAGCCGACCAACCCCTGGCACGCCCGGCCCGTGCTCGACGGTGATCGCTTCGACTTCGAAGTCGAGCCCGGCCCGCCGCCCGCCGCCCTGGTGGATCTCAAGGTCGGCAACGGCGCCAACTACAGGTGTCTCTTCTGCGGCGTCGTGAACGAGGCCGACCGGGTGCGCCGCAGCGGGCGGGAGTTCGGCTTCGGGCTGCGTCTGGTGGCCGTGCAGGCTCTGGCCGATCCGAAGCGACGGCGAGGCGGGCGCACATGGTCGGCGCCGGATGCTGGCGCGGAGCGGTCGGGGCTCACCGAGGCGGACCGCGGCCTGCCGGCCGCCGTCGAGGCGGCGCTGCGCCGAGAGCTGCCGACCGAGAGCGGGAACGTCACAGCCTTCGGGCTGCGCACGTTCGGTGACCTTCTCTCGCCGCGTCAGCGCCGGACGATGGCCACGTTCGCCGAGGTGATCACCGGGATCACTCCCGTGGTCCACCGCGACGCTCTCGGTGCCGGGATGCCGGACGCCGAACTCGGCCTTGAGCAGGGCGGCAATAGTGCACGCGCCTACGCCGAGGCCATCACCACGTACCTGGCTCTCGCGCTGTCCCGGATGGCCAACCGCACGACGACCATGACGACCCACAACCGGGCCAACGGGTCGGTCGAGCAGTCGTTCATCCGGCAGGCCTACGGGTTCTACGGTGAGTTCGCCGAGGCCAATCCCTTCTCGGGGTCGACGGGCTCATGGGCCGGAGGTCTCGACTACGTCGTGCGGGCCGTCGCAGCCCTCCCCGCGCCGAGGGTCGCTCCCTGCGGAGTGTCGACGGCGCCGTCCTCGGGTGGCGCGGCGTCCGGCGATCCGCGGCACACCCCGCCGCGCGTCGGGCGGGCAGAGGTTCGCTCCGGCTCGATTCTCGCCGCGCTCGACGGCGACTCTGGCGTGGTCTGCACCGACCCGCCCTACTACGACATGTTCGACTACGCCTCCTTGTCGAACCTGTTCCTCGTGTGGCTGCGGGCCACGCTCGGCGACGTGTGGCCCGACACCCTGGGGTCGCTCCTGGCCCCGAGCGATGAGCAGATCACCTCGCATGCGGCAAGGTTCGGCGGGGACCGGGCGGCGGCGCACGCCCACTTCGAGACGTTGCTGCGGCGGGCCTTCGAGCGCATGCGGGAGGTCCACGATCCCCGCTACCCGCTCACCGTCTACTACGGCTACCAGCAGGTGGAGAAGAAGGCCCGGCAGGGGAAGGGCAAGGCGTCGGGCACGGCGTGGGAGGCTCTGCTGGAGAGCCTCATCTCGGCCGGCTTTCGCATCACCGCCACTTGGCCATTGCGCACGGAGCGCCCTGAGGGCGTGAAGAAGGGCACCAAGTCGCTGTCCTCGTCGGTGCTGCTGGTCTGCCGCCCGACGGCCGTGGACGGGTTCGACGGATCCGTGGCGACAGTGCGCGAACTGCGGCGAGCGTTGCGAGTCGAGCTCCCTCGTGCCGTGCAACTGCTGCAGCAGGCCAACATCGCGCCGTTGGATCTCGCGCAGGCCGCCATCGGTCCGGGAATGGGCGTCTACACACGCTATGAGCAGGTCCTGAGTGCCGACGGCCTACCTCTCGGCGTGCGAGACGCGTTGGCGCTGATAAACGAGGTCCTCGACGAGACGCTCGTCGGCGGAAGTGCGGATCTCGATGCCGATACTCGCTGGGCGCTGACGTGGTTCGACGAACACGGCTTCAACGAGGGCCCGTTCGGCCGCGCCGAGCAGTTGTCCAAGGCCCGGAACACGTCTGTGGCCGGACTGGTTGAGGCTGGAGTCGCTGTGGCTGTCGGCGATCGGGTTCGCCTACGAGATCGCGACGAACTCGAGGAAGGGTGGGATCCCACCACAGATAGGCGCCCCACCGTGTGGGAAGCCACGCAACACCTGCTACGAACACTCCTCGACAGCGGCGAGCCGGCCGCGGCCAGGCTGCTGAGTCGCCTCGAAGCGGACACGGCGGACGCGGCCCGCGACTTGGCCTACCGACTGTTCCAAATCTGCACTCGGCGGAACCGGTCCGCGGAAGCCGCTGTCTACAACGGCCTCGTCACCTCTTGGCCCGAACTGACCCGCCTCGCCGCTACGGGCGAACAGTTTCTGTCCTAAGCCCACCACGCCACGGGACGCCCCCCACATGCAAGGGGGAGTTGGTCACAGAGACTCTCCAGTTCGCGGCGTTCTGGACCTCACGAACTCCGAGGGTCTACAGGGAGATGTGCCCTGATGCTTGCTACGTTTGTTCGCCGTGACGCTGGGAGTTGCGGTCTGCCTCGGTCGTGAGGCCGCGGGAGGAGTGATCTCTTGGCGCTGAGCAATCATGAGCGGATCGGTAAGGCGATCGCCCTGTTAGGCGACGGCTTGGCTCCGTTCGTGGCGCGCGAGTGCGAGGCGGAGTTCGGCCCCAACTGGCCGGCGGCCGTGCAGCGCGTCGACACTCGGGGCGGCAAGCCCAGGCAAGTCAACCCAAAGGATCCGCAGTTCCTGCTCAAGGTGCTCTGGGACGAATGGAACGCGATCTTCTCCCGGAAGCTGTCGCGAGCCGACCGCAGCTACATCGCAGAACTGCAGGTTGTGCGTAACTCATGGGCTCACAACGAGAGTTTTTCCACAGATGATGCTCTCCGGGGACTAGACACGGCACAGCGCCTGCTGGAGTCCGTTGCTGCTGGTGCCCAGGCC
This sequence comes from bacterium, assembly GCA_026706565.1. Taxonomy (GTDB): domain Bacteria; phylum Actinomycetota; class Acidimicrobiia; order Acidimicrobiales; family CATQHL01; genus VXNF01. Next base: position 15,888 of record JAPOYM010000051.1, read on the forward strand.
AACGAAATCGGTGGCCTCCATCAGGAGTTGCTGCGCCTGAAGTTCGAGGAGCAGAGCCGCAGCGCCCGGCGCAGCAGGGCGCAGCGCACCGAGGCCGGCGTGGAGGCGGGGCTGCCTTCCTGGCGGGAGGTGATCGAGCCGCACGACGACGTCACCTCGGGGCGCTTCGAGATGGCCCAGTACGCTGCCGACCTGCACCAGGTGTGGCGCGGCGCGGCGGCGGCCGAGTACGGCGACCCGACCGAGTTCTACCGGCGCACCTTCATCACCGAGGGACTCGGCAAGCTGATCACGGGAGCGGTCGAGCGATTCGCGGGCGCCGGCGGCGACCCCGTCGTGAAGTTGCAGACCAACTTCGGCGGGGGGAAAACGCACGCCCTCATCGCTTTGTACCACCTCGCCGGCGCCGAGCGGGCGGCCGACCTCCCGGGGGTGGAAGACCTTCTGACCGGCGGCGGATCGAGCCTCCCCGGAACCGGAGTGCGCCGAGCGGTCCTCGTGGGCCATCAACTGGAGCCGAGCACTATCTCCCGAAAGCCCGACGGGACCGAGATTCGCACCATGTGGGGTGAACTTGCCTGGCAACTTGGTGGATCTGATGCATATTCGCTGGTCGCTGAGGCAGACCGGTCCGCCACCAGCCCCGGCGCCGCCCTCGGCGAAGTGTTGCGGGCCCACGCGCCGTGCCTGATCCTGATCGACGAGTGGGTGGCCTACGCTCGGCAGCTCTATGGGCAGCAGGGTCTGCCGGCCGGGACCTTCGACGCCCACTTCAGCTTCGCGCAGGCGCTTGCCGACGCCGTCGCTGCCACACCGCGGGCGCTCCTGGTAGCCACGATCCCCGCCTCGCAGATCGAGGTCGGCGGTGAGGGTGGGCAAGCCGCGCTAACCCGCCTGGAGAATCTGTTCGGGCGCGTGGAGGCCAACTGGCGCACTGCCTCGACGGAGGAGAGCTTCGAGATCGTCCGGCGCCGGCTGTTCAAGCCGCTCAGCGCCGCGGCGGCCCGCAGGCGGGAGGCGGTGGCGGCGGCATTTGCGGAGCTCTACAGGGCCAACAGCGGCGAGTTCCCGTCCGAGTGCGGGGAGGGCGACTACCAGCGCCGGATGGTCGCGGCCTACCCGGTTCACCCGGAGTTGTTCGACCGGCTCTTTGGCGATTGGTCGAACCTGGAACGCTTCCAGCGCACCCGCGGTGTTCTGCGCCTGATGGCCAAAGTTATCCACAGTCTGTGGATGAACGAGGACGCGAATTTGCTGATCATGCCGGGCACAATTCCCGTCGACGACGCCGAAGTTGCCGCCGAAATGACCCGCTACCTGGACGATGGCTGGCGGCCGGTGCTGGAGGTGGACGTGGACGGGCCCAAGGCCTTGTCGTGGCGTCTGGACGCCGAGAACGCCCCGCTGGGCCGTTACTCAGCGGCGCGGCGGGTGGCCCGCACGGTGTACTTCGGTTCCGCGCCCAGCCAGCAGGCCGCCAACAAGGGCCTCGACGACCGCTCGATCAAGCTCGGCTGTGTCCAGCCGGGGGAGCGCCCGGCCACCTTCGGTGACGCCCTCCGGCGGCTGTCGGACCGGGCCATGTACCTGTACCGCGACACCTCCCGCTACTGGTACGCGCTGGCGCCGACGGTCACTCGCCTGGCCCAGGATCGGGCTGCCGAACTCAAGCCTCTCGACGTTGACGAAGCGATCCGCCGGCGCCTGGGAGCGGAGGCCTCGCGCCGGGGCGGCTTCGCGGCCGTGCATCCGTGCCCCCGCTCACCCGGCGAGGTGCCCGACGAGGACACGGTCCGGCTGGTGATCATCGACCCCGGCTTCGAGCACGACCGCAGCAGCGGGTCGAGCCGGGCGCAGGACTTCGCCTCGGTGGTTCTGCATGAGCGCTCGGGCGGGGCGCGGCGGCGCCGCAACATGGTGGTCTTCCTGGCGCCCGACAGCGCCAGGCTCGCCGAGCTGCGCCAAGCGGCCCGCCAATGGCTTGCGTGGGACTCCATCCGCCGCGATGGCGAGACCCTGAACCTGGACGCCTTCCAGGCCCGCCAGGCTGACACGAAGGCGGACGAGTTCGACGAGACGGTAGATCAGCGCATCGCCGAGACCTACCAGTGGGTGCTCAACCCCGAGGTGCCCGAGAACGACCCGACGGGGCCGATGATCTGGGACACGTTCCGCCTGCCGAATCCGGGCACCGGGCGCGCCGGCGCCGGCTCGGAGTCGCTGGCCGAACGGGTCTCCCGCAAGCTGATCGCCGACGAGGGCCTGGTACCCGGATACTCGGGCCCCCGGCTGCGGCTCGACATCGACCGGGTGCCGCTGTGGCGGGGCTCGGACGTCAGCGTGGCGCAACTGTGGGAGGACTTCACCCAGTACCTGTACCTGCCCCGGCTGCGGGACAGGTCGGTGTTGGAGGCGGCGGTGCGCGACGGCGTGGCCTCGCTGACGTGGCAGGCCGACGGCTTCGCCTACGCCGACGCCGCCGGCGCCGAAACGGTCGACGGGGACGGATCGGCGGGGGACGGATCGGCGGGGGATGAGACCGGAGGCTCCGGCAGCTCAGCCGGTCGCTACGTCGGTTTGCGGGCGGGCCAGGCCCTCGCAGCCCTGGCTCCGAGCGGCTTGGTGGTCCGTCCCGACGCGGCCGCCGCCCAGCTGGCCGCCGAACGCGCCGAGACCGGCGGCGACCCGGAAGGCCCGGGACAGGACGGTGACGGCGCTGGCGGCCAGGAGGGCGGCGATGAGCCCGTCCCCGAGCCTGGCGGCGCGGCCCTGCCCACCCGCTATTGGGGCCGCGTCACGCTGGACTCGCTGCGCTGGACCCGAGCGGCCGCCGACATTGCCGACGCCATCGTCAACCAACTCGCCCGCGTCGACGGCGCCACCGTCGAGATCACCATCGAGGTGGAGGGCGCCGCGCCGGAAGGTTTCGACGAGGCCACCCAGCGCACCGTCAGCGAGAACGCCGCCACGCTGAAGTTCACCGCCGGCGAGTTCGAGCCTTGAGCCCCGGCGCTGGAGCGGTCACCGGAGCCGCAGCCGGGGCCTAGACTGCGCTGGCTCCCATGATGACTTCCGGTACCGCCCCCGCCGAGACCGGCGCGCCCCGAGCGGCTGAACGACGCTTCAGCCAGTCCATGATCGTCTCGGGTGCCCGCTGCCTGTTGGCCTACGCGGTGTTCCCGTACGTGCTCCCGCTGCTCGGGGTGACCGATGTCGTCGGGCCGGCGGTGGGTGTGGCCATCGGCGCGGTGGCGGTGATCTTCAACGGGGTGAGCATCCGGCGTTTCTGGCGTGTGGACCACCGTTTGAAGTGGCCTATGAGCACGGTCAATGTGGCTGTCATCGGACTGATGTGCTACCTGGCGACGGGCGACATCGCCGAGTTGGCGGGCTGAGAAGGGACGGCGAGGCGTGGCGGGACGAGACAAGCCGGCGCCCGGCGCCGAGCCACGAGCACCCGCGGGTTCGGCAGCCGCCGAATCGCAGGTCATGGCGCGCAGCCGGCTGGTGCGGGGTTTCTGGATCGCCGTGGGACTGCTGCTCGTAGGAATCGGCGGGATCGGCATAGTGGTCCCGGGGCTGCCCTCCACGATCTTCTTCATCCTGGCGGCCGGAGCCTTCTCGCGGTCCAGCGTGCGCTTGGAGCGCTGGCTGCTGAGCCTGCCCGCGGTCGGCCCGATGGTGCGCGACTATCGGGCCGGGCTGGGTATGCGCCGCCGCGCCAAGGTCATGGCCGTCAGCATGATCGTGATCGCCGTCGGCATCAGCACCGGCCTGGCAATCGGGAGCTGGACGCCGCGGGCGGTCGTGCTGGCCGCGGGAGCGGTCGGCGTCGCCTACGTAGGCTGGCGGGTTCCGACCCGCGAGGCCTTGGAGCGGGCCGCCGCCGAGGGCGCCGCCTGACGCCGGGGCGCAGCACATGAGCGGGGTGATGGGCACGAGGCACTGGTTGTGATGCTATCACCGCGCGGCAAGTGAAGTAACAGTAAATTACAGAATTTGATACTGAATTTCAGAACCGCGCCGACCTGCCTAAGGCAGCGCCATCACGGCGCGCCCCGAGCGGAGCATGACGAGGCACCAGTGGCCCGCCAGCGGCCTCAGGTACTCAGTGCGATCTGGGAAATGTTGCCATTCGAGGGCGACGAGTTCCCCGAAGAGCAGAGTGCCGAGTGGCTAGAACTGCTGGCAATCGCTCTCAGAGTCGTCGAACTTGGGCGGGCGCTGGGGGCCGCACCTGTGTCGGTCACCGAGGTGGGGCTGGCCGGGACGCCTGCCGGGACGTGGCAGGAGTTGCTGGACCGGCTGGAGGGCCACCCCCTGCTGTACGACTTGGAGGCCTTGTGCTGGGAGCCGTGGCTGTTGGTGGACTTGCGCCGCTTCCTGCAGTTGCTTGCTCGGAAGGCGGGTGTGATCGCGCTTTGGCCGGGACGAGTCGGCGACGCTGTCGCGTCCTTCTCCGAGCCCGGCCGGCGGGACCACGTTCGCGTCGAGTTGGCCGGGATGAGCGTGCTGCGGCCCGTGCCGACACGGTTCCCCGACGAGGTGCCTTTCGAGATCGAGCGGGCGCCTCGGTGAGGGGCGGCGGCATAGGCCCGCGTCTGCGCCAGACCCTCCTGCGTGGTGCGCTCGAGGCTGCCGTACAGCAGCTTGCACTCGATGACGGTGCGACGGACCTCCCGCCGTTCGGCGCCGCCGGGTCGGTCCCCGCCCCGCGGCCAGAGCACCAGGAGGTCGGTGCGCATCCGCCCCAGGACGTCCTCCCGCGCCGCCTGCGCGGGCTCGACGTTCACGTAAGCGCAGCGATACGTGTCGCCGGCGTTCAGGCGGCTGCGGAGCGCCAGAAGCGCCGACGACGAGGCAGGCGGGCTAGTCGTCGTTGATGATGGTGCCGGTGGCGGTGGCTTGGGTGATGGTGGCGCCGGTGGGGTTGGACAGGACCAGTTGGAGGGTCTCGTCGGGTTCGCGTCTGGCGTCTGCTCTCGGTACGACGGTGATGCTGCGTCGGGTCGTGCCGGGTCGGAAGGTCAGCCGGCCTCGCTGCGCGGGGTAGTCGAGGTACTCGTAGGCGGTTCCCTCGACGGTGGCGTAGTCGACGGTCACCGTCTCGGTAGACGCCTCGCTGAGGACCACCACGAAGTTTATGTCGCCGGTGTCTTCGTGAGCGTCGCCGTATCGGTCGTCGATGGTGATGGTGGGCAGGTCGGTGTCCGGCGGCGGTGGGGCGTCGTCGTTGGTGATGGCCACGTCGAGGGGGCCGCCGGAGGCGCTGACGCCGCCGGAGAGGCCCTGGCCGGTCGGGGCTCGCCGCCCGGCGGCGAAGGCGACGCGCACGGTGCGCTCTTCGGTGTCGTCGTTGGGCTGCGCGGTGAGCAGCAGCGTGGCCTGCTCTGCGCCCGCCGCGAGGACCACCGCCGGGTCCTGGGCGCTGTGGGGCGTCCCGGTCAGCAGCGAGACGTGCTGGTTGACGCCGACGCCCTGCTTGAGGGCGAGCGTGTAGTGGGTGCCGGCGGTGGCACCCGACACGGCGAGGGGCGCGGTCACGGCCTCGCCCGTCACCAGCTCCCGGCCCAAGGTCACGGTGATCTCGCGGCTGCCGCCGTCCTCGGCGACCGCGCCGTCGGCAGCCGCCAGCGTCACAGAAGTGGCGTCGTCGTCGGTGACGTCGACAGTGGCCGTGTCCCGGGCGTTTGACACGGTGTAGCCGCTGCCCGCGCCCACCGTCACGGTCACCGACCCGTCGGCCTCGTCGACGCTGTCGCCGGCCGTGACCACGGTATGGCTCACGCTCCCCGCAGTTGGGACGATCACCGTCCGGGTGCCCGCCGAGACGCCCCAGTCGCCGCGCTGGGCAACAGTCACAGTCACCGTCAGCGGCGATGCGGGCGCGGGACTGGCGGTGACAGTGAAGCCTGCGTTGCCGCCCTCGGTTATCCCGTTGCCCGCAGTCACACTCACCTCCGGCGTCGGGGGCGGCGGAGATGGAGGCGGCGGCGGAGGGGGCGGCGGCGGGTCGTCGTCATCCGCGACGGCGACTGTCGCCTCGCCGCTGGATGCAGAGACGGTGTAGCCGCTGCCGGTGCTCAGTGCCGCGGTGACCGACCCGTCAGGCTCGTCCACCGCGTCGCCGACCGTCGCCACCGAGTGCTGCACCGAGCCCGTGGCGGGAACCGTCACCGTCTTCGTGCCTGTCGACACGCCCCAGTCGCCGCTCTGGCTGATCGTCACGGTCACCGACACCGAAGACGCCGGGGCCGGGTCGGCCGTCACGGTGAACACCGCGGGGCTGCCCTCGGTCACACCCGCACCCGCCGCCACGCTCACCTCAGGGGTCGGGGGCGGAGGAGGCGTCGGGGGCGGAGGAGGAGGAGGCGGCGGCGGCGGCGGCGGCGGCGGGGGTGCCGCTCGGCAGGCTTCGAGGCGGTCGAGTTCCGCGTAGATCCCCTGCCACAGCTCGTTGGGGCCGGCACCCTGCCAGTTCGGCGTCTGGCGGTCCGGACGGGCCTTCAGATCCGCCACCGTGTAATCGTCAGTGCCCTGCATCGTGCGATATGCGCGGGTGAACGTCTCCACTAGGTCCGGTCGGGTGCCGTTCCACTGGTCGGCGGCCTTGGTCGCCACCCGCGCCAAGAGCGCCGCGTCTGTGGTGATGCACACCTTCGCCGGCGGAGGAGGCTGCTTTTTCTGCGGCGACGGCGTGTCGTCGTCCGCGACCGCGACGGTCGCAGAACCGTGCGAGGAGGACACCGTGTAGCCGCTGCCCGTGCCGACGGTGGCGGTGACGGACCCGTCCGGCTCGTCTGCGCTGTCATCGGATGTGGCCGCCGCGAGCTCCGCGGTGCCGGTGGTGCCGACGGTGACGGTCCTCTTGCCGACGGCGGCGCCCCAGTCGCCGCTCTGGGACACGGTCACACTCACCGCCAGCGGCGCAGCCGGCGCCGGGCTGGCCGTGACCGTGAAAGCAGCGCTGTCGCCCTCGGTCACACCGCTGCCCGCAGTCACGCTGATCTCGGGAACGTCGTCGTCGGCCACGGCCACAGTCGCCGCGGCCCGCGACGAGAACACCGTGTAGCCGCTGCCGGGTTTCAGGGTCACCGACACCGAACCGTCCGCCTCGTCGACGCCGTCGTTGATCGTGGCGACCGCGAACCCAGCCGAGCCGCCGGTCGGGACCGTCACCGTCTTCAAGCCGGTCGCGCCCGCCGCGGCATAGTCGCCGGTCTGTGCGACGGTCACACTCACCGCCAGCGGCGACGCCGGCGCCGGGTTCGCCGTCACCGTGAAAGACGCTGGAGAGCCTTCGGTCACGGCCGCTCCGGCGGTCACGCTGACCACCGGGTCGCGCGCTTGCTGAGCCGGCAGCCCACTCACCGAAAGCCGGAAATTCCCGGTCCGTGATGCTGCGAAGGTGGTCGCCTCGATCGTGTAGTCGCCCTCGGGCAGGGTTCTGGTGATCCGCGAGTTGTACCCGCTGCCGCCGTCGTCGTCGCGGGTCAGCCATGTGCCGTCCTTCTTGGCTGAGCCGCTCCGAAGGTAGAGGTAAGTGTCGACGGAAGACGTGAGATCGATCGTCACCGCAGCGGAGCGGCTCATGGTGAAGGTGTAGAAGCGGGCATGGCGGCCGACTCGGTCCACCGAATCGCAGTCGCTCGTCCATTCCGCGTCGACGTTGCCTTCACCCGACAGCGGTGTCACGCACCCGTCCGACGGCGGATCCGCTTCGTCGCCGTTCAGATTCACAGACTGCACCGACAGACCCGAGACCGCGATGACGAAGGTGCCTGTCTGGCCGATCAGCCAGGTGGAGGCCTCGATCGTGTACTGGCCTGCGGGCAGGACTCTGCTGATCCGACTCGTCGTGACGTACTGGCATCTGACAATGAAACCGCTACGGTCACAGTCGTCGCTGAACGGCGCCAGCGAAGATCCGCTCTTGTGGCCCAGTCCGTTCCGCAAGTAGAGGTGGGGTTTCGTATCCGGCGAGGCGACGGAGATCGTCACCGTGGAGCGGCTGTCCAGCGTGAAGGTGTAGAAACGGGCATGACGGCCGCTGCGGTAGGTCGAGTCGCACGCATCGGTCCACTCCGCTCGGAAACCTCCGTTGCCGGTGAGCGCCGCCACGCAAGTGTCGCCGTCCACCGGCGGCGGCAGCGGATCGTCGTCATCGGACACCGCCACCGTCGCCGAGCGCGCCGACGACGACACGGCGTACCGCGGGCTGACATCCACCGTTGCGGTCACCGAGCCGTCGGCTTCCTCAGCGCTGTCGTCCTCGGTCGGCATCGTCAGCGAGACGCTGCCGGACGTGGGCACCGTCACCGGCTGCAAACACGTTCCGCCGGATTGGAGAAAGTCGGCAAGGCACGCCGAGTCCGCCGTCGCGCCGAAGGCGCCCTGCGCGACCACCCGCGCCCACACGGTCAACGGGGCCTTCGGCGCCGGGTTCGCCGACACCGTGAAGCTGGCGTCGCCGCCCTCGGTCACACCGGCGCCCGGCGCGATGCTGATCTCCGAGCCCGAGGGGGCCAGCGTCGGCACACCCTGGACCGCCAGAGAGAACGGGCCGAGAAGCGGCGAGCCGTCTGCCCTCACACCGAAGGGACTCGCCCGGATCGTGTAGTCGCCTGCGGGCAGGTCAAGCTCAATACGGGCGGGCGTGGTGGTGTTGCCTCCGCTGGTTCGACTCGGACTCACCCAAGGTCCACGCCTAGTGTCACCGCCTCGCCGCACTTGCAGCCTAGTGCCGAAATTGCTGGGTGTGGTCAGATCGATCCTCACGCTGCTTCGCTGATGCAGGGCGAAGCTGTAGTAGCGCGCGGGTGTGTCGTAATCGATCGGTGCGACCCCGCTCTCGGAGAAACAGTAGGTGTCCCAGGTGCCAGAGACGGTGCCGCTGCCCGCCAGCGCCGTCGTCGCGCAGTAGCTCTCGGGCGTGACCGACAAGCCGTCTGCGGGAAGCCGCGCCAAGCCGTGACCCCATGTGTTGTCAGCTCCTGCGGCGCCCTGATCGGCTGCGTTGGTCTTGAGATAGTCGGCCGTCTGCTGGGGGGTGGACGCGGGGTTGCGTTCGAGCACCAGCGCGGCAAGGCCCGCGACGTGGGGCGCAGCTTGGCTCGTCCCGCAGAAGGAAGGCCGTCCCCTCACTGGCTCGCAATGGATGGCGACGATGTCGGGCTTGGTGCGGCCGTCGGGCGTGGGTCCGCGACCGCTGTGCGGGTCGATGCCCCAAGTGTGATCCGGATCGCTCCGAGCCCCCACCAGCCTCGCAGCGCCGACCTGCAGCACTCCCGGGCTCGAGCTGTCGCCCGGGCTGGTGACGCTGCTGGACGAGGTGTAGTGCTCGACCCGGCGCATAGGGCCGATCGTCATGAACTGCACCCACGACGGGGCTGCGCTGGCGGTCTTCTTCTTCGCGTAGACCCAATAGAAGCCGGCCCTCGACACCGGCAGCGACATGCCCTCCCACGGGTAGTCCGTCGCGCCGCCGTCTTGCAGGTCGGCGCTGGTCCCGACGACGGTCTGCGTCCCGCCGCGGGTGGCGGAGTACCTGACTTCGAGGTCGAGGTCCTTGGTGGCGCCGCCCCAGGAATCGTCCCAGCGCATGTTGACGAAGGCCCCGCCGGATGCGGACATTTCGAACATCTGGGCCTCATCGACTCGAATCTCGTGGAGGTTTCCGGTCCCGACAGGCGTCAACCTGCGCGCCCACTCGTGGTAGCCGTCGTTGTCGGAGTCGGCGAATGCGCCGTACCACGTCTTCGTTGCATGGTTCCCGGCGGAGTTGACCCAGATGATCCCGTTGTCGGCAGCCCACTTCACGGTGTTCAGCGGGCTCGGCGTGACCGGCGACGTGCCGTTCGGGGCGCCGTGGTACGACCAGCTCGTCGAGTAATTGATGACCTTCACCCCTTGGCCGTGCATCCACACGACGGCGCTTTGCAGGTCGGCCCAGGTGCTCGCGTTGGAGATGTACAGTTCGGCGTCGGGCGCCACGTCCATGAGCGACTCCGCGACCCGGGTGCCGTGCGTGTCGCCCCCTCTGGTGTCGCAGTTCGCCAGATTGCTCGTGGGCTTGCCCGCGTCGGTGTAGCAGCGGCCGACCACCGTCGATGGCAGCTCGGAGCCCAGCAGCGCACGCAAGCCGGTGAAGCCGTCCTTGGACGTGGGCGTGATCGACCCGTCGATGACGCCGACCTTCACTCCGTCGCCGGTGAAGCCGTTCAAATGCCAAACCGAAGCCCCGTGGTGCGTAGCCGCCGCACCGACGACCTCGCCCCGGTCCTTGAACGGCTGCGGCATCTCACGCACCCGCGACACTCCCGTCTGACCCGCCAGCAGGCCGAGCAGCTCGGGCGGCACGTACGCCTCGAGGTAATCGCCCAGCACGTTCGCGGGCGTCACGCCGTTGTCGGCCAGAAACTCGAGAACGCCCTCGCGGTTGCCGTCCAGCTGCATCGTGAGCAGCAGCGGCTCGCCGCTCAACGTGGAGTTCGTGCCCCCGGGCGGCCGCGCCGCGCCGGCCGCGCCGCCGAGGCCGGGATCGCTCCCTGCGGCGCTTGCGACTGCCAGCGCGCTGAGCTGCGAACCGAGATTGGGGTACAGCACCTCGGTCCCGGGCGGCGGATCACCGGCGCCGCCCGATCCCAGCGAATCCGGCAGCAAGCCGGCGGTCGCATCGTCGGGGATGTCCGGCGCCTGCTCCCCGGTGTCCGGCGGATGATCGCTGTCAGATGTCTGCGCGGCAGCCTGCGAGGCCCCAGCCGCCAGCAGCGCCAACGACAAGGCCACCGCTACCGCCGACCGGAGCGAGCGGCACGGCCTACGCGGCATCAAGCAGCGGGGGGGGGGGGTCACTGCCCACAGCCGAGACTATACCTGCTTGCTCAACCGGAGCGCCTCAGTCGCCCGCGGCCGGGACGCGAGCCCCGCGTCTACAGTCTCCGAGCCGACCGCGAGCATCCTCGGGAGGGCGGAGGGTGTGGGCCGTCCTTGACCGCGAGGCGCGCGCACTGCGGGCGCTCACGCGCTCGCCGCCGCCCCGAAGCCGGAGCAGCCGAGGCGCGGCCAAGCGTCGAATGAGCTACGTATACTTCGGCGTATGCCGAGGATGCAGGTGTACTTGCCCGAGGATCTTCACGCCGAGGTGAA